>NZ_BAAAWT010000001.1:4285000-4585000 GCF_039535215.1 Streptomyces racemochromogenes
AGCCTGCGAGTTAGCGGTGTGTAGCGAGGTTAACCCGTGTGGGGAAGCCGTAGCGAAAGCGAGTCCGAATAGGGCGATTGAGTTGCACGCTCTAGACCCGAAGCGGAGTGATCTAGCCATGGGCAGGTTGAAGCGGAGGTAAGACTTCGTGGAGGACCGAACCCACCAGGGTTGAAAACCTGGGGGATGACCTGTGGTTAGGGGTGAAAGGCCAATCAAACTCCGTGATAGCTGGTTCTCCCCGAAATGCATTTAGGTGCAGCGTCGTGTGTTTCTTGCCGGAGGTAGAGCACTGGATAGGCGATGGGCCCTACCGGGTTACTGACCTTAGCCAAACTCCGAATGCCGGTAAGTGAGAGCACGGCAGTGAGACTGTGGGGGATAAGCTCCATGGTCGAGAGGGAAACAGCCCAGAGCATCGACTAAGGCCCCTAAGCGTACGCTAAGTGGGAAAGGATGTGGAGTCGCAGAGACAACCAGGAGGTTGGCTTAGAAGCAGCCACCCTTGAAAGAGTGCGTAATAGCTCACTGGTCAAGTGATTCCGCGCCGACAATGTAGCGGGGCTCAAGCGTACCGCCGAAGTCGTGTCATTGCAGCAATAGGGCCAACGCCCGCTGTGATGGGTAGGGGAGCGTCGTGTGCCGGGTGAAGCAGCAGCGGAAGCTAGTTGTGGACGGTTCACGAGTGAGAATGCAGGCATGAGTAGCGATACACACGTGAGAAACGTGTGCGCCGATTGACTAAGGGTTCCTGGGTCAAGCTGATCTGCCCAGGGTAAGTCGGGACCTAAGGCGAGGCCGACAGGCGTAGTCGATGGACAACCGGTTGATATTCCGGTACCCGCTTTGAAACGCCCAATATCGAATCCTCTGATGCTAAGCCCGTGAAGCCGTTCCGGACCCTTCGGGGAATGGAAAGTGGTGGAGCCGGCGATCCAAGGTGGTAGTAGGTAAGCGATGGGGTGACGCAGGAAGGTAGTCCAGCCCGGGCGGTGGTTGTCCCGGGGTAAGGGTGTAGGCCGTGTGGTAGGCAAATCCGTCACACGTTAAGGCTGAGACCTGATGCCGAGCCGATTGTGGTGAAGTGGATGATCCTATGCTGTCGAGAAAAGCCTCTAGCGAGTTTCATGGCGGCCCGTACCCTAAACCGACTCAGGTGGTCAGGTAGAGAATACCGAGGCGTTCGGGTGAACTATGGTTAAGGAACTCGGCAAAATGCCCCCGTAACTTCGGGAGAAGGGGGGCCATTCCTGGTGATGAGACTTGCTCTCTGAGCTGGGGGTGGCCGCAGAGACCAGCGAGAAGCGACTGTTTACTAAAAACACAGGTCCGTGCGAAGCCGTAAGGCGATGTATACGGACTGACGCCTGCCCGGTGCTGGAACGTTAAGGGGACCGGTTAGTGACCTTTCGGGGTTGCGAAGCTGAGAACTTAAGCGCCAGTAAACGGCGGTGGTAACTATAACCATCCTAAGGTAGCGAAATTCCTTGTCGGGTAAGTTCCGACCTGCACGAATGGCGTAACGACTTCTCGACTGTCTCAACCATAGGCCCGGTGAAATTGCACTACGAGTAAAGATGCTCGTTTCGCGCAGCAGGACGGAAAGACCCCGGGACCTTTACTACAGTTTGATATTGGTGTTCGGTTCGGCTTGTGTAGGATAGGTGGGAGACTTTGAAGCAGCCACGCCAGTGGTTGTGGAGTCGCCGTTGAAATACCACTCTGGTCGTGCTGGATGTCTAACCTCGGTCCGTGATCCGGATCAGGGACAGTGTCTGATGGGTAGTTTAACTGGGGCGGTTGCCTCCCAAAGGGTAACGGAGGCGCCCAAAGGTTCCCTCAGCCTGGTTGGCAATCAGGTGTTGAGTGTAAGTGCACAAGGGAGCTTGACTGTGAGACCGACGGGTCGAGCAGGGACGAAAGTCGGGACTAGTGATCCGGCGGTGGCTTGTGGAAGCGCCGTCGCTCAACGGATAAAAGGTACCCCGGGGATAACAGGCTGATCTTCCCCAAGAGTCCATATCGACGGGATGGTTTGGCACCTCGATGTCGGCTCGTCGCATCCTGGGGCTGGAGTCGGTCCCAAGGGTTGGGCTGTTCGCCCATTAAAGCGGTACGCGAGCTGGGTTTAGAACGTCGTGAGACAGTTCGGTCCCTATCCGCTGTGCGCGTAGGAATATTGAGAAGGGCTGTCCCTAGTACGAGAGGACCGGGACGGACGAACCTCTGGTGTGCCAGTTGTCCTGCCAAGGGCATGGCTGGTTGGCTACGTTCGGGAGGGATAACCGCTGAAAGCATCTAAGCGGGAAGCCTGCTTCAAGATGAGTATTCCCACCTCCTTGAGAGGGTAAGGCTCCCAGTAGACGACTGGGTTGATAGGCCAGATGTGGAAGCCCGGTAACGGGTGGAGCTGACTGGTACTAATAGGCCGAGGGCTTGTCCTCAGTTGCTCGCGTCCACTGTGTTAGTTCTGAAGTAACGAACTCGCCTTGCCGGCTGGAGTTCAAACTTCATAGTGTTTCGGTGGTCATAGCGTTAGGGAAACGCCCGGTTACATTCCGAACCCGGAAGCTAAGCCTTTCAGCGCCGATGGTACTGCAGGGGGGACCCTGTGGGAGAGTAGGACGCCGCCGAACAATCATTGTGGGAAAGCCCCGCACCTTCTGGTGCGGGGCTTTTCTGCGTTTACGGGCCGTTTTGCAGCTCCGGCAGCGGCCGGCGGTGACGGTGTCCCCGAACGGGCCCTTCGGGTAACCCCTAGAGCCGGCCCGCTGCCTTCAGGGCGAGGTAGGTGTCGGCCAGGGTGGGGGCCAGGGTGTCGGGGGTGGCGTCGACGACGTGGACGCCGTGGCGGGTGAGCTGGTCGGCGGTGCGGCGGCGCTGGGACTGGGTCTGGGTGGCCGCGGCGGCCTCGTAGACGGAGTCCAGGGAGCCGCGGGCCTCGGCCATGGCGGCGATGTGGGGGTCGGCCACGGAGGCCAGGACGACCGTGTGGCGCTGGGTGAGCCGCGGGAGGAGCGGGAGGAGGCCCTCTTCGACGGGGGCCGCGTCCAGGCTCGTCAGGAGGACCACCAGGGAGCGGCGCGGGGCGCTGCGCAGGATGGTGGAGACGAGGGTGCGGGCGTCCGTCTCGACCAGTTCGGGTTCGAGGCCGGCCATGGCGTCGACGAAGGCCGGGAGGGTGTCGGCGGCCGAGCGGGCCTGGACCTGGGCGCGGGGGCGGCGGTCGTGGGCCAGGAGGTCGACGCGGTCGCCGGCGCGGGTGGCCAGGGCGGTCAGGAGGAGGGCGGCGTCCATGGCGGAGTCCAGGCGGGGGGCGTCGCCGACGCGTCCGGCCGAGGTGCGTCCGGTGTCGAGGCAGATCAGGATGTGGCGGTCGCGTTCGGGGCGCCAGGTGCGGACGGCGACCTTGTGCTGGCGGGCGGTGGCGCGCCAGTCGATGGAGCGGGTGTCGTCGCCGGGTACGTAGTCGCGGAGGCTGTCGAACTCGGTGCCCTCGCCGCGGGTCAGCAGGCTGGTGCGGCCGTCGAGTTCGCGCAGGCGCGCGAGGCGGGACGGGAGGTGCTTGCGGCTGGTGAAGGGCGGCAGGACGCGGACCGTCCAGGGGACGTCGTGGTTGCCCTGGCGGGCGCACAGGCCGAGCGGGCCGTACGAGCGGACGGTGACGAGTGCGGCCTTGCGGTCGCCGCGCCGGGTGGGGCGCAGGCGGGTGGTGAGGCGGCGGCGTTCGCCGGCGGGGACGGTCAGGGTGTGGCGGGAGGCGTCGGTTTCGGTGCCGGGGTGCCAGCTGCTGGGGGGCCAGGCGTCGCGGATGCGGGCCCGCAGCGTGCGGGTGCCGGGGTTGGTGATGGTGAGGCCGACGTCGGCGGTGTCGCCGAGGCGGACCGTGGTGGCACCCGTTCGGGTGAGTCGCAGGGCGCGTACGGGGGCGGCGAGGGCGTAGTCGGCGGCGCAGGCCAGGCCGATGGTGCCGTTGACGGCGAGGAGGCCCGTCCAGCTGGGTTCGAGGAGGCCTACGGGGAGGCTGCCGAGGGCCGCGAGGAGGGCGGCGCGTCCGGTGAGGGCCATCAGCGGGGGACGGGGACGTGGGTGAGGATCGCGGAGATGACGGAGTCGGCGGTGACGCCTTCCATCTCGGCTTCGGGGCGCAGCTGTACGCGGTGGCGGAGGGTGGGCAGGGCGAGGGCCTTGACGTCGTCGGGGGTGACGTAGTCGCGGCCGGTGAGCCAGGCCCAGGCGCGGGAGGTGGCGAGGAGGGCGGTCGCGCCGCGGGGGGAGACGCCGAGGGTGAGGGAGGGCGATTCGCGGGTGGCGCGGCAGAGGTCGACGACGTAGGCGGCGATCTCGGGGGAGACGGTGGTGTTCTCGACGGCCTTGCGGGCGGCTTCGAGTTCGCGGGCGCCTGCGACGGGGCGGATGCCGGCGGCGTGCAGGTCGCGGGGGTCGAAGCCGGCGGCGTGCCGGGTGAGGACGCCGATCTCGTCTTCGCGGGAGGGGAGGGGGACGGTCAGTTTGAGGAGGAACCGGTCGAGCTGGGCTTCGGGGAGGGGGTAGGTGCCCTCGTATTCGACGGGGTTCATGGTGGCGGCGACGAGGAAGGGGTCGGGGAGCCGGCGGGGGGTGCCGTCGACGGTGACCTGGCGTTCCTCCATGGCTTCCAGGAGGGAGGACTGGGTCTTGGGGGGCGTGCGGTTGATCTCGTCGGCGAGGAGGAGGTTGGTGAAGACGGGGCCGTCCTGGAAGGAGAACTCGGCGGTGCGGGCGTCGTAGACGAGGGAGCCGGTGACGTCGCTGGGCATCAGGTCGGGGGTGAACTGGACGCGTTTGGTGTCGAGTTCGAGGGAGGCGGCGAGGGCGCGGACGAGGAGGGTCTTGGCGACGCCGGGGACGCCTTCGAGGAGGACGTGGCCGCGGCACAGGAGTGCGACGACGAGTCCGGTGACGGCGGAGTCCTGGCCGACCACGGCCTTGGAGATTTCGGTGCGGAGCGCTTCCAGGGAGGAGCGGGCGCTGTCCGTGGTGGCCGTCATGAGGTGCGGACCTCTCTTTCGAGGGCGTCGAGGTGGTCGGCGAGCGCGACGAGTGCCGCGTCGTCGGCGGGGGTGGTGCCGAAGAGGGTGGTGGCCGGGTCGGGTCCGGTGGCGTGGGGCCGGCGGGCGGCTACGGCGGGGACCAGGGTGGCGGGGTCGTGGGCCTGGGCGGGTGGTACGCCGACCAGTGCGGCGAGGCGTTCGCGGGCGGCGGCGCGCAGGACGGTGGCGGCGCGGTCGCGGGCGGAGGTCTTGCGGTAGAGGCGGGCGCGGCCCTCGGTGGTCTCGGAGGCGCGGATGGCGACGGGGAGGTTCTCGGTGACGAGGGGGCCGAGCCGGCGGGCGCGCCAGAGGGCGGCGAGGGTGGCGGCCGCGAAGAGCTGGAGCAGGGCCCAGAGCCAGCCGGAGGGGACGAGGTCGAGGAGGCTCTTCTCGTCGGCGGGGGTGTCGGCGGGCATGTCCGCGAGGGTGGGGAGGTACCAGACGAGGTCGGGGCGGGAGCCGAGGAGCTGGAGGGCGAGGGAGGCGTTGCCCTGTTCGGCGAGGTGCTGGTTGAGCAGGGGGCGTTCGGAGCCGAGGAGGACGGTGTCGCCGCCCTTGGTGGTGCTGGGGAGTACGAGGAGGGTGGGGTGGCCGTCGCTGGGGTAGCAGGCGGTGGCTGCGGGGTGGGTGGTGGTGTAGCGGAGGCCGTCGCCGGTGCCGGCGCGGCCGGCGGTGGTGGCGGCGGGGAGGGCGCAGCCGGGGTCGAGGTCGTCGCGGTGGGCGAAGGACTTCGTGTGGGTGGCGGGGGCCAGGTCGGGGAGGCTGAGGCTGGTGGGGGCGATGAGGACGGTGCGGCCGCCGGAGAGGTCGATGGCGGAGCGGATGGCGCGTCGCTGGGGTTCGCCGAGCAGGTCGGGGTCGGTGACGAGGAGGGTGGTGCGGGGGCCGGTCGCGGCGGCGGCTTCTTCGGCGCTGGTGACGACGCGGGTGGTGACGCCGCGTTCCCGCAGGAGCTGGGCGAGGGCGCGGCTGCCGTCGCGGTCGGCGGAGCGGGGGTCGAGGCGGCCGTGGTGGTCCCCGGTCTGGAGGGCGGCGAGGGTGACGGCGGCGGCGAGGAGGATGCCGAGGGCGAGGAGGAGGCCGCGGGCGCGGGCCCAGCGCTGGGGGCCGGTGGGGGTGGTGGAGGTGGGGGCGGGGGCGCTGGGGCCGGTCATGCGGCGGGTCCCGTCAGGAGCGGCTTGGTGCGTTCCAGGGTGAGGTCGAGGGTGCGCAGGCGGGCGTAGGCGTCGGCGTCGGCGGTGCGGCCGCCGTAGGTGACGTCGTCGAAGGTGCGGGCGGCGGCGTGGAGGCCGGCGGCGTGTGCGGGGAGGCTGAGCGCGGCTTCGGCGGCGGCCTCGTCGGCGGTGCGGCCGGGGCGGGGGTCGAGGAGGGTGCGTTCCTCCAGGGCGCGGACGAGGGCGCGCATGCGTTCCTGGATGGCTTCGTTCCAGCGGCCGGCGGCGGCGTGGGCGTCGGCGGTGGTGCGGTGGTCGGCGGCGCTGCGGGGGCCTTCGTCGAAGAGGGCGGCGGTGCCGGTGGGGGTGCGGCGGGGGGTGCCGAGGCGCCACCAGAGGGCGGCGATGACGAGGAGGACCAGTACGGCGATGGTGAGGAGGCCGGCCCAGCCGCCGGGGGTGGCTCCGGAGGCGCGGTCGAGGAAGTCGCCCAGCCAGTCCCAGAAGCGGTCCAGGGCGCGCTGGAGCAGCCCGGGCTCGTCCTGGTGGTAGGCGGGCTTGGCCAGCTCGCGTTCGGCCGCCTCGCGGGCGGCGTCGCGCGGGGTGGTCAGTGGTGGTGTGTCGCCTGCGGCGGTGGTGATGAGTCCCCCCGTGCTCATCGGCGTGTCAGCCTCCGGGTCGTTCGGCGGTGGGGGTGCCGTAGCCGTGGAGGCCGGCGGCGCGGGCGAGCTCCAGGTCGAGGGCTTCGCGGCGGATGCGCTGGTCGATGTAGAGGAGGGTGGTGACGCCCGTCTGCATCGGGACGGTGACGGTGGCCGCGACGACGCCGCCGATGGCGCTGATGAGGAGGAAGCTCCAGCTGAGGGCGGCGGTGCCGTCCAGCAGGCCGGAGAGGCCCTCGGGGGACACGAGCAGGGCGATGCCGGCGAAGGGCATGACGATGACCATGGCGGTGATGGTGCGGATCAGCCAGATGAGCAGGCTGATGCCGAAGATCCGCCACCAGGAGCCCCTGACCAGCTTCGCGGACCGCTTGAGGGCGGCGGCGGCCGAGCCGCGTTCCAGCATCAGTGCGGGCGGGGCCAGCACGAAGGTGACGTAGAACCAGGCGAGGAGGACGAAGCCGACGGGGATGCCGAGGGCGGTGAGGGCGGCGCTGCCGGTGAGGATGCCGGGGAGGGCCGGGAGGAGGAGGGCGGCGACGGCGCCCAGGAGCAGCAGGCCGGTCAGGGCGAGCATGCGCGGGGCGAGGGGTCGTACGGCCTTGAGGGTGTCGGAGGGGGTGGAGGCCTGGCCGAGGACCGCGCGGCTGACGACGGGTGCGAGCAGGGCGGTGACGAGGATCAGCCCGAGGAGTTCCAGGAAGTACTGGGTGGCGTAGACGACGGCGGTGTCGCCCATGAGCTTGACGGCCTGGGAGGGGGTGAGGTTCTCGTCGGCGGTGGGGAGGTCGTTCAGCCAGGTGCGCTGGATGGCCAGCAGGGCGACCTGGGAGAGGGCGGCGACGACGAGGCTGATGGTGAGGACGGAGCGCCAGTGGCCGCGCAGGGTGCCGACGGCGCCGTCGAGGATCTCGCCGAGGCCGAGGGGGCGCAGCGGGATGATGCCGGGCTTGGCGGCGGGCGGGGTGCTGCCCCAGCCGCCGGGGTACTGGTAGGGGCTGCCGGGGCGGGTGCCCCAGCCGGCGGCGGGCGCCTGGGGTGCGGGAGGGGCGGCGGGCTGCGCGGTGGGGCCGGTGGCGGGGCTGGTCCACTGTCCGGGCGGCGGCTGTGCTGCGGACCACTTCGCGTCGGCGGTGGGGCCGGGGGCCTGTGCGGGCGTGGTGCCCTCGCCGGAGGTGGTGCCGGTGCCGGTGTCGTTCCCCGTGCCGGTGGGCTGAGCGGCCGGCCGGTCGGCGTCGGAGCCCTGGCCGTCGGACGGGGATCCGGGCGCGGCCCAGCCCGGAGAGTCAGTCATCGTCGCTCCTTCACGTGCACCTGCCGTGGCGGGCGCGCTGGTCGGCTGCCATCGTGCCATGGGGGCGCTCGGATCGGTCGGGCCGTCCCCGGATCACCGGCTGCCCCCGGATCGCGCGCCGCTCCCGCCCTTCAATTGTCGCTCGGATCCGGGGCAGACTGGTCGTCCTGATCTCCACGCAGGTCCGAGGGGTGATTTCCAGCCCTTTTGGCTGTGGGGCAGCTCACCGCCGGGTAACGATTAGCTAATGGGATGATGTCAACCATGAAGGGACGCGTCCTTGTCGTCGACGACGACACCGCGCTGGCCGAGATGCTCGGCATTGTGCTGCGTGGAGAAGGTTTTGAGCCGTCGTTCGTAGCGGACGGTGACAAGGCACTGGCTGCCTTCCGGGAGGCGAAGCCGGACCTGGTGCTGCTCGACCTCATGCTGCCCGGACGGGACGGCATAGAGGTCTGCAGGCTGATCCGGGCCGAGTCGGGCGTGCCTATTGTCATGCTCACCGCCAAGAGCGACACCGTGGACGTCGTGGTCGGCCTGGAGTCGGGCGCCGACGACTACATCGTCAAGCCGTTCAAGCCGAAGGAGCTGGTGGCCCGCATCCGGGCCCGCCTGCGCCGGTCGGAGGAGCCCGCGCCCGAGCAGCTCGTCATCGGTGACCTGGTCATCGACGTCGCAGGCCACTCGGTCAAACGCGACGGCGCCTCCATCGCACTCACCCCGCTGGAGTTCGACCTGCTGGTCGCGCTCGCCCGCAAGCCCTGGCAGGTCTTCACCCGCGAGGTGCTGCTGGAGCAGGTCTGGGGCTACCGGCACGCGGCGGACACCCGCCTGGTCAACGTGCACGTGCAGCGGCTCCGCTCCAAGGTCGAGAAGGATCCGGAGCGCCCCGAGATCGTCGTGACGGTGCGCGGTGTCGGCTACAAGGCCGGACCCAGCTGAGGTGCCGCCCGGCAAGGCCCGGGGCGGCTCCCGGCGGGGAGTCCTGCGGGGCGGCCGGCAGCTCCGTCACATGGCCGACGGAGCACCCGGCGGCCCCCTCCTGCGGCTGTTCGTACGCCTCGTGCGCCGGCCGCTGCTTCCGGCTGTCCGCATCTGGCGGCGCAACATCCAGCTCCGGGTGGTCGCCGCCACCCTGCTGATGTCGCTCGCCGTGGTCCTCGCGCTCGGCTTCGTCGTCATCGCCCAGGTCTCCAAGGGACTCCTCGACGCCAAGGAGGAGGCCGCCCAGAGCCAGGCCGCCGGAGGGTTCGCGGTCGCACAGGAGAAGGCCAACACGCCCTTCGCCGCCGACGGCCCCGACGCCACCGACAACAAGGTCGGCCGCGACGCCAGCACCTGGATGAACTCGCTCGTCAAACAGCTCGCCAGCGGCGGCCAGACCGCCTTCGAGGTGGTGGCCCTCGGCGCCGGCACCGGCACCGGCGAACAGACCGCCCCCGGCGCCCAGGGCGTCAAGGGCGCCCGCGCCTCCGGCAACGTCGACCCCACCGCGAGCGTCCCGCTCGCCCTGCGCCGCTCCGTGAACCACGCCACCGGCACCTTCAAGACCTTCTCGCAGATCCGCTACACCGCCGGAGCCGGGGAGAAGCTCCCGGAGCCCGCGCTGGTCATCGGCAAGCGGCTCACCGACATCAACGGCGACCCGTACGACCTCTACTACCTCTTCCCGCTCACCCAGGAGGAGGAGTCCCTCAACCTGGTCAAGGTCACCATCGCCACGGCCGGGGTGTTCGTGGTCGTGCTGCTCGGCGCCATCGCCTGGCTCGTGGTGCGCCAGGTCGTCACTCCGGTCCGGATGGCCGCCGGGGTCGCCGAGCGGCTCTCGGCCGGACGGCTCCAGGAGCGGATGAAGGTCACCGGCGAGGACGACATCGCCCGTCTGGGCGAGGCCTTCAACAAGATGGCGCAGAACCTCCAGAACAAGATCCAGCAGCTGGAGGACCTGTCCCGACTGCAGCGCCGGTTCGTCTCGGACGTCTCGCACGAGCTGCGCACCCCGCTGACGACCGTCCGCATGGCCGCCGACGTCATCCACGACGCCCGCGTCGACTTCGACCCGGTCACCGCCCGCTCCGCCGAACTGCTCGCCGGACAGCTCGACCGCTTCGAGTCGCTCCTCTCCGACCTGCTGGAGATCAGCCGCTTCGACGCGGGCGCCGCCGACCTCCAGGCCGAGCCCATCGACCTGCGGGACGTCGTACGCCGCGTCATCGACGGCGCCGAACCGCTGGCCGAGCACAAGGGCACCCGGATCCGCGTCCTCGGCGACACCCAGCCCGTCATAGCCGAGGCCGACGCCCGCCGCGTCGAGCGGGTGCTGCGCAACCTCGTGGTCAACGCCGTCGAGCACGGCGAGGGCCGCGACGTGGTGGTCCGCCTCGCCTCGGCCGGCGGGGCCGTCGCCGTCGCCGTCCGCGACTACGGCGTCGGCCTCAAGCCCGGCGAGGCCACCCGCGTCTTCAACCGCTTCTGGCGGGCCGACCCCGCCCGGGCGCGCACCACCGGCGGCACCGGCCTGGGCCTGTCCATCGCCGTCGAGGACGCCCGCCTGCACGGCGGCTGGCTCCAGGCCTGGGGCGAGCCCGGCGGCGGCTCCCAGTTCCGCCTCACCCTGCCCCGCACCGCCGACGAGCCCCTGCGCGGATCCCCGATCCCGCTGGAGCCCGAGGACTCCCGCGGCAACCGGGCCCGCGCCGCCGCGGAGGCCGCCGGGCGCACGGGCGGCGCCGGCGGGACCGGCGGCCACCCCGACGGGCGCGCCGAGCGCCCCGACCGCGACCCGATACCGCCCAGGCCGGCGGTCACCACCGCCCTGCCGGTGCCCGCCGACCCCACGGCGCTGCCCGGCAACGGCGCCCGCGTCGTGGCCAGGCCCGCCGACCAGAGCGCAGCACAGGAGGATGGATCCGGTGGAGGACGCTGAGCGGGCGGCGGCAGCCGGCCGGGGCGCAGGGAACGAACGGACCCGGGCGGGCGGCCGGCCCCGCGCCACCCTGGTGGCGCTGGCCCTGGGCGCCGTCGGCCTGCTGGTCGGCGGCTGCGCCTCCATGCCCGACCGCGGCGAGATCCGCCGGGTGGAGGCCTCGCAGGGCGTCGACTCGCAGGTCCGCGTCTTCGGCGTGCCGCCGGCCGACAAGGCCAGCCCCGCCGACATCGTCGACGGCTTCCTCGAAGCCATGACCAGCGACGACCCCCAGCTGGCGACGGCCCGCAAGTACCTCACCCAGAGCGCCGCGGCGAGCTGGCGGCCCGGCTCGGCCGTCACCGTCCTCTCCGCCGGCCTCGGCCGGGTCCCCGCACCGGGCGACAAGGAGTCCGAGGAACCGCGCTGGAAGATCTACGGCAAGAAGCTCGCGACCGTGGACGAGCGCAGCGCCTACCAGCCGGAGAGCGGCGGCGGACGCTACGAGGAGTACCTCCAGCTGGTCCAGGTCAACAAGCAGTGGCGGATCGCGACCCCGCCCAGCAACCTCGTCCTGAGCGAGTCCGACTTCCAGCGCATCTACAAGCCCGTCAACAAGTACTACTTCTCCGGCAACACCCTCGTCGCCGACCCGGTGTACGTCCGCCAGCGCACCGACCCCGACTCCCGCATGGACCCGACCACGCAGACCGTGCAGTCCCTGCTGACCGGCCCCTCCAAGTGGCTCGGCCCGGTCGTCTCCACCGCGTTCCCCACCGGCAGCGAACTGCGCGAGGGCACCAAGTCCCTCTCGTACGACGGCCAGAACACGCTGCGCGTCCCGCTCAACGGCATCGCCTCGAACGTCGCCCAGCCGCAGTGCCAGAAGATGGCCACCCAACTCCTCTACACCGTCCGGGACCTGACGACCTCCAAGCTGGACCGGGTCGAACTGCTCAAGCCCGACGGCAAGTCCTCGCTGTGCTGGGTCACCGGCTCGACCGCGGCGGCCATCGCCAACCGGCCGCCGTCGCCGGAGCACCAGTACTACGTGGACAAGGACGCCAGGCTCGTCCGGATGATGCTCGACGCCAACAGCGAGCAGCAGCAGGACAAGCCGGAGCCGGCCCCCGGCCCGCTGGCCACCGCCGCCGGTTTCAAGGTGGGGTCGGCGGCCGTGACGTACGACGAGAAGCGTGCCGCGGTCGTCTCCGAGGACGGGCACAACCTCTTCGTGGTGACGCTGACGACGGCGGGCCCCATGCCGCAGCAGCCGCTGCTGACCAGCAGGTCCGGGAAGCTCACCGCGCCCAGCTGGGACGCCCAGGGCGACCTGTGGATCGCCGACCTCGACCCGCAGACGCAGGGCCTGTGGCGGGTGCCCGCCGGCACCGGCACCCCGCAGAAGGTGGACGTCGCCGGGCTCGACGGCGGGCGGATCAGCGGGCTGAAGGCCTCCTCGGACGGGGTGCGCATCGCGCTCCTGGTGGAGAAGGACGGCACCCGCAAGAACCTGTTCATCGGGCGGATCGAACGGCCCGAGGGCAAGGGGGACTCCCCCCGGGTCTCGGTGCGCGAGCTGCGCCCGGCGGCCCCGCAGATGGCCGAGGTGACGGCGATGAGCTGGGCGCCGCGCGGCCGGCTGCTGGTGGTGGGCCGGGAGAGCGGCGGCGTGGACCAGGCCCGCTACATGCTGTCCGACGGGTCGATGGTCGCCGCGAGCCTGCCCGGCGCGACGGGGCTGAGCGCCATCGCGGCCTCGGAGGACGAGGGCAAGCCGGTGGTCGGGTTCGGCGAGGACGGCATCGTGTGGCTGCCGTCGGGCGCGCAGTGGCGCACGGTCGCGGCGGGCGGCCGGCTGCCGGTCTACCCGGGCTGAGCGGCCGCGCGCTCCGGCGGCGGTTTTCCACAGGGGTCGCGGGCCCGCGTCCGGCACGGCAGGGTGGATGCGTGCGGGAGTGGTGGCGGGAGCTGGCCGGCCTCGTCCTGCCGGTGGACTGCGCCGGCTGCGGGGCCGCCCGCGTGGTGCTGTGCGGGGCGTGCCGGGACGCCCTGAGCGGCACGGGCGCGGGCCGGGTGCGTCCCGCGGCGCGGCGGGCGGGCCCGGCGGGGCTGCCCGCGGTGTACGCGGGGGCCCGGTACGAGGACGCCGTACGGGCGGTCGTGCTCGCGCACAAGGAGCGCGGGGCGCTGCCCCTGGCCGGTCCCCTCGGGACGGCCCTGGCGGCGGCGGTGGCCCGCACGGGTGCCGTCGGCGGCCGGGCCGCGGGCGCGGCGGAGCTGGTGCTGGTGCCGGTGCCCTCCGCGCGGCGGGCGGTGCGGGCGCGCGGGCACGACCCGGCGCGGCGGATCGCCCTGGCCGCGTCCGGGCGGCTGCGCGGGGCCGGTGCGGCCGCGCGCGTGGCGCCCGTGCTGCGGCTGCGGCGGGCCGTCGCGGACCAGGCGGGCCTGGGGGCCCGGGAGCGGCAGGAGAACCTGGCGGGGGCCCTGGAGGTGCGTCGGGGCGGGGCCGCGCTGGCGGCGGGGGCTCGGATCGTGCTGGTGGACGACGTGATCACGACCGGAGCCACGCTCGCGGAGGCGGCGAGGGCCTTGCGCATGGCGGGCCTGCGGGCGGAGGCTGCCGCAGTGGTCGCCGCTCCGGCGGGTTCCTTCGCGCCGAACGGCGGAAACCCGGACCGGGCAAAAATCTTGTGAATAGATTTGGAACCACGGGGGAATGCGCATCGTTGCAGGTAGTAAGAGGGAAGACCCACCTGATCGGAGGTACGTTTCGGTAGCGGGTGCCGACAACCGGCTTTGAGAGATATGTTCGGTTGTGAGGAACTGGCGAACCTTCGGCCCCGGGTATCGGAGCAGCAGTCCGTCTGTTTATTGGAATCTTCGTGTGCAGTACCTGTGAGGGGGGCTCTCTCTACTCCGAAGTCGGTGGGATGTAGATCTTGCCGATGGGGGAGGAGGAGGTGAAAGTCGCCAAGTCCGAGGCTCCGGTGTTCACCGGAGCCTGGTGCGAAAGGGAGACGCTCCGCCGCCCAGAGCGGGGGTCTCCGGGAACGGAGTTCTGCGTGGACATCGTCGTCAAGGGCCGCAAGACCGAGGTGCCCGAGCGGTTCCGCAAGCACGTGGCCGAGAAGCTGAATCCGGACCGGATCCAGAAGCTCGACGCCAAGGTGATCAGCTTGGACGTCGAGGTGTCCAAGGAGCACAACCCGCGCCAGGCCGACCGTTCCGACCGCGTGGAGATCACCCTGCACTCGCGGGGACCGGTGATCCGGGCGGAGGCCGCCGCCGCCGACCCGTACGCGGCGCTCGACCTGGCACAGGACAAGCTGGAGGCCCGGCTGCGCAAGCAGCACGACAAGCGCTTCACCCGCCGTGGCACCGGACGGCTCTCGGCGGCCGAGGTCGCCGACCACGTCGCCGGCGTCGCGACTCTCAACAGCAACGGCGAGCCGGTCTACGAGGACACGGAGGAAGGGGTCCCGGTCAAGCGGATCGGTTCCCTGGAGGTACAGGGCGAAGGCCCGCTCATCGTCCGCGAGAAGACCCACTCGGCCCGGCCGATGTCGCTCGACCAGGCTCTGTACGAAATGGAACTGGTCGGCCACGACTTCTATCTGTTCGTCGACTCCGAGACCAAGATGCCCAGCGTCGTCTACCGGCGCCACGCCTACGACTACGGCGTCATCCACGTGGACCCCGACGGGGCGTCCAGCTCGGAGCCCTCGGGAGCGGGCGCGGGCGGCGCGCTCGGAGGCTGAAATTCAACCATTGCCCCTGCGGAACGCGAGGCGTTCCGCAGGGGCACCTGTATGACTCGTATGAGCCATACGGATTCCGCCAGCACCCCGACCCGTAGCGCGGGCATGGAATCATGTCGGGCAGTCAACCGGCGGCCGACCCGGCCGGGTTGGCCCAGCAGCTCAGCACATGCAGGGGGAGGAACGATGGCGGACGGCTTCGGGCCGGCGCGCGACGACGACGGCGCCGACTGTCATGGGGCGCAGGACCCGGCCGGGGAGCCGATCCGGGTGCTCGTGGTCGACGACCACGCCCTCTTCCGGCGCGGGCTGGAGATCGTCCTCGCCCAGGAGGAGGACATCCAGGTCGTCGGCGAGGCCGGGGACGGGGCGGAGGCCGTGGACAAGGCCGCCGACCTGCTGCCCGACATCGTGCTGATGGACGTGCGGATGCCCCGGCGCGGCGGCATCGAGGCGTGCACCTCGATCAAGGAGGTCGCCCCCTCCGCGAAGATCATCATGCTGACGATCAGCGACGAGGAAGCCGACCTCTACGACGCGATCAAGGCGGGCGCCACCGGCTACCTCCTCAAGGAGATCTCGACGGACGAGGTCGCGACGGCGATCCGCGCGGTCGCCGACGGCCAGTCCCAGATCAGCCCGTCGATGGCGTCGAAGCTGCTCACCGAGTTCAAGTCGATGATCCAGCGCACCGACGAGCGCCGGCTGGTCCCGGCGCCGCGGCTGACGGACCGGGAACTCGAGGTCCTCAAGCTGGTGGCCACGGGCATGAACAACCGGGACATCGCCAAGCAGCTGTTCATCTCCGAGAACACCGTGAAGAACCACGTCCGCAACATCCTGGAGAAGCTCCAGCTGCACTCCCGGATGGAAGCCGTCGTGTACGCGATGCGGGAGAAGATCCTGGAGATCCGCTGACCGCGTCCGCCCCGGCCGGGTCCCCACCGCCCCCTAGGCGCCCAGCGCCGCCAGCTCCGCGGTGATCGCGGCCGCCTCCGCCGGGGACTGCGCGCGCTCGACGCGGACCGCGTCGCAGCCCACCCACTCCGCGGCCTCCCGCAGCGCCCGCGCCATCGCGCCCGCCGCCCCCGGTGCCGTCAGGGAGACCTGGCGGGCCACCAGGGTGCGGCCCTCACGGGCCGGGTCGACCCGGCCCCGGAGCCGCCCGCCGGCCAGCAGCGGCATCGCGAAGTACCCGTGTATCCGCTGCGGCTTGGGCACGTACGCCTCCAGGCGGTGCGTGAACCCGAAGATCCGCTCCGTCCGCGGCCGGTCCCAGACCAGCGAGTCGAACGGGGACAGCAGGGTCGTACGGTGACGGCCCAGCGGCGCCGTCCGAAGCGCCTGCGGATCCGCCCAGGCGGGCTTCCCCCAGCCCTCGACCTCCACCGGCACCAGCCCGGAGTCCGCGATCACCGCGTCGACCTGCTCGCCCTTGAGGCGGTGGTAGTCGGCGATGTCGGCGCGCGTACCGACCCCCAGCGACCGCCCGGCCAGCGCGACCAGCCGGCGCAGGCACTCGGCGTCGTCCAGGTCGTCATGGAGCAGCGCGTCCGGGACGGCCCGCTCGGCCAGGTCGTAGACCCGCTTCCAGCCGCGCCGCTCGGAGCACACCACCTCACCGGTGTCGAGCAGCCACTCCACCGCGATCTTGGTCTCGGACCACTCGAACCACTCGCCGCCGTTCTTCGCGCCGCCCAGCTCGGACGAGGTCAGCGGACCGTCGGCCTTCAGCCGGTCCAGCACCGCCCGCGTCGAACGCTCCTTGTCCTCCAGCACGTGCCAGCGGTGGCCGCGCGCCCGCCGCGCCCGGCGGCGGAAGGCGAAGTGCGGCCACTCCTCGATCGGCAGGATGCACGCCGCGTGCGACCAGTACTCGAAGGCGTGGCTGTCCGACCAGTACGCCTTCTCCACCACGTCCCGGCCCACCGCGCCCAGACGCGCGTACGGGACCAGTTCGTGCGAGCGGGCCAGGACCGAGATGGTGTCCAGCTGCACCGCCCCCAGATGGCGCAGCACCCCCCGGACCCCGCCCCGGCGGTCGGGCGCCCCCAGGAACCCCTGCGCGCGCAGGGCGATCCGGCGGGCCTCGTCGGCGGACAGCGAGAGCGTCGTCATGCCGCGACCCTAGGGGGTGGCACTGACAGCGGGCAGGTACGGCAGCCGCGAGGGCAGGCCGAGGTCCGAGGGCAGCAGTCCGGCCACCCAGCAGTCGCGCAGGGTGCCGCGGTGGTCGAGCGCGCCGCGCAGGGTGCCCTCGAAGCGGAACCCGGCCTTTTCGGCGGCGGCCCGGGAGGCCGCGTTGCCCACGGCGGCGCGCCACTCCAGCCGGCCGGCCCCGACCTCGGTGAACAGCCACCGGGCGACCCCGGCCACCGCCTCGGCGACGTAGCCGCGGCCCCGGTGCTCCTTCGCCGCCCAGTAGCCGATCTCGTACCCCTGGGCGCCGCGCACGTGCACCCCCACCGCGGCCACCAGCGGCCCCTCGGCGCCCTCCGCACCGAGCCGCACCGCGAAGCCGTACTCGCGGTCCTCCCACCAGGCGCTCCGCGAGACGTGCGTGACCCACGCCTCGGCGTGCGCCCGCTCGTACGGGGAGGGCACGAGCGTCCACCGCTGGATCTCGGGGTCCTGGCAGGCGGCGTACACCTCCTCGGTGTCCGAGGGGGCGAAGGGGCGCAGCAGGAGGCGCTCGGTGGCCAGGGTGACGGGTTCCATGAACGGATTGTTGCCGCGCCGGGTAACCCGGGCGAGGGGTTTTCGTCCACCCCGGCACCGAATCCGTCCCCCGTACGTTCTCATTCCGGGCGCCCGTGCCCTGCGGACACGGCGGACCTCCCGACGCGACCACGTCCTCGCTTACGATGGCCGTTGCGGTGGGGCCCACCTGCCGTGCCCGGCTACGTAAAGTGCCCAGGCCCGACCGGCAAGGAGACCAGCCTCAGTGTCCGTCTTCAACAAGCTCATGCGTGCAGGCGAAGGCAAGATCCTGCGCAAACTGCACCGCATCGCGGACCAGGTCAACTCCATCGAAGAGGACTTCGTCAACCTCTCCGACGCCGAGTTGCGCGCGCTCACGGATGAGTACAAGCAGCGCTACCAGGACGGCGAGAGCCTGGACGACCTGCTGCCGGAGGCCTTCGCCACCGTCCGCGAGGCCGCCAAGCGCGTCCTGGGCCAGCGGCACTACGACGTGCAGATCATGGGCGGCGCGGCGCTGCACCTCGGCTACGTCGCCGAGATGAAGACCGGTGAGGGCAAGACCCTCGTCGGCACGCTCCCCGCGTACCTGAACGCGCTGTCCGGCAAGGGCGTCCACCTGATCACGGTGAACGACTACCTCGCCGAGCGCGACTCCGAGATGATGGGCCGCGTCCACAAGTTCCTGGGCCTGAGCGTCGGCTGCATCCTGGCCAACATGTCGCCGGCCCAGCGCCGCGAGCAGTACCTGTGCGACATCACGTACGGCACGAACAACGAGTTCGGCTTCGACTACCTGCGCGACAACATGGCGTGGTCGCAGGACGAGCTGGTGCAGCGCGGCCACAACTTCGCCGTGGTCGACGAGGTCGACTCGATCCTCGTCGACGAGGCCCGCACCCCGCTGATCATCTCCGGCCCGGCCGACCAGGCCACCAAGTGGTACGCCGACTTCGCCAAGCTCGTCACCCGCCTGACCAAGGGCGAGGCCGGCAACCCGCTCAAGGGCATCGAGGAGACCGGCGACTACGAGGTCGACGAGAAGAAGCGCACCGTCGCCATCCACGAGGCCGGCGTCGCCAAGGTCGAGGACTGGCTCGGCATCGACAACCTCTACGAGTCGGTCAACACCCCGCTCGTCGGCTACCTCAACAACGCGATCAAGGCCAAGGAGCTCTTCAAGGCCGACAAGGACTACGTCGTCATCGACGGCGAAGTCATGATCGTCGACGAGCACACCGGCCGCATCCTCGCCGGCCGCCGCTACAACGAGGGCATGCACCAGGCGATCGAGGCGAAGGAAGGGGTGGACATCAAGGACGAGAACCAGACCCTCGCCACGATCACCCTGCAGAACTTCTTCCGCCTCTACTCGAAGCTCTCCGGCATGACCGGTACGGCCATGACCGAGGCCGCCGAGTTCCACCAGATCTACAAGCTCGGCGTCGTCCCCATCCCCACCAACCGGGGCATGCAGCGCAAGGACCAGCCCGACCTCATCTACCGGACGGAGGTCGCCAAGTTCGCCGCCGTCGTCGACGACATCGCCGAGAAGCACGAGAAGGGCCAGCCGATCCTCGTCGGCACCACCTCGGTCGAGAAGTCCGAGTACCTCTCGCAGCAGCTCTCCAAGCGCGGCATCCCGCACGAGGTCCTCAACGCCAAGCAGCACGAGCGCGAGGCCACGATCGTCGCCCAGGCCGGCCGCCGCGGCGCCGTCACCGTCGCCACCAACATGGCCGGCCGCGGTACCGACATCAAGCTCGGCGGCAACCCGGACGACCTCGCCGAGGCGGAGCTGCGCCAGCGCGGCCTCGACCCGGAGGAGCACATCGAGGAGTGGGCGCACGCCCTGCCCGAGGCCCTCGCCCGCGCCGAGGCGGCCGTCAAGGCCGAGTTCGAAGAGGTCAAGGAGCTCGGCGGCCTGTACGTCCTGGGCACCGAGCGCCACGAGTCGCGCCGCATCGACAACCAGCTCCGCGGCCGCTCCGGCCGCCAGGGCGACCCGGGCGAGTCCCGCTTCTACCTGTCGCTGGGCGACGACCTGATGCGCCTCTTCAAGGCCCAGATGGTCGAGCGGGTCATGTCCATGGCCAACGTGCCGGACGACGTCCCGATCGAGAACAAGATGGTGACCCGCGCCATCGCGTCCGCGCAGTCGCAGGTCGAGACCCAGAACTTCGAGACCCGCAAGAACGTCCTGAAGTACGACGAGGTCCTCAACAGCCAGCGCGAGGTCATCTACGGCGAGCGCCGCCGCGTCCTGGAGGGCGAGGACCTGCACGAGCAGGTGCGCTTCTTCATGGACGACACCATCGACGCCTACATCGCCGCCGAGACCGTCGAGGGCTTCGCCGAGGAGTGGGACCTCGACCGGCTGTGGGGCGCCTTCCGACAGCTCTACCCGATCAAGGTCACCGTCGAGGAGCTGGAGGAGGCGGCCGGCGACCGCGCGGGCATCACCGCCGAGTTCATCGCCGAGTCCGTCAAGGACGACATCCACGAGCAGTACGGAGCGCGCGAGAAGGCCCTCGGGTCGGAGGTCATGCGCGAGCTGGAGCGCCGCGTGGTCCTCTCGGTGCTCGACCGCAAGTGGCGCGAGCACCTCTACGAGATGGACTACCTCCAGGAGGGCATCGGCCTGCGCGCGATGGCCCAGAAGGACCCGCTGGTCGAGTACCAGCGCGAGGGCTTCGACATGTTCAACGCCATGATGGAGGGCATCAAGGAGGAGTCCGTCGGCTACCTGTTCAACCTGGAGGTCCAGGTCGAGCAGCAGGTCGAGGAGCTCCCGGTGCAGGACGCGGCCCCGTCCCTGGTCAAGGAGCCGGTCCCGTCGGCCCGCCCCGAGATCCGCGCCAAGGGCCTGGACGCCCCGCAGCGCCCGGACCGCCTGCACTTCTCCGCCCCGACGGTCGACGGTGAGGGCGGCGTGGTCGAGGGCGACTTCGACTCCGACGCCGCCGGCGGCGACGGCCTGACCCGCGCGGAACGCCGCCGCGCCCAGAAGGCCTCGGGCGGCCGCCGCCGCAAGAAGTAACGCGCACCGGGCCCCGAGGCCCGCAGCCCACCCGGCCGGGGCCGGACACCACGCGGTGTCCGGCCCCGGCGGGGTTGGGGGGCGGGGGTCCCGGCTGGGCGGTCTCATCGATGGTTGGGGGCTTCCCGTCAGTCCCATCGTCCTTCCGGTTCGGGCCGGTCCCTCAAGGGCGCTCCTTCGTCGCGTCGCTACGCGATCGCCTTCGGCGACCCTTGACCGACCGACCCGAACCGGAAAGCCGAAAGACTGCCGGGAAACCCCCGAAGAAACGGGACGGACGATCCTTGGAGGAGCGGGCGTCTCAGCGCTGAGACGAGGAGCCGGGCGCCGGCCCGCCCGACATCCGCCCCCCACGTCCGTGATCCCGGGCCAGGGGCGCGACCACCCGCACGAGAGGCCGACCAGGACAGCCCAGGGAGCCGACAGGCGCGACAGATCGCTACGCGCTCCCCGTTTCTCAGCGTCCGACGACCGCCTGTGGCTGATACCCGCGCCAGAGGACGACCAGGTCAGCCCAGGCAGTGGACGGGCGCGAGAGATCGCTACGCGCTCCTCCCGGCTTGGCGTCCGGCGGCCGTCTGGGGCTGGGATGGGCCGCGAGAGGGGCGGACGAAGCCCTTTGGAGGTCGAATCCGCCCTCTCGCCGGGCCTTTGGCGGCTTGCCGGAGTCTGCGGATGTCTTTTTCACCCGCAGACTCCGACAGAGAGCCATCCGACCCCACAACAGGCCCCCATACGGGGGCAAAAGGGGCGCGTGAGTCTTCTGTATGGCCGACGACCGGCTCAAGACGGCGGCCGGCCGCCGAGATCAGAGAAGCGCGTAGCGAACTGACGCGCCTGGGTGCCCCATGAGCCGCTCTGATCGGCTTCTCGTGCGGGTATCAGCCATAGGCGGTCGTCGGACGCCATGCCAGCAGGAGCGCGTAGCGATCTGTCGCGTCTGGGGGCTTCCCAGGTCGCCCGGATCGACCTTTGGTGCGGGTAGTCGCGCCCCTGGTCCGGATCGCGGGTGTGGGGGCCGTATGTCGGGCGGGCCGGCGCCCGGCCCCTCGCCTCAGCGCTGAGGGAGGCCTCCCTCCAGGATCGTCCGTCCCGTTTCTTTGGGGGTTTCCCGGCAGTCTTTCGGCTTTCCGGTTCGGGGCGGTCGGTCAAGGGTCGCCGAAGGCGATCACGAAGTGACGCGACGAAGGAGCGCCCTTGAGGGACCGGCCCGAACCGGAAGGACGATGGGACTGACGGGAAGCCCCCACGCCTCTCTGAGACCGTCCGAGGGGATACCGCTCCTCCCACCCCCGCCCCGCCCCCGGCTCCGCGTGGGGCCGAGAGGGTGATCGGGGGGTACTCCATCGGGTTCCTCCCGCAGGGGCTTTGGGCGTCCACCTGAGGGGTGTTGTGGGGGTGCTCGGGGGCCTGGGGGCGGGGGGCTGCCACACGGATAGGTGAACCTCGGCGGGGTCGGGGCCGGGGGGTCGGCGCCGGTTGCGGAGGGTGTTCGGCGGCCGTAGAAAACCCGCATCAAGTTACCGCCTGGTACCGCCGGGCTCGGTCTGATCGGGGGAAACGCCATGGACACCACCACGCGCGGCACGGTCGGCGGCGAGGGCAGTCGCAGCAGGCCCGGCGGGGCGGGGCGGACGCGGCCCGCCGGCCGGCGGGACCAGCGCCGTCCGGCGGGGGTGCCCCGGCAGGTGCGCAGGCTGGCCCCCCACGACTGGTTCGCGGAGCGCCTGCTGGCGGTGCTGAGCGGCCAGCGCCCCGTCCACTCGTTGCTCGGCCTCACGGTGGGCGAGGCGTACGAGCAGCTGGTCACCCTCGCCCCCCACGGCCCGCTGCGTGACCGGCTGCGGCCGGTGCTGCGGCACTGCGGGCGCTTCCACCCCGGGCCCGGGGTCATCGAGGCCTTCGCCCGGATCTCGACCGGGGACCGGGTCTCGGCGATGGCGTTCCGGCTGGAACAGGGCCCCGACCGACGCTGGCGGTGCGCGGCCGTCGAGGTCCAGGGCCCACGGCAGTAGCGGCGGCTGCGGACGCGTTCCGCCGGCGGGCTGCCGGTGCCGAGGGACGGCTGGGCCGGCGCCGTAGCCCCGGGCCCCGCAGCCCGCAGGGGCCGGCGCGGCCCGGCGTCCCTGTGGGCAGGTGGGCGACACCGGGGGACGGCGGGGCGGGCGCTGTAGTCCAGGGCCACTGCCGTAGGGGCCAACGCGGCCCGGCGTCCCGTGGGCGGTTGCCGCGGCGCCGGGCGTCGGCCGGGCGCGCGCTGTAGCCCCGGGCCCCGCCCCCGCAGGGGCCGGCGCCGCGGGCCTCCCCGTGGGCAGGCTGCCGACCCCCGGGGGGACGGGCGCGCCAGCCCCCGTAAGTGCACCGCCCGCGGCGGTTGCCGGCCGTGGCGGGTGGCGGCGCGGAGGGGTGAGGGCGTCGGGTCCGGGGGCGTGACCGGGTCGTATCCTGAGGGCGTTTCCGACTACCGAAAGCAGCCGGCCATGCGCGTGTACGTCCCCCTGACCCTCCCCGGGCTCGCCGAGGCGCACAAGGCGGGGGAGCTGGGGCCCGCCCCGCTCCTCGCGTACGCCGTCACGCCCGGGCTGCGCGAGTGGTACGTGTCGGACGACGTCGAGGAGCTGGAGTACGCCGCCCTCAGCCGCGCCGCCCTCGCCTCGCTGCGCCTGCTGGCCGCCGACGCGGCCGCCCCCCGCCGGCGGGTCGTGGTGGCGGTCGACGTCGACGACAAGGCCGCCACCGCCGTGCCCGGGCTGGACGAGGCCGCCCTCGGGCAGGTCACCCTGGGCGCCGCCGTGCGGCTGAAGGCGGCCGCCGCCGTGCACGCCGACGCCGACGACGCCGAAGGTGACGTCGCGGCCGCCGCCGGGGCCCTCGCGGCCGCCGACGCGGGGGACGACGACGCGCAGTTCACCGTGGACGGCGCCGAGGACCACGAGCTGCTGTGGTTCGGGGTGCAGGAGATCCCGGGGCTGCTGGGATGAGCAGGAAAACGAACGCCGCGACGAACGCCGCGACGAACGCCGCGACGAGCACCCCGACGAACGCCGGGTCGAACGCCGCTGGAGCCCACATCGTGTGGGACTGGAACGGCACCCTGCTGCACGACATCGACGCCGTCATAGCCGCGACCAACGCCTCCTTCGCCGAGTTCGGCTTCGCCCCGCTCACGCTGGAGCGGTACCGCGAGCTGTACGTCGTGCCGGTGCCGAAGTTCTACGAGCGGCTGATGGGCCGGCTGCCCACGGAGGCCGAGTGGGCCGTGATGGACGAGGCCTTCCACCGCCACTACTGGGCCGCCGCCGAGGACGCGGGGCTCACCGAGGGGGCGCGGGAGCTGCTGCGGGGGTGGCAGGCGGACGGGCTCACCCAGTCCCTGCTGTCCCTCGCGCCCCACGAGAAGCTCGTGCCCCTGGTCCGGGAGCACGGCATCGACGTGCACTTCCTGCGCGTCGACGGCCGCGTCGGGCCCTCGCACACGTCCAAGGCGGGGCACCTCGTACGCCATATGGCCGCACTGGAGGCGGCCGGGGTGACCGCTCGCCGTACGGTCCTGGTGGGTGACGCCGTGGACGACGCGACGGCCGCGCGGCACGTGGGCGCGTACGCCGTTCTGTACACGGGCGGGTCGCACAGCCGCGCCAGCCTGGAGTCCGCCGGGGTCCCGGTCGTGGACAGCCTGGCCGAGGCCGTCGCCATGGCCCGTGAGCTGGCCGGATAGGCCGGTAACGGACCGTTCCGGCCACGCCTCTGGCCAGAGTGTCCAGGTTTTGCCCCCGGTTTTGTACAGATGCAGTGAATGACGACCGGGGGGTGGGGCGAGATAGCCTTGTACCCGTGATCAGCGCGATAGTCCTCGGGGGCACTGACGCCCCCGACCCGCGCCCGGCGCGCCTCCGCGGCCGGGCCTTCGCTGATCCCCGCCGCCGGGACCTGTCGATCACGGTCGAAGCCTTCCCCGGCGGCCCTCCCGACGCCGCGGCGTCGAAAACCGATCCGGACGGACATCCCGCCTCATCGCGGCGCTTTGTCATTCCTTCCTTCACCACCTACGTCACGCAATGGCGCGCGACAGGAGCCAGAGGACATGCAGACCAAGCTGGACGAAGCAAAGGCCGAGCTGCTCGCGCGGGCGGCACGGGTAGCTGAGAACAGCCCGGCCGGGGGGCTACTTCCGACTGGGTCCGAGCACGGCGAGCGCCCCGACCCGGGCACGACGCTCTCCTACCTCCAGCGCTACTACCTGCACACCGCCCCCGAGGACCTCGCCGACCGGGACCCGGTCGACGTGTTCGGCGCGGCGCTCTCCCACTACCGGCTCGCCGAGACCCGTCCGCAGGGCACCGCGAGCGTCCGGGTCCACACCCCCACGGTCGAGGAGAACGGCTGGACCTCCAGCCACTCGGTCGTCGAGGTCGTCACGGACGACATGCCGTTCCTCGTGGACTCCGTGACGAACGAGCTGTCCCGCCAGGGCCGCGGCATCCACGTCGTGATCCACCCGCAGGTCGTCGTGCGTCGTGACGTCACCGGCAAGCTCATCGAGATCCTCGGCCCCGACTGCGACGCCCACGGTCCCAAGACCGCGCGCCCCCACGACTCCCTCGTCGAGTCCTGGATCCACGTCGAGATCGACCGCGAGACCGACAAGGCCGACCTCAAGCAGATCACCGGAGACCTGCTGCGCGTCCTGTCCGACGTCCGCGAGGCCGTCGAGGACTGGGAGAAGATGCGCGACGCCGCGCTGCGCATCGCCGAAGAGCTGCCGAACGAGCCCACCGCCCCGGACCTGCGCGAGTACGAGCTCGAAGAGGCCCGTGAGCTGCTGCGCTGGCTGTCGGACGACCACTTCACCTTCCTCGGCTACCGCGAGTACAACCTCGTCGACGGCGACGCCCTCTCCGCCGTGCCCGGCACCGGTCTGGGCATCCTGCGCTCCGACCCGGTCCACCGCGGCCAGGAGGACGCGCACCCCGTCTCGCCGTCCTTCAACCGGCTGCCCGCCGACGCCCGAGCCAAGGCCCGCGAGCACCGCCTGCTGGTGCTGACCAAGGCCAACAGCCGCGCCACCGTGCACCGTCCCTCGTACCTCGACTACGTGGGCGTGAAGAAGTTCGACGCCGACGGCAACGTCGTGGGCGAGCGCCGCTTCCTCGGCCTGTTCTCCTCCGCCGCGTACACCGAGTCGGTGCGCCGCGTCCCGGTGATCCGCCGCAAGGTGGCCGAGGTCCTCGAGGGCGCCGGCTTCTCGCCGTCCAGCCACGACGGCCGCGACCTGCTCCAGATCCTGGAGACCTACCCGCGCGACGAGCTGTTCCAGACCCCGGTCGACAAGCTCCGCGAGATCGCCACGTCCGTGCTGTACCTCCAGGAGCGCCGTCGGCTGCGGCTGTACCTGCGCCAGGACGAGTACGGCCGCTACTACTCGGCGCTCGTCTACCTGCCGCGCGACCGGTTCACCACCGGTGTCCGGCTGCGGCTGATGGACATCCTGAGGGAGGAGCTCGGCGGCACCAGCGTCGACTTCACCGCCTGGAACACCGAGTCGATCCTCTCCCGCATCCACTTCGTCGTCCGCGTCCCGCAGGGCACCGAGCTGCCCCTGCTGACCGACGCCGACGTCGAGCGCGTCGAGACCCGCCTGGTCGAGGCGGCCCGCTCCTGGGCCGACGGCTTCGGCGAGGCGCTGACGGCCGAGCTGGGCGAGGAGCGCGCCGCCGAGCTGAGCCGCAAGTACGGCACCTCCTTCCCCGAGGGCTACAAGGCCGACCACTCGCCGCGCGCGGCCGTGGCCGACCTGTGCCACCTGGAGAAGCTGTCCGCCAGCGACCGCCCCTTCGCGCTGTCGCTGTACGAGCCCGTCGGCGCGGGCCCCGGCGAGCGCCGCTTCAAGATCTACCGCGAGGGCGAGCAGGTCTCCCTCTCCGCGGTCCTGCCGGTCCTGCAGCGCCTGGGCGTCGAGGTCACCGACGAGCGGCCGTACGAGCTGCGCCGCAGCGACCGGGTCAGCGCCTGGATCTACGACTTCGGTCTGCGGATGCCGACGTCCCCGGGCAACGGGGACGCGTACCTCGGCGACGACGCGCGCGAGCGGTTCCAGGAGGCCTTCGCGGCCGTGTGGACCGGCGAGGCCGAGAACGACAACTTCAACACCCTCGTCCTGGGCGCCGGCCTCACCTGGCGCCAGGCCGTCGTGCTGCGCGCGTACGCCAAGTACATGCGCCAGGCCGGCTCCACCTTCAGCCAGGACTACATGGAGGACACCCTCCGCAACAACGTCCACACCACGCGGCTGCTGGTCTCGCTCTTCGAGGCGCGGATGTCGCCGGGCCGTCAGGCCGCCGGCACCGAGCTGATCGACGCGATGATGGAGGAGCTGGACGGGGCCCTGGACCAGGTCGCCTCGCTCGACGAGGACCGCATCCTGCGCTCCTTCCTGACGCTGATCAAGGCGACGCTGCGGACGAACTTCTTCCAGCTGGACGAGGCGGGCGAGCAGCACTCGTACGTGTCGATGAAGTTCGACCCGCAGGCCATCCCGGACCTGCCGGCCCCGCGCCCCGCGTTCGAGATCTGGGTGTACTCCCCGCGCGTCGAGGGCGTCCACCTGCGCTTCGGCAAGGTCGCCCGAGGCGGTCTGCGCTGGTCCGACCGGCGCGAGGACTTCCGTACGGAGGTGCTCGGCCTGGTCAAGGCGCAGATGGTCAAGAACACGGTGATCGTGCCGGTCGGCGCCAAGGGCGGCTTCGTCGCGAAGAACCTGCCGGACCCGTCGGTGGACCGCGACGCGTGGCTCGCCGAGGGCATCGCCTCGTACAAGATCTTCATCTCGGCGCTGCTCGACATCACCGACAACATGGTCGGCGGGGAGGTCGTGCCGCCGAAGGGCGTGGTCCGCCACGACGAGGACGACACCTACCTCGTCGTCGCCGCCGACAAGGGCACCGCGACCTTCTCCGACATCGCCAACGGCGTCGCGGAGTCGTACGGCTTCTGGCTGGGCGACGCCTTCGCGTCGGGCGGCTCGGCCGGCTACGACCACAAGGGCATGGGCATCACCGCCCGCGGCGCCTGGGAGTCCGTCAAGCGGCACTTCCGCGAGCTGGGCCACGACACCCAGACCCAGGACTTCACGGTCGTCGGCGTCGGCGACATGTCCGGCGACGTCTTCGGCAACGGCATGCTGCTCTCCGAGCACATCCGCCTGGTCGCCGCCTTCGACCACCGGCACATCTTCATCGACCCGACCCCGGACGCGGCGACCTCGTACGCCGAGCGCCGGCGCCTGTTCGAGCTGCCGCGTTCCTCGTGGGCGGACTACGACACCGCGCTGCTGTCGGCGGGCGGCGGGGTCCACCCGCGCAGCGCCAAGTCCATCCCGGTGAACGCGCAGATGCGGGCCGCCCTCGGCATCGAGGCGGGCGTCACCAAGATGACCCCGGCCGAGCTGATGCAGGCCATCCTGCAGGCTCCGGTGGACCTGCTGTGGAACGGCGGCATCGGCACGTACGTCAAGGCGACCGCCGAGACGCACGCCGACGTCGGCGACAAGGCCAACGACGCGATCCGCGTCAACGGCTCCGACGTACGCGCCAAGGTGGTCGGCGAGGGCGGCAACCTGGGTCTGACCCAGCTGGGCCGCATCGAGTTCGCCCGCACCGGCGCCGGCGGCGAGGGCGGCAAGGTCAACACCGACGCCATCGACAACAGCGCGGGCGTGGACACCTCCGACCACGAGGTGAACATCAAGATCCTGCTGAACGCGGTGGTCGCGGACGGCGACATGACCGTCAAGCAGCGCAACAAGCTGCTCGCCGAGATGACCGACGAGGTCGGCTCGCTGGTGCTGCGCAACAACTACGCGCAGAACACGGCCCTGGCCAACGCCTCCGCGCAGGCCCCGAGCCTGCTCCACGCCCAGCAGCGCTTCATGCGCCGCCTGGGCCGGGACGGGCTGCTGGACCGCCAGCTGGAGTTCCTGCCCAACGACCGGCAGATCCGCGAGCTGCTCAACACCGGCAAGGGCCTGACCCAGCCGGAGCTGGCGGTCCTCTTCGCCTACACGAAGATCACGGTGGCGGACGAGCTCATCCACACCGAGCTGCCGGACGACCCGTACCTGCGCCGCCTGCTGCACGCGTACTTCCCGGGCGCCCTGCGGGCGAAATTCCCGGAGCAGATCGACGCGCACGCGCTGCGCCGGGAGATCATCACCACCCTGCTGGTCAACGACACCGTCAACACCGGTGGTTCGACCTTCCTGCACCGTCTGCGTGAGGAGACCGGCGCCTCCACGGAGGAGATCGTCCGGGCGCAGCTCGCGGCCCGTGAGATCTTCGGCCTGGCCGAGGTGTGGGACGCGGTCGAGGCGCTGGACAACAAGGTCCCGGCCGACGTCCAGACCCGGGTGCGGCTGCACTCGCGGCGCCTGGTGGAGCGGGCCACGCGCTGGCTGCTGAACAACCGGCCGCAGCCGCTCCAGATCACCGAGACGATCGAGCTGTTCGGGGCCCGGGTGTCGGAGGTCTGGTCGGAGCTGCCGAAGCTGGTGCGCGGTGCGGACCTGGAGTGGTACCAGTCGATCCTGGACGAGCTGACCGGCGAGGGCGTGCCGGAGGAGCTCGCGGCGAAGGTGGCCGGCTTCTCGTCGGCGTTCCCGACGCTGGACGTCGTCGCCATCGCGGACCGGACGGGCGTGGACCCGCTGTCCGTCGCCGAGGTGTACTACGACCTGGCCGACCGTCTGGACATCACGCAGCTGATGGACCGCATCATCGAGCTGCCGCGGTCCGACCGCTGGCAGTCGATGGCCCGCGCGTCGATCCGTGAGGACCTGTTCGCGGCGCACGCCGCGCTGACGGCCGACGTGCTGTCGGTGGGCAACGGCTCTTCCACTCCCGAGGAGCGCTTCAAGGCGTGGGAGGAGAAAAACGCGGCGATCATCGGGCGGGCGCGGACGACCCTGGACGAGATCCGGGGCTCGGACGACTTCGACCTGGCGAACCTGTCGGTGGCGATGCGGACGATGCGGTCGCTGTTGCGGTCCCACGCGTAGTCGCTGGCGCTGGCGGTAGCGGAACGGGCCGGGCCCGGGACCCCCATCTGGGGTTCCGGGCCCGGCCCGTTGACGTCTTCGGGTGCGGCGCCGTTGCCGGGGGGTCTGCCCCCGGACCCCCGCGCCTCAAACGCCGGCGGGGCTGGAACTGGCGGCCTCGTACGCGTCGCAGACCTGTTGTGAGGGGCCGTCCATGCGGAGGACGCCCGACTCCAGCCAGATCGCGCGGTCGCAGGTCTCGCGGACCGTGCCGATGGAGTGGCTGACGAGGAAGACGGTGCCGGCCTGGGCGCGGAGTTCCTCGATGCGGGCCTGGCTGCGGCGCTGGAAGGCGGCGTCGCCGGTGGCGAGGGCCTCGTCGATCATCAGGACGTCGTGGTCCTTGGCGGCCGCGATCGAGAACCGCAGCCGGGCGCCCATCCCGGAGGAGTACGTGCGCATGGGCAGGGAGATGAAGTCGCCCTTCTCGTTGATGCCGGAGAAGTCGACGATGTCCTGGTAGCGCTCGCGGACCTGCTGTTTGGTCATGCCCATCGCGAGCCCGCCGAGGACGACGTTCCGCTCGCCGGTGAGGTCGTTCATCAGGGCCGCGTTCACTCCGAGGAGGGACGGCTGGCCGTGCGAGTAGACCGCGCCGCGGGCCACCGGCTGGAGGCCGGCGATGGCCTTGAGGAGGGTGGACTTGCCCGAGCCGTTGGAGCCGATCAGGCCGATCGCCTCGCCCTTGTACGCGGTGAAGCTGACGCCCTTGACGGCGTGGACCTCGCGGACGCCGGGGGCGGGCCGACGGGAGAAGATCCGGCTGAGGGCGGCGGTGGCGCTGCCCTTGCGGCCTGCGCCGTGGACCTTGTAGACGACGTGGACCTCGTCCGCGATGACGGTCGGGACACGGGTGTCGGTGTCAGCCACGGCCGTACTCCTCCTCTGCCTTCCAGAAGTAGACGAAGCCGCCGACGCCGGCGAGCAGCGCCCAGCCGATGGCGATCGGCCACACGTGGTGCGGGAGCGAGCCCGCCTTGAAGCTGTCGATCAGCGCGAAGCGCATCAGGTCGATGTAGACGGCCGCCGGGTTGGTCTTGAGCATCAGCGAGACCCAGTGCGGCAGGTGGTCCGTCTTGAGCATGGTGTCGATGGACCACATCACGCCGGACGAGTACATCCAGGTGCGCAGGACGAACGGCATCAACTGGCTGACGTCCGGGTTCTTGCTGCCGATGCGGGCCATGACCATCGCGCAGCCGGCGCAGAAGACGGCCATCAGGAAGAGCGCCGGGACCGCGATCAGCCAGGAGGCGGAGGGGGCCTGGCCGAAGGCCAGGAGGAGGACGACCAGGGCCGCCATGGTGACGAGCAGCTGCTGGAAGAGCTGGACCACGGAGGCGATGGGCAGGCTGGCGCGGGGGAAGTGCAGGGCGCGGACCAGGCCGAGGTTGCTGTGGACGGCGCGGGTGCCGGCGTTGACGGAGCTGCCGATGAAGTCCCAGACGAAGACGCCGGTGATCAGGAACGGCACGTAGTCGGGGACGCCGTGGCTGGCGCGCATGACGATGCCGAAGACGAAGTAGTAGACGGCCGCGTTGAGCAGCGGGGTCATCAGGTGCCAGACCTGGCCGAGCTTGGCCGTGCTGTACGTGGCGTGCATCCGGGCGGTCGCGTACGCCGTCACGAAGTGGCGGCGGTTCCAGAGCTGCGCGACGTAGCGGGGGAGGGAGGGGCGGGCGCCGCTGACGGTCAGGCCGTGGGCTGCCGCCAGCTCCGCGGGGGAGGGCGGCGCGGGCGCCGCTGGGGTCACGGTGGTCACGGGGTCGCTTTCGACGGAGGTCTGGGGCGTCGCCTGACGATGGGACGGGTCCGTATCGTCGCTACGGTGACAGTAGGGCGTGGGTCGTCGGAACGCAACCGTATCGTCGTGACGGGCAGGTGACGGCGTCGCCGCTATGCTCTGTGCATGACCAAGGACTCCGCCGCCGCACCCGCCGCCGCCCGCCGCGCTCCCGCCGGCGCCGCCGTCCTGCGCGAGGACGTCACCGAGGCGATCCGGGCGGCCGTGGTGGAGGAACTCGCGGCGGTGGGCTTCGCCCGGATGTCGATCGAGGGCATCGCGCGGCGCGCCGGGGTCGGCAAGACCGCCGTGTACCGGCGCTGGAAGTCGAAGCTGCACCTGGTGCTCGACCTGATCGGCGCCGTCGCCGCGGACGGCATTCCCGTGCCGGCGACCGGGTCCCTCTACGGGGACGTACGCGCCCTGCTGGAGGTCATGTCACACGTACTGCGCCACCCCGTGGCCTCGGCGGTGATCCCCGACCTGCTGGTCGAGGCCGCCAGGAACCCGGAGATCGCGGACGCGGTGCGGGGGGCGCTGGTGGAGGGGCAGCGGCGGCTCGCCGAGGGCATCGTCTCCGAGGCCGTCGCCCGGGGGGAGCTCCCGGCCGGCGCGGACCCCGACCACGCCCTGGACCTGGTGATCGGCCCGCTGTACTGGCGCCAGGTCGTGGTGCGGGACGCCGTGCCGGCCGCGTACCTGGACGGCCTGGCCCGCTCGGTGGTGGCGGGCCTGCGGGTCGGCTAGCCGCCGGGTGCCGTGGCCCTGGCCGGGCGGGGTGGCGGGCCTGACCGGGGCCGCCGCGCGGGGCGAGGTCCCCTCCCCGCCCTTCGCCCGTTCCCCGGGCTGCGCCCGGACCCCTCCCTGGGCTCCGCCCCGGACCCCGCGCCTCAAACGCCGGCGGGGCTGGACGGCGGGGCTGGATGGCGGGGCTACGGCCAGAGGCCGGTGGCGAGGGGCGTCAGGTCCGGAGCCGAGGCCGGGGGAGCGGGGCGGCGGTCCTCCAGGGGGGTGATCGCCGGGAGCGGGGTGGACTGGCCGAGGAAGACGCGGCGGACCACGCGCTCGGCCGCGTGGCCGTCGTCGTACGAGCAGAAGCGCGAGCGGAACGCGGTGCGCAGCTGGGCCGAGCGGGAGCCCTGCCAGTGGCCGGTGGCGAAGATGTCCACCAGCTCGTCCTCCGTGCGGGCGATCGCCCCCGGCGGACAGGCGCGCAGGTCGAAGTAGGTGCCGCGGGCGGCCTCGTACGCCTCCCAGTCGTCCGCGTGGATCACGATCGGCCGGTCCAGGGACGCGTAGTCGAACATCAGGGACGAGTAGTCCGTGACCAGCGCGTCCGAGGCGAGGCACAGCTCCTCCACCGACGGGTGGGCGGAGACGTCCAGCAGCCTCGGGTGCGGGTCCCGGGCGGACTCCGTGCCCGCGTACGTCAGGTGCGTGCGGGCGAGGATCGTGAAGCGCGGGCCCAGGTCCCGCAGGACCCGCTCGAAGTCCAGGTGCTCGGGCCGGCTGCGCCGGTAGTCGCGGTGGGTCGGGGCGTACAGGATCGCGGTGGTGCCCGGGGCGATGCCCAGCCGCTCGCGCAGGGCCAGGACCTCCTCCTGCCCGGCCCGGTGGAAGGGGTCGTTGCGGGGGTAGCCGTACTCCAGGGTGGTGTAGGAGGCCGGGACGGCCCGCTCCCACACCAGGGTGGAGTGACGGTTGGAGGACAGCAGGTAGTCCCACTGGTCGGCGCCGCGCAGCAGCCCCTCGAAGTCCGTGGTCGGGGTGGCCGCCGGACGGTCCTGGAGGTCGAGGCCGACCCGCTTGAGCGGGGTGCCGTGCTGCGTCTGGAGCAGGATCTGGCCGGGCCGCTTGACCAGGGCGCGGTCGAAGTTCACGTTCGTCGTCAGGTACCCGGCCCGGGCCAGGGCGCTCCAGTACGCGGCCGAGCCCGGCCGCAGCGGGGTGGTCTCGGGCGGCAGGGTGGCCGCGTACCGGGGGTCGCAGATCCACGCCGTGCGCATGCGCGGGGCCAGCTCCCGCAGCTTCGCCTCGATCGCCGCCGGGTTGCAGGCGTAGCCGCCGTGCCAGTACGCGGTGAACACCGCCAGCTCGGGCCGCAGCGGCAGCAGCCGCTGCACGCGGTAGTGCAGGCGCAGGGCGCTCTCGCGCAGCCCCCGCCCCAGCGCGGACCCGGCGCGGCCCGCGGCCAGGGAGGCGGCGCGGACGGCCGAGGCCAGCCCGTAGGCGCGCCGGGCGCCGAGACGCATCAGGGTGTGGCGGAGCCGGTCGGCGCGGGACAGCGACAGCGGCAGGGACCCGGGGCCGCCCGGGACGCGGTGGCGGCGCAGCAGGGCCGAGGCCCGTGCGAAGAACTCGGCGCGGGCGGCGCGCGGGAGGCGGCGCGGGTCCGCGTACACGGCGCAGAAGTGCTCGGCCATCCGCCGGTGCACGGCCGGGCGCCAGCGGTCCAGCTCGGGACGGGCGGCGAGGTGGCCGAAGACCCGGTCGTACTGGTCGAAGACGTCGAGGTGGCGCCGGCTGAGGGTGGTGGTGACCGAGCCGGTGCGGCGCCGGCGGTAGTGGACGCAGACCCGGTCGAGGACGGCCACGGACTCGGCGGCCAGCAGCGCCGGGTAGGTCCAGGGGGTGTCCGCGTAGAAGCCGGGCGGGAACTCCAGGCCCTCGCGCTCCACGTACTCGCGCCGGTACGCCTTGTTCCCCGCCGCCATCGGCATGCCGAGCAGGCCCGGGCGGTCGGCGAGCCGGAAGCTGGCCGGGCCCTCCTCGGACAGCCGGTGCGCGGACCGGTCGCGGACGGTCTCGCCGGTCCAGGAGGTGCGGGCGTGGTCGTAGACCAGGACGTCGGGGGAGCCGGTGGCCTTGAGCCGGTCGGTGACCGCCTGGAGGGCGCCGGGGGTGAGGACGTCGTCGCCGTCGAGGAAGAGCAGGTAGTCGCCGCAGGCCCGGGCCAGACCCGCGTTGCGGGCCGGGCCCGGGCCCAGGTTGTGCGCCAGGTGCACCGCGGTGACCCGGGGGTCGCGGGCCGCGTACTCGTCGATGATCGAACCGCAGGCGTCCGGGGAGGCGTCGTCGACCGCGATCAGTTCCAGATCCGGGTACGACTGGGACAGGACCGAGTCCAGGCTCTCCTGGAGGTACGCCTGAACCTTGTACGCGGGCACGATGACGCTGAACCGGGGCACGGCACATCCATGGGTCGGCGCGGGCATATTGCCCAGGAACCGCGCGCGCGGCGATCGGGTTACGCAGCGTGCGGCATTCGGGTTACGCAGCGTCAACACCCCATGTCGGACCCGGTCGCCGCGGTGGCGGTGGGTTACTTCACGGCGCCGGCCATCACCCCCGTCGCGAACTGCCTCTGGAAGGCGAAGAACACCAGCAGCGGCACCACCATCGACAGGAACGCGCCGGGCGCCAGCACGTCGATGTTGTTCCCGAACTGCCGCACCTGCTGCTGGAGCGCCACCGTCACCGGCGGGTGCGCCGAGTCGGCGAAGACCAGCGCCACCAGCATGTCGTTCCACACCCACAGGAACTGGAAGATGCCCAGTGAGGCGATGGCCGGCCCGCCCAGCGGCAGTACCACCCGGGCGAACAGCCGCAGTTCGCCCGCCCCGTCGAGCCGGGCCGCCTCCAGCAGCTCGCGGGGGATCTCCGCGAAGAAGTTGCGCAGCAGGAACACCGCGAACGGCAGCCCGAACGCCGTGTGGAACAGCACCACCCCCGCCGTCGTCTCGAACAGGCCGATGGAACCGAAGAGTTCCGACACCGGGATCAGCGCCACCTGCACCGGGACCACCAGCAGCCCCACCACGACCAGGAACAGCCAGTCCCGGCCCGGGAACTCCAGCCAGGCGAAGGCGTAACCCGCGAACGCGCCGAGGACGAGGACGAGGAGCGTCGCCGGGACGGCGATCAGCACCGTGTTCAGCAGCGAGCCGGTGATGGTGTCGTTCTCCAGCAGGTGCGCGTAGTTGGACGCCGTCAGCCGCGCGGGCTCGGTCAGCGCCCGCCACCAGCCGCCCCGGTTCAGGTCGTCGGGGGACAGGAGGGAGGACACCAGCAGACCCAGCGTGGGCAGCAGCCAGAACAGTCCGGCCAGGACCAGGAAGGCGCGCAGCAGCACGCTCCCCGCCAGCCGCCGCAGGACGCGCGGCGCGGTTCTCGCCGGGGTGCTCATCGGGAGGCCTCCTTCCGCATCCGCCGGATGTTCAGCAGCATCACCGGCACCACGAGCACCAGCAGCAGCACCGCGATGGCGCTGCCCAGCCCCGGATCGGCGTCCGTCCCGAAGGACGTCCGGTACAGCTGGAGCGCGAGCACGTTCGCGTCGTCCTGCACCGCGCCCGGAGCGATCACGAACACCAGGTCGAAGACCTTCATCACGTTGATGACCAGCGTCACCAGGACCACCACCAGCACCGGCGCCAGCAGCGGCACCGTGATCCGGCGGAACACCTGCCACTCACCGGCCCCGTCCACCCGCGCCGCCTCCAGCAGTTCGCGCGGCACCGCCGCCAGCCCCGCCCCGATCAGCACCATCGCGAACCCGGCCCACATCCACACGTACGCCCCGATCACCGCCGGGGTCACCAGCACCGGGCCGAGCCACTCCACCCCCGCGTACGCCGCCCGGAAGTTCGACTCCGGCAGCCGCAGCCGCGCCCCGTCGGCCGCCGCGGGCAGCGTGAACGTGCCGTCGGGGCCGGCCGTCGCCGAAGCCACCACCCGGCCGTCCTTGACCGCCTCCACCCGCATCCCGGACAGGCCCGACTCCGCCGGGTCGACCACGTTCGGCAGGCCGCCGCCGCCCCGGGTGAAGTCCTGCCAGACGGTGCCGGTCACCTTCCCCGGCACCACCGCGGCGCGCCCCGCCGCACGCGTTCCCCCGGGCAGCGCCTCCGGCGCCACCCCGACCAGCGGAAGCAGCACCGGCTCGCCCGCCCGCACCGTGCCCCGCGTCACCAGCGCACCGCCGCCGGCGGGCTCCAGCGGGGAGTCCCGGCCCGGACGGGCTCCCGGGAAGGCGGAGGACTCCGCGAAGGTGTCGTGCACCCCGACCCACACCGCGTTGGCCACGCCCCGCTGGGGGTCGTGGTCGTACACGAGCCGGAAGATGATGCCCGCCGCCAGCATCGAGATCGCCATCGGCATGAACACCACCAGTTTGAACGCGGTCCCCCAGCGCACCCGCTCCGTCAGCACCGCGAAGACCAGCCCCAGCGCGGTCGCCGCCGCCGGAGCGAACACCACCCACACGGCGGTGTTCCGCAGCGCCGTACGGATCACCGGATCGCTCAGGATCCGCCGGTAGTTGCCCGCCCCGACGAAGGCGTCGCCGGAGCGGTCGAAGAGACTGCGGTAGAGGGAGTAGCCGATGGGCTGCACCACGAGCGCGCCCAGCAGCACCAGGGCGGGCAGCAGGAACGCCGCCGCCACCAGCCGCCGCCGGGACACGTCCCGGCGGCGCTGCGCCCGGGGCCGGGCCCCGGGCTTGGCCGTCGCCGCCACGGCGTCAGTTCCCGAACGCCTTGGCCGCTTCCGCCTCCAGCCTCTCCTGCGTCCCCGCCACGTCCGACGGGTTCGCCAGGAAGTCCTGGAGCGCCTTCCACTCACCGGTGCCCGGCGTCCCGCCGAAGGCCGCCGGAGCCTGGTCGGACATGTCGAAGCGGAAGTCGTCGCCCGCCGCGATCAGCGCCTTCGCGATGCCCCGCTGGATGTCGTTCGGGTACGCGGCCAGGTCCACCGCCTTGTTGGGCGACACGAACCCGCCCTCCCGGGCCTGGACCGCCGCCGCGTCCGCCGACGCCAGGAACGTCAGCAGCGCCTGCGCGCCCTTGCCCGGCTTCAGCGCCACCGCCACGTCCCCGCCCGAGACCACCGGCGGCTTCGCGCCGACCGCCGGGAACGGGAACACCAGGGCGTCCTCGCCCACCTTCGCCTTGGTCTGCGCGATGTTCACGGCCACGAAGTCACCCTCGAAGACCATCGCCGCCGCCGGCCGGTCCCCGCCCGTGAAGGTCTGCGTCACCGACTTCGGGAACTCCGTCGCCAGCGCCCCGGCCGTCCCGCCCGCCAGGAAGTCCTTGCGGGCGAACAGCTGCCCCAGGGTGGTCAGCGCCTGCTTCACGCTGTCGTCCGTCCACTTGATCTCGTGCCGGGCCAGCCGGTCGTACAGCTCCGGACCCGCCTGCGACAGGTAGACGTTCTCGAACCAGTCCGTGAGGGTCCAGCCGTCCGCGCCCGCCACCGACACCGGCGCCGTGCCCGACGCGGAGAGCGTGTCGGCGACCGACAGGAAGTCCTTCCAGGTCGCCGGGGGCTTCACGCCCGCCGCCTCGAAGGCCTTCGCGTTGTACCAGACCAGCGACTTGTTGGCGGCCTTGTAGTAGACGCCGTACTGGGTGCCGTCCACCGCGCCCAGCTTGCGCCAGCCCGGCGCGTAGTTCTTCTCCAGCTGCGCCCGCGCCTCCGGGCCCGCCGGCTGCGCCCACTTGTTCCGCACCGCCGCCGTCAGCGCCCCGACCTGGGGGAGCAGCGCCACGTCCGGCGGCTGACCACCCGCGATCTTGGTGCCGAGGAAGGTGACGATGGGGTCCTGCGCCGGGACGAAGGTGACGCTCGCGCCCGTGCGCTTCTCGAACTCCTTCAGCACCTTCGTGAAGTTCGCCTGCTCGGGCCCCGTCCAGACCGCGGCGACCTCCAGCTTCTCGCCGGGCAGTTTCGGTAATTCGACGGTGTGGGCGCTCTGCTGCCCGGACGGAGTGGACCCGCCCGTGCCGCCGCCGTCGCCGTCCCCGCCGCCGCAGGCGGTGAGCGCGAGCGCGCCCGCCGCGGCGAGCGCCGCCCAGACTCTTGCCGCCGTGCGTTTCGTGTGGCCGGTTCCGTGCTGTGTGCGCATGGTTTCGCCCCCGATGCCGTCGTGCCCGTGGTGTGCCGCGTGCCACAAGGTCTACGCCGACCCGCGCACCCCCGCAATACCGCGCGCCGCGGAGCCGGGGCGGCTCAGGGGGCCTGGGGGAACGGCACCGGTATCGCCGAGACCAGGTGGGAGGCCCGGTCGAGGGCGCTGGCCAGCAGTGCGAGGTCGGTCGGCCCGTTGCCCAGCTCGCGCACCGGGCGGCGGGCCGGCGGGTCGCCCATCCGCTCCCACTCCACCGGAACGACGGTCGGCCTCAGGGTCGCCGTGCGCGGGATCCGGCCGGTGACCCGGCCCGCCTGGAACGGCACCGCACGCCCGTCGGCGTACAGCAGCCGCCCCCGGCCCGGCCCCGGCTGGTCGGGCGCGTCCAGCTCGACCCGCAGCGTCGCCAGCCGGGCCGCCTCGGTGTCGGCGGTCCGCTCCGGGCGGGCGCTGGCCACCACCAGGTGCACGCCCAGCCGGGTGCCCTCCCGGGCCACCCCCTCCAGGATCCGCACCAGCGAACCGGCGGCGGGCCGGCCGGGGCTGCCCAGCGCCGGGGCCACCAGCGCGTCGAAGTCGTCGACCAGCACCACCAGCCGGGGCAGCGGGGTCGGCCCGGCGGCCGGCTCGGTGCGGGTGGCGGCGGCGCGCAGCCGCAGGGTGCCCGTGCGCGGGGAGTCGATGTCCCCGTTCAGCTCGCCGGGCGCCGGCCGGCGGGGCGAGACCATCCGGTCGGAGAGCTCGCGGCGGGCGTGCCACTCGGTGAAGGGGACGCCGTCCAGCAGCTCGTGGCGGCGCTTGAGCTCGGCCCCGAGGGCCTGCGCGAACTCGCGCATGCGCAGCGGGTCGCAGGCCACGAGGTGGGCCGACACGTGCGGGAGTTCCGTGCACGGCAGGAGACCGTCGCCGCGCTCGCCGCCGGCGCCGTCGAGGAGGAGCAGGCCGAGGCGGTCGGGGCGGGCCGCCGCGGCCAGGGACGCGGCGATGGAGCGCAGCAGCTCCGTGCGGCCGCTCCCCGCGGGACCCTGAACGAGCAGGTGCGGGCCGTCGTGGACCAGCTCGGCGCCGACCGGCCCGCGCCGCCCGGAGCCGAGGACGACCTCCGCGAGGCCGCCGACGCCCTGCCCCTGCTCGGTGGCCTCCGCCCAGCGGGCCATCAGGGAGGCCGGGGTGGCGCGGGCCAGCCCCAGCTCGTCCAGCAGCCGGGACGCCGCCGGGAGGTTGGCCGCGGCCGGGCGGGAGGCGCCGGGGCCGGGCTGGACGCCGTCGGCGCGCAGCGGGGCCAGGGCCCGGGCGAACCGCTCCGCCCAGGCCGCCGAGACGCCGTCGGCGACCGCCGTGGGGCCGGCGGCGACCGGGCGGCCGCCGCTGACCGCGAAGCCGCGTACGGCCGTGGCCACGTCGCCGCTGAGCAGGGCGATCCGGCCGCAGTCCCGGAACGCGGGGGTGGCGGCGCAGGCCGACTCGTACGTCGTGGCGACGGGGGAGGCCGCGGTGGCGGCCGGGGTCTGCGCGAGGACCAGGAGGTGGATGCCGGCCGCGGCCCCGTGCGAGGCGAGGCGGCCGGTGAGGTCGCGCAGGGCCGCGCTGTCCGGGTCGCCGTCCAGGACCACGAGCGTGCGCGGGCCCTCGTACCCGGCGGCGGCCTGCCGCAGCGCCGCCGGGTCCGCGGCCGCCCAGCCGGTGCCGAGCGGGCCGTCCTCCAGCCGCCGGGTCAGTTCGGCGGTGCGGGCGGCCGCCTGGTCGCGGTCGTAGGCGAGCAGCAGCCGGCAGTCCTGGCCGTGCGCGGGCCGGACGTGGGGCAGCCAGCCGAGCCAGCCCCAGTCGCGGCGGCGTTCCGCCAGGGGCCGGGCGCGGTCGGCGGCCAGCAGGACGATCTCCAGCCGGGCCGGCGAGTGCAGTGCGGCGAGCTGGGCGATCACCGAGCGGGCCACTCCCGTCAGCCGTGCCCGGGGTCCGGCGACGCCGAGCGAGCCGCATTCGGGGAACGTGACGCGGCTGCCCGCGCCGAGCCCCGCCTCCATGAACCGGGGGTGCCCGGCCCCGCGCGACCACAGCCGTCCGGTGGGCCCGAGCGCCGCCAGCAGCAGGGCCGCGGGGTCGTCCTCGTCGGGGGCGGCCTGCGCGGGCGTCCCCGGATCGGCCGGCCGGCCCGGGTCGTCCTCGTCGCCGCGCACCCACTTGCGGGCCCACGCGCCGATCCCGCCGCGGCGGCGCGGCGGCCTGGCCCCGCCGTCCGCGGGGCCGGCGGGGTACGCCTCGGCCGCAGCCGCGCCCAGCGGCGCCGACCCGGCAACGCCGGGGCCCGGGGTGGGGTCGGGGGCGGAGCCGGCGTTGCGCGAAGGGGCGGGGAAGGGCCGCTTCGGTCCGGCGGCGGCCGGGGCCTGCGGCCCCGTACCGGGCTCGGGGGCACCCGCACCCGGGCCGGGCCGCGTTCCGCCGGTGCCGGGGCCCGTGCCCGTGCCGCCGTCGGCCCCCGGGGCCGCGCCCGGCGCGCCGGAGTGGCCGGGGCGGGCGGCGTCGCCGGGGCCGGTGTCCCCGGCCGCGCGGGTTCCCGTACCTCCGCCGGAGGCGTCCGGCAGGCCGAGGTGGCCCTCCAGGTCCGGGACGACCGCCAGCGGCCGTTCGCCGCCCGCGGGGGCGAGCCGGAGCGTGGACTCGCCGATCCGCAGCAGCGCGCCCGGCGCCAGCGGGACCGAGGCGGCGCCGACGTCGGCGCCGTCCAGGGTGGTGCCGTTCGTCGAGCCGAGGTCGGCGACCGTGACCCGGCCGTCGGCCAGCACGGTCACCGCGCAGTGCAGCCGCGACACGTCCGGGTCGTCGAGCGGCACGTCGGCGTCCGCCGAGCGCCCGATCCGCACGGACCCGGGGTGCAGCAGGTGGACCCCGCCCGCGTCGGGACCGGACACCACGTGCAGCTGCGGGGTGCCCGGACCGTCGGTGGCCGGGACGGCGGCGGTGTCGGGTCCGGGGACGTGCAGGTGCAGCACCGCCCCGTCCACCAGGGGCGGTTCGCCGAGTACGGCGCGCTGCGGGTCGAGGCGGCGCGAACCGGCGTACAGCACGGTGGTGCCCCCGGTGTCGGGGCCGCCCGCGGCCGCCGCGAGTCCGGAGGCGACCGCGGCCAGCGCGGTCCCGGCGGGCGCGGTGACGAGCACGTCACAGCCGGCGGGTGCGGTGGCGGCCTGGTGGCCGCTGCGCGACCCGAGGACGGTCAGCCGGATCTGCATCGCCGTCAGCGGTCCCTTCTGCGCGGAGCGCAGTGCGCGGTGCGTGCGTGCGCCCGGCAGGGGGACGGCGGTGGCTGCCCGCCCGATCGACCCCCCGCCCGGCACGGACGCGTCGTCCGTTCAGGTATGCCGGAAGGCAGGGCTCCCGTCCCGGCCGTTCCGTACGGGTGCATCCTCGCACCTGTCGCCCGCAACACGCCCGGCACCCGTCAATAAATGATCTTGGATTCCGGTGGCGGGGTTCACCCACCGGGGCGAATGCGGCCACCCCGTCGGGGGAAAACCGGGGAAATGGGCCCCCGGCATAACCCACAAAACTCACCCTTCGCACATATGTGCGGCAACCAACCTCCGTCGCCCCGCGTCTTCCACCGGGACACCCCCTAGAGTTGGGCCGGAAACCCACTCGGCGGAATCAGCCGGAAAGACGACAGCAGGGAGCGCGAGACGTGCGGCCAGTCGGCAGCAAGTACCTGCTCGAGGAGCCGCTCGGACGCGGCGCCACGGGCACCGTCTGGCGCGCCCGCCAGCGGGAGACCGCCGGTGCGGAAGCCGCCGTCGCCGGCCAGCCGGGCGAGACCGTGGCCATCAAGGTCCTCAAGGAGGAGCTGGCCCAGGACGCGGACATCGTCATGCGCTTCCTGCGCGAGCGCTCCGTCCTGCTGCGCCTGACCCACCCCAACATCGTGCGCACCCGCGACCTCGTCGTCGAGGGTGACCTGCTCGCCCTGGTCATGGACCTCGTCGACGGCCCGGACCTGCACAAGTACATCCGGCAGAACGGCCCCTTCAGCCCGGTCGCCGCCGCCCTGCTGACCGCCCAGATCGCGGACGCCCTCGCCGCCAGCCACGCCGACGGCGTGGTCCACCGCGACCTGAAGCCCGCCAACGTGCTGCTCGACGAGAGCCACGGCCAGATGAAGCCGATGCTCACCGACTTCGGCATCGCGCGCCTGGCCGACTCCCCGGGCCTGACCCGCACCCACGAGTTCGTCGGCACCCCCGCCTACGTGGCCCCCGAGTCCGCCGAGGGCCGCCCGCAGACCTCCGCCGTCGACATCTACGGCGCCGGCATCCTCCTCTACGAGCTGGTCACCGGCCGCCCGCCGTTCGCCGGCGGCACCGCGCTCGAAGTCCTCCACCGCCACCTCAGCGAGGAGCCGCAGCGGCCCCCCAGCGTGCCCGAGGCGCTGTGGATCGTCATCGAGCACTGCCTGCGCAAGGAGCCCGACGAGCGCCCCAGCGCCGAGAGTCTGGCCCGCGGTCTGCGCGTGGTCGCGGCCGGCATCCGCGTCCACTCCTCGCCCGACGAGGTCGAGGCCGCCCTCGGTGTCGCCGCCCTGCTCGCCCCCGACCCCTCGCCCGCCCCGGTCCCCGGCGCGCCGGTGGCCCCCGGCTCCGCCGCCGCGCAGGCCGGGGCGTACGACCCGGACGCGTACGACCCGAACGCCATGACGAGCGTGCTCCCGCCGGTCGGCGGCGCCGACGCCACCACCGTGCTGCCGGCCACCACCGCGCCCGGCGCCCCCGGCGGCGCGCCCGACCCGACGTCCGTCATGCCCCCGGTGCAGCAGCCCGACGCGCCGCATCCGTGGCAGTCGCAGATGCGGGCCGCGCGCGACCGCAACGAGCAGACGCAGATGCACTACCTCGACCCGAGCGAGGACCCCCTGCGCCGCCGCCCCCAGCGCCCGGCTCCGCAGATGCCGCCGCCCCCGCAGCAGCCGCCCCGGCAGCAGCACCGCCAGGCACCGCCGCCGCAGCAGTACCAGCCGCAGCAGCAGTACCAGCAGCAGCCTCCGCCGCAGCAGTACGCCCAGCAGCCGCCGCAGCACTACCAGCCCCAGCAGTACCAGCCGCCGCAGCCGCCCCAGTACCGCCAGCCCCAGCCGCCACCCCAGCAGCAGCCGCCGCAGCCGCCTCCCGCGCCGCAGCAGCGCCGGCCGCAGGCGCCCCCGCGCGAGCCCCGTCCGCCGCGCGAGCCGCGCCGCCGCAGCGCCAACCCCGTGCGGATCCCGGGCCTCGGCTGCCTCAAGGGCTGCCTGGTGCTGATTTTGCTGCTTTTCGTCGGCGGCTGGCTGGTCTGGGAGCTCACCCCGCTCCAGGAGTGGATCGGCACCGGCAAGGGCTGGTGGGACCAGGTCTGGAGCTGGGGCACCGACGTCGTCGACTTCGTCGGCTCCATCGGGGACGGCGCCGGCGGCGGCAGCGGCTCCTGAACGCCCTCCGGCCCTCCGGAGGACCCTCGCCGGGGTCCTCCGGAGCCTCCCGTAGCGCCGACCTTGTGGATTTGTCGACATCCAGGACGTGATTTCGCCCGCAGAAGTGAAGGTCACCGCGATCCGGTCACCCCAACACCCACACGGCCGCGTAGTTTTGGTCCGTTACGCCAGCCGCTGAGGGAGCAGTCGTGGCACGGAAGATCGGCAGCCGGTACACCGCCCACCAGATCCTGGGGCGCGGCAGCGCGGGCACGGTGTGGCTCGGCGAAGGCCCGGACGGCCCCGTCGCCGTCAAACTCCTGCGCGAGGACCTCGCCTCCGACCAGGAACTGGTCGGACGCTTCGTCCAGGAACGCAGCGCGCTCCTCGGCCTGGAGCACCCGCACGTCGTCTCCGTACGCGACCTCGTCGTCGACGGCAACGACCTCGCCCTCGTCATGGACCTCGTACGCGGCACCGACCTGCGCACCCGCCTCGACCGCGAGCGCCGGCTCGCCCCCGAGGCGGCCGTGGCCATCGTCGCCGACGTCGCCGACGCCCTGGCCGCCGCCCACGCCGCCGGCGTCGTCCACCGCGACGTCAAGCCGGAGAACGTCCTGCTCGACATGCAGGGACCGCTCGGCCCCGGCGGCGCGCACCCCGCGCTCCTCACCGACTTCGGCGTCGCCAAGCTCATCGACTCCCCGCGCCGGGCCGGCGCCGGCCGCGGCACCGCCCCCACGACCCGGATCATCGGGACCCCCGACTACCTGGCCCCGGAGATAGTGGAGGGGCTGCCGCCGCGGGCGGCCGTCGACATATACGCCCTGGCCACCGTGCTGTACGAGCTGCTGGCCGGCTTCACCCCCTTCGGCGGCGGCCACCCCGGCGCGGTGCTGCGCCGGCACGTCACCGAGACCGTCGTCCCGCTGCCGGGCATCCCCGACGAGCTGTGGCAGCTGATGGTCCAGTGCCTGGCCAAGGCCCCCGCCTCCCGGCTGCGCGCCTCCGAGCTGTCGGCCCGGCTCCGGGACCTGCTGCCGCTGCTGGCCGGGATGCCGCCGCTCGACGTGGACGAGCCGGACGACGCCGACCCGGAGCCCGAGCCCGAGCGGGAGCCCGACGCCGGCGCCGACCCGGTCCGCAGGCGGGGCGTGGTCCCACTGGTCCCCGGCTCCGCCACCGACTCCAACCGGGACACCCACACCTCCATGCGCGTCCCGGGCCCCGAGGAGCTGGCGGGCGGGGCACTGGGCACCGCCCGCGTCCCCCGCCCGGCCGGCGGACACCGGCCCGGCTCCGCCCGGCACCGCGCCGAGGCCGAGCGCAAGCGGCGCCTGGTGCTCTCCGCGTCGGCGCTGGCCCTGGTGGCGGCGGTGGGCCTGGGCAGCTGGATCGCCGTCTCCGGCGACGACCCGGCACCTCCGCCGCGCGACGGCAAGGGCCGCCAGTCGGCCCCGTCCCAGCCCAGGTAGGACCCCCCGGCCCGGGTGGGACCCCCCGGCCCGGGTGGGACCCGCTCCGGCCCGGCCGGGACGCCCCGATCGGCGCCCCGGACCGCCCGCTACACCGCGGTGAGGGCCGGGTGCCAGCGGCGGGCGACCTCGGGGTGGGCGCGGACCCAGCCCTTCAGCTCGTTGCGGCCGTACTCGGCGTGCAGCGGGTTCGACGCGTCGTGCGCCACGCCCGGCGCCGCACGCAGGTAGTCGCCGGGGACGGTCTCCACGACCGCGTCCAGCCTCGGGTTGTAGAAGAACGGCACCGAGAACCGCTCCACCGCCCCCGGAGGGCTGACCACCCGGTGGTCGGTGGCCCGCAGGTACCCCTCGGTGGCGATCTCCAGCAGCTCGCCCAGGTTCACCACGAACGCGCCCGGCCGTGGCTCGATGTCTACGTAGCCGCCGTCCCGGACCACCTGGAGCCCGCCCACCGAGTCCTGGAGCAGCAGCGTCAGGAAGCCGTAGTCCTTGTGCGCGCCGACGCCCTGGTCGGCGCCCGACGGCGCGGACCCGGGGTAGCGGATCAGCTTCGTGTGCAGGTGGGGGCGGTCCGCGAAGGCCGCGTCGAAGAAGTCCGGAGCAGCGCCGATCGAGGCCAGCAGCTCCCGCAGCAGCCGGTGCGCCACCCCGGCCAGGCGCTCCTGCCAGCCCAGGACCGCCTCCCTCAGCTCCGGCAGCGCCGACGGCCACTGGTTCGGGCCCTCCAGCCACAGGTACGCGGGGTCCTCCGGCCCCAGGACCGGCGCCGGCCGCTCCGCGCCCACGTCCAGCTGGTCCCGCCAGTCGGAGGCTCCGCCGGTCAGCTCGTGGCCGATGCGGGTGTAGCCGCGGAAGTGCGGGGAGTTCAGATTGCTCACGGCCAGCCGGTCGGCCTCCGGGAGCGCGAAGAAAGCCCTGGTCAGCTCAAGGATGCGGGAGGTCTCCGCCTCGGTTATGCCGTGTCCGGTCAGGTACAGGAAGCCGGTGTCGCGGGCCGCGGCGTGCAGCTGCTTCAGGAAGTCGGGGCGCTCGGCGGGGTCGTCGGCCCGAGAGAGGTCGATGACGGCCAGGGCGGGCGCGGACGCGGCGGCGGAGGAGGTGGAGGAAGGGGAAGAGGGGTGCGCGGACGGCATGACGGCTCCGTTTCGGATGTCACAGGGTCCTGTGCCCCAGAGATGGCGGGGCGTGCGGAGGAGCGGTCCGCCGGCAGGGATGGCGCCGGGACAGCGTGGCCGCGTGCAGGACCGAAGTCGGATCGGGGTTGATCAGGCTTGTGCTTGGTCCGGCGGCAGACAGCTCGTCGTGGTGACACGCATGTGGTCCACATGGCGGCGCTTCACGAGTAGAACGGTCATACGAGGAGCGTACGCCCGTATCGGCGCTCCTCTGTACGGTCCGATCCGGCCTGCCCGGACAGTGCCGTCCGAGGACCGGCTAGGCTTGACCCGTGGCAGTCGTCGATGTTTCCGAAGAGCTGAAGTCCCTCTCCTCGACCATGGGGTCGATCGAGGCCGTCCTGGACCTCGACAAGCTGAGGGCAGATATCGCCGTGCTCGAGGAGCAGGCCGCCGCGCCGTCCCTGTGGGACGACCCGGAAGCCGCCCAGAAGATCACGAGCAAGCTTTCGCACCTCCAGGCCGAGGTCCGCAAGGCCGAGACCCTGCGCGGCCGCATCGACGACCTCGCGGTGCTGTTCGAACTCGCCCAGGAGATGGACGACGCGGACACCCTCGCCGAGGCCGAGGCCGAGCTGACGTCCGTCCGCAAGGCGCTGGACGAGATGGAGGTCCGGACCCTGCTCTCCGGCGAGTACGCCGAGCGCGAGGCCCTGGTCAACATCCGCGCCGAGGCCGGCGGCGTGGACGCCTCCGACTTCGCCGAGCGCCTCCAGCGCATGTACCTGCGCTGGGCCGAGCGCCACGGCTACCCGACGGAGATCTACGAGACCTCGTACGCGGAAGAGGCCGGCATCAAGTCGACCACCTTCGTCGTCAAGGCCCCGTACGCCTACGGCACCCTCTCCGTCGAGCAGGGCACCCACCGCCTCGTGCGCATCTCCCCCTTCGACAACCAGGGCCGCCGCCAGACCTCCTTCGCGGGCGTCGAGGTGCTGCCGGTCGTCGAGACCAGCGACCACGTCGAGATCGACGAGTCCGAGCTGCGCGTCGACGTGTACCGCGCCTCCGGCCCCGGCGGCCAGGGCGTCAACACCACCGACTCGGCCGTGCGCATCACGCACATCCCGACCGGCATCGTCGTCTCCTGCCAGAACGAGCGCTCGCAGATCCAGAACAAGGCCAGCGCGATGAACGTGCTCCAGGCCAAGCTGCTGGAGCGGCGCCGCCAGGAGGAGCAGGCCAGGATGGACGCGCTCAAGGACGGCGGCAGCTCCTGGGGCAACCAGATGCGCTCCTACGTCCTGCACCCGTACCAGATGGTCAAGGACCTGCGCACGGAGTTCGAGGTCGGCAACCCGCAGGCGGTCCTCGACGGCGAGATCGACGGCTTCCTGGAGGCCGGAATCCGCTGGCGCAAGCAGCAGGAGCAGACCGCGTAACGCGTGAGCACGAGGAAGGGCCCGGACACCAGGCGGTGTCCGGGCCCTTCCCCATTACGTGTGATCCACGCGGCCACACGGTGATGCCTGCTGATCGGGACGCGACGCGGTCTACGCGGACCGTGCCACCAGCGCCAGCGCGGCCACCAGCACCACCAGAAGCGCGATGACCGTCGCCGGATTCAGCCCGGCGAAGGGGCCCTCCTGCTGGAGGCGCTCCCGGTTCGCCCGGCACACCGGGCAGCGGCCCTGGCTGACGGGTGCGGCGCAGTTCGCGCACACGAGCCGGTCATATGTCATGCGCTCCTCCTCTCGTCCCCTCGACATGGTCAACGGTGCGGGGACGCGGTCCGTTCCCCCTACCACTGTGCCAGCTCCGCCGACATTCGGCGCGGCCCGTCCGGGCAATCACGATCCGACTCCTCCCGCACCGGTGGATATATCGGGCAACTCCGGTTGCCGGGTCCCCACCCGTCGTCCGGTCGCGTATGGTCACGGTCACCTACTCCCGGCGACCGTGGTGCTCCCGTGATCCGATTCGACAACGTCTCCAAGTCCTACCCGAAGCAGAACCGGCCCGCACTCAGAGATGTCTCCCTCGACATCGCCAAGGGCGAGTTCGTCTTCCTGGTCGGCTCCTCCGGCTCCGGCAAGTCCACCTTCCTGCGGCTCGTCCTGCGCGAGGAACGGGCCACCCACGGCCAGGTGCACGTCCTCGGCAAGGACCTCGCGAAGCTCTCCAACTGGAAGGTCCCGCACATGCGGCGCCAGCTGGGCACCGTCTTCCAGGACTTCCGCCTCCTGCCCAACAAGACGGTCGCCGAGAACGTGGCCTTCGCCCAGGAGGTCATCGGCAAACCGCGCGGCGAGATCCGCAAGGCCGTCCCCCAGGTCCTGGAGCTGGTCGGCCTCGGCGGCAAGGAGGGCCGCATGCCCGGCGAGCTCTCCGGCGGCGAGCAGCAGCGCGTCGCCATCGCCCGCGCCTTCGTCAACCGCCCCGCCCTGCTGATCGCCGACGAGCCGACGGGCAACCTCGACCCGCAGACCTCCGTCGGCATCATGAAGCTCCTGGACCGGATCAACCGGACCGGGACCACCGTCATCATGGCCACGCACGACCAGCAGATCGTGGACCAGATGCGCAAGCGCGTCATCGAACTCGAACAGGGCCGGCTCGTGCGCGACCAGTCGCGCGGCGTCTACGGCTACCAGCACTGAAAGGCCCCTGAGACGTCATGCGCGCCCAGTTCGTCATGTCGGAGATCGGCGTCGGCCTCCGCCGCAATCTCACCATGACCTTCGCGGTCATCATCTCCGTGGCCCTGTCCCTGGCCCTGTTCGGCGGCTCCCTCCTCATGCGCGACCAGGTCAGCGCCATGAAGGGGTACTGGTACGACAAGGTCAACGTCACCGTCTACCTCTGCACGAAGAACGACGCCCTGGACGCGGCCGGCGCCGCCGCCCCGGGCGCGGCCGCGGGTGCGCCGGCGGCCTCCGCCGGCGCCGCCGCGGGCAGCGGCCGGCCCTGCGCCAAGGGGGCGGTCACCCCCGAGCAGAAACAGGGCATCGAGTCCGAGCTGAAGAAGATGGACCTCGTCCAGACCGTCATGTACGAGTCTTCGGACGAGGCCTACAAGCACTACAAGGAGCGCTTCGGCCACACCGCGCTGGCCTCCGTCGTCACCCCCGACCAGATGCCCGACTCCTTCCGGGTCAAGCTGAAGAACCCGGAGAAGTACGAGGTCATCACCTCGGCCTTCGCCGGGCGCGACGGCGTCCAGTCGGTCGCGGACCAGTCCACCGAGCTCGACAACCTCTTCGCCCTGCTCGGCACCCTCAACTGGGCGGCCCTCGGCATCATGCTCGTCATGCTGATCGTGGCCCTGCTGCTGATCGTCAACACGGTGCGCGTCTCGGCGTTCAGCCGCCGGCGCGAGACCGGCATCATGCGGCTCGTGGGTGCCTCCGGCTTCTACATCCAGGTGCCGTTCATCATGGAGGCCGCCGTGGCCGGCCTCATCGGCGCGGTCTTCGCCTGCGCGATGCTCGGCACCGGCCAGTACTTCGTGATCGACCACGGCATCGCGCTCCGCGACAAGCTCCAGCTGATCAACTTCATCGGCTGGGACGCGGTCCTCACGAAGCTGCCGCTGGTGCTGGTCATCGGCCTGCTGATGCCCTCCCTGGCCGCGTTCGTCGCGCTGCGCAAGTACCTGAAGGTATGACGAGCGCCTCCTGTGCTCCGTGCTCAACCGGGCTTGCCGCGGCGGGGCTTGTCCTAGACTCGGCGGCATGCCGGGTCTGCCCGCCTTCTGTACGAGGCCCCGCGACCTGCGTCGCGGGGCCGCTCTGACGCTGGTCTTCCTCGTCTGCGTGGGCACCGCCGCGGGCACGGGGTGCTGGTCCTCGCCGGACGCGCAGGAGACGGGCACGGCCTTCCTGGCGGGCGCCGGCGCACCGGACCGGCCCCCGGCCCCCGGGACCGGGACCGGGACCGGCACCGCCGACCGGGAGGCCGTCGCCCGGGCCGCCGCCGAGGCCGTCGCCGAGGGGAAGTCGGGCAAGAAGGCCGCCCAGGAGGTCGTCAGCCGCAGCGGCGACCGCTGGGGCACCGTCTACGACCGGGGCGAGTACGCCGCCTTCGCCGAGGAACTCGACGGCCGCTGGACCGGGGTCGGGCTCTGGGCCGGACGCCGCCGGGACGGCCGGATCGAGGTCGACCGGGTCCAGCCGGACAGCCCCGCCGACCGGGCCGGCCTGCGGGCCGGGGACCGGCTGCTGAGCGTGGACGCCCGGAGCGTGACCGGGCTGGAGGTGGCCGACGTGGTGGCGCTGCTGCGCGGGGAAGCGGGCACTCCGGTGGCGCTCGGCCTCAGCCGGGACGGCGCCGGCCTCACCGTCACCGTCCGGCGCGCGCAGCTGCGTACCGAGCCGGTGACCGTACGCCGCCTCGCGGGCGGCATCACCGTGATCAAGGTGGCCTCCTTCACCCGGGGCTCCGGGGACCGCGTCAGGGCGGCCGTCCGCGAGGCCCCGCCGGGCGCCGGGGTGATGCTGGACCTGCGCGGCAACCCGGGCGGGCTGGTCACCGAGGCGGTGGCCGCGGCCTCCGCGTTCCTGGACGGCGGGCTCGTGGCGACGTACGACGTACGCGGCTCCGAGCGCGCCCTGTACGCCGACCCGGGCGGGGACACCGCCCGTCCCCTCGTGGCCCTCGTCGACGGCGGCACGATGAGCGCGGCCGAGCTGGTCACCGGCGCCCTCCAGGACCGCGGCCGCGCGGTGACGGTGGGCACCCGCACCTTCGGCAAGGGCTCGGTGCAGATGCCGACGGAGCTCCCGGGCGGCGCGGTGGCGGAGCTCACGGTGGGCACGTACCGCACCCCGGCGGGCCGCAGCCTCGACGGCGGGGGCATCACCCCGGACCTCGCGGCCGGCGACGGGGCGGAGGAGCGGGCGCGCACGGTATTGGGTGGCCTCGGGGTGGGGTCGTAGTGCGAAAATGACCGCACTATGGCTAAGGAAAAAGGGCGCAAGCTGATCGCCCAGAACAAGAAGGCCCGGCACGACTACGCGATCATCGACACCTACGAGTGCGGGATCGTCCTGACCGGCACCGAGGTCAAGTCCCTGCGCCAGGGCCGGGCCTCGCTGGTGGACGGCTTCGTGTCGGTGGAGGGCCGCGAGGTCTGGATGTACAACGTGCACGTCCCGGAGTACAGCCAGGGCACCTGGACCAACCACAGCGCCCGGCGCAAGCGCAAGCTCCTCATGCACCGCGAGGAGATCGACAAGCTGGAGCGCAAGGCCGAGGAGTCGGGCCACACGGTCGTCCCGCTGTCCCTGTACTTCAAGGACGGCCGGGCGAAGATCGAGATCGCGCTGGCGAAGGGCAAGAAGGAGTACGACAAGCGCCAGACCCTGCGCGAGAAGCAGGACACGCGCGAGACGCAGCGCGCGATCTCGGCGGTCCGGCGCAAGCAGCGGGGCACGGTTTAATCTCCTGGCACCCGGTGGTCCACTTCGCGTACCATGGGGTTCAGCACCGGCCCTCCGGGGTCGGAGCACTTTGTTAACAAAACATGGGGATGATCGGTTTCGACAGCGGCTGTCGATGCAGGGGAAGCGAGCCGAGGAAGCGGCAATGATCTCGCTAACCACATGTCGCAAAAAATAATCGCCAACACCAAGAGCGATAACTCCCGCTTCACCCTCGCTGCCTAATAACAGTGAGCTGAAGCCTCTGTGAGGAGCGTCAGCCCGGAAGTGGTCCCGGTCCGGATCCTGGCGTCAACAAGGGATCTAAACCTCTAGCCCCGGTCACGGGGGTTGGAGGGAAACCAAACAGTGACTGAGCCCGTCGGAGACTTGTCCGTGTGATCTCCGGGGCCGAGAAAATCGCAGCGGACTGCGCTCGGAGAAGCCCTGCTTCTGCACCGTTGGACGCGGGTTCGATTCCCGCCATCTCCACTCATCCCATGTGGGCGAAGGCCCCGCAGCCTGTTGGCTGCGGGGCCTTCGTCATGCCGGGGGTCAGTCGGCGTAGTGGTAGCGGGCCTTGAGGATCTTCACTTCCTTGTCGTCGGCCCGGTAGACGAGCCGGTGCTCGTCGTCGATCCGGCGGGACCAGTAGCCGGACAGGTCGCCCTTGAGCGCTTCCGGTTTCCCGATGCCCTCGAAGGGTGCCCGCTGGACTTCGCCGATCAGGCGGGTGATGCGCTTGGCCATCTTCCGGTCCGCGGCGAGCCAGTAGAGGAAGTCCTCCCAGGCGTCCGGGTCGAAGTGGACGCTCCTCACTCCTCACCGGCCAGCGCGTTCAGCTCGTCCATGCTCTTGGCGATGCCGGCCGTGCCCTGCCGGTCGCGCGCGACGGCCTCCATGAGGCGGCGGGCGTTCGCCGGCGAGCGCAGCAGGTAGACGGTCTCCTGCCAGGAGTCGTAGTCCTCGGCCGACATCAGGACGGCGTCGCCGTTCTTGGAGCTGATGCGCACCGGGGTGTGGTCGTTGTTGACGCGCTCGATCAGGGGGAAGAGGGTCTTGCGGGCTTCGCTGGCGCTTATGGGCATGGCTGCTCTCCCTCTCAGAGTGGTACCTGGATACGGTACCGCTCTCGTACCGGATTCGGGTACCGGAGGGTGTGCGAGAAGGCCCCGCAGCCTGTTGGCTGCGGGGCTTTCGTCATGCCGGGGCGTGACGCCGGGGGCTCAGCAGTACGGGACCTTGTTCAGGTTCAGGGCGTAGCGGGCGGCGATCCAGCCGCGGCCGTCGGCGAGCTTGTACCAGATCGGGTTGTCGCCCACGGTCTGGCCGTTGACCTTGCACTGGAGCGCGACGACGGTGTTGGCCGCGATCTTGCCGGTCTTGCCGTAGCCCGTGCCGGGGCCGGAGCGGATGCCGAGGCCCTGGCCGGAGGTGACGATGCGGGCCTTCGGGGTGGCCTTGTGGCCGCCCTTGCCGTGGTCGTCCTTTCCGCCCTTGCCGTGGTGGTCGTCCTTGCCGTGGTGGTCACCGCACTTCTTGCAGGTGCCGCCGGGCTTACCGGTGTCGCCCTTCTCGCCCTTCGGGCCGGGGATGCCCTGGGGGCCCGCCGGTCCCTGCGGGCCGGGCTTGCCGTCCCTGCCGGGCCGGCCGTCGGCGCCGGGCTTGCCGTCGTGGCCGCGGGGGCCGGGCTTGCCGTCCTTGCCGTTCTTCCCGTCGCGGCCGTCCCGGCCGTCCTTGCCCGGTTCGCCCTTGGGGCCCTGGGGGCCTCCGGCGGGGCCGGGTTCGCCCTTCGGGCCCTGCGGGCCCCGGGCGCCCGTGTCGCCCTTCACGCCCTGCGGGCCGCGGGGGCCTGCCTTGCCGTCCTTGCCGTTCTTCCCGTCGCGGCCGTCGCGGCCGTCCTTGCCCGTGTCGCCCTTGGGGCCCTGCGGACCTGCGGGGCCCTGGGGGCCTCCGGCCGGGCCGGTCTCGCCCTTCGGGCCCCGCGGTCCGCGCTCGCCGGTGTCGCCGCGGTCGCCCTTGGGGCCGCGCTCGCCGGTTTCCCCGCGCTCGCCGCGGTCTCCCTTGTCGCCCTTCTCGCCCTTCTCGCCCTGCGGGCCCGGGCGGCCCGGCTTGCCGTGGTGGCCGGGCCTGCCGTCGTGGCCGTCGTGGCCCGGGCGGCCGTCGTCGCCCTTCGGGCCCGTCACCGGGGTGGCGACGGCGAACAGGGCGGGGGCGTCGGTGCCGTTGGACCACTCGCCGCCGTCCAGCGTCGTGCCCTGGGGGGCCTTCGGGTCCACCTTCAGGGTCACCGCCAGCCGCGTCTGCGTATCGGCCGGGAAGGCGAAGCCGGCGCGGGTGCCCGCGTCGCAGGTCAGCAGGCGCGCGTCCGCCGAGCGGGTGCAGGAGCCGGCCGCACGCCGGCCGTCCCAGTAGAAGCGGGCCTCCGGGAAGGTCGTCCGCTCCGGGGCGGTGATCCGGAAGGTGCTGCTGCGGGCCGGTTCCTGGCCGTTCACGGCCGCGATGACGACGCGGCCCGTCTTGCCGGGGGCGATGGAGGGGACGTACGGCTGGAAGAACCGGATCTCGGACGCGTCGGCCAGGGCCGGTACGGCCGGCACCAGGCAGGACGCGGTGACGGCCGCGACGACGAGGGCCGAGGAGACGGAGCGGGAAGCAGGCAAGGGGAGTTCCTCCGCGAAGGGAAGGGCCGCTGGGGGAAAGCACCCCCAGTTATGCGGGATCGCGCGGAGGAGTGGTGCGTACCACGCGGGCGCGTCACTCGCCCGCCGGAACAATACGGATAAATCGGGAGGTTGTGGCTGACAGGGCCAGCGCGAGCAGGGCGGCGCCGGCCGGGAGGGCGTAGGCCGCGGTGGAGCCCAGCCGGTCGACGGCCTGGCCCGCGCCGGCGGAACCGGCCGCGATGCCCGCCAGGATCGCGGTGACGGCGAGGCTCATGCCCTCGTTCAGGCGGCCGGGCGCAGTGGCCCGCTGCACCAGCGCCATGGCGCCCACCATCACCGGCGCCGTGGCCATCCCGGCCAGCAGCAGGGCCCCCGCCAGCAGCGCGAGGGAGCCGGTCGCGGCGGCCGCCCAGGGCAGGGCCATCGCCGCGGACAGCGCCAGCAGGCAGGTGCGCAGGCTCCGCGGGCGGCGCGTCCCGTAGAACAGCCCGGCGGCGCAGGACCCCGCCGCCTGGAGCGCCAGTACCGGCCCCGAGGTGCCGCCGAGGCCCAGGGCGGCGAGGTGGGCGATGGAGGCCACCTCCATCGAGCCGAACACCGCACCGGCGGCCAGGAGCAGGCCCAGCAGCGGGAGCAGGGCGCGCAGCGGCGACGGTCCCAGGGCGGCGGCCGGCGCCCCGGTCGCGGGGGGTTCGGTGGCCCGGTGCGCGGTGAAGACCAGCATGCCGGTCAGCAGCAGGGCCGCTCCGGCGAGGGTGCCCGCCTCCGGGAAGGCGGCGGTGCACAGGAAGGCCGCCAGGACCGGGCCGAGCATGAAGCACAGCTCGTCCGCGGCCTGTTCGAAGGACATCGCGGTGTGCTGCTCGGAGCGGGGCAGCAGGTGGGTCCAGCGGGCCCGGGACATGCCGCCGATGTTGGGGGTCGTCGCGGTGGCCGCGTACGAGGCGAACAGGGTCCATGCGGGGGCCTGCGTACGCACGCACAGGACCAGGGAGAGCGAGCCGAGGACGGCGATCACGGTGGCCGGTACGGCGACCCGGGCCTGCCCGTGGCGGTCGACCAGCCGGGCCGTCCAGGGCGCGACGAGGGCGGTGGCGGCCAGCCCGGTGGCGGTGACCGCGCCGGCCAGGGCGTACGAGCCGCGCTGCCCGGCGATCATCATCACGGCGCTGACGCCGAACATGCCCATCGGCAGCCGGGCCAGCAGGTTCCCGGCGGTGAACCCGCGCGTGCCGGGGCGGGCGAAGAGACGCACGTACGGGCCGCGGACACGGTCACGGGCCGGGGCGGCGGCGACGCCGGCGGGGGCGGGCGCGGACGCGGACGCGGGCGCGGTGGACGCGGCCGGGGCGGGCCCCAGGGCACGGGACGCGGCCGGGGACGGGGCGGACGCCCGGGCACGGGACGGGGACGGGGCGGACGCCCGGGCGCGGGACGGGGCGGCCGGGGACGGGGCGGCCAGGACCAGGGTGCTGCCGGTCACGGCCATCAGCGGGGATTGTTGCGGCATGCACCGAGCCTGCGGCCCGCCCCCGGCCCCGGTCCAACACCTGTTCCGGGACCATTCACGCGCTCACGTTGTCAATCGCCGGGTTAACCTGCGGGGATGACCGCCCGTGACGTCGACCCCCGCCTGCTGCGCGGCTTCCTCGCGGTCGCCGAGGAACTGCACTTCTCCCGCGCCGCCGCCCGCCTCTACATCGCCCAGCAGGCCCTCAGCCGCGACGTCCGCCGCCTGGAACAGACCCTCGGCACAGCACTGTTCCTGCGCACCACCCGCACCGTCGAACTCACCCCCGACGGCGAACGCCTGCTGCCCCACGCCCGCGAAGTGCTCCGCGCCCACGAGGAACTCGCCGCCGCCTTCGCCGGACCACCCTGCGCCCTCCTCGTCGACATGAACACCGACGGCCCCAGCACCGGCCGCCGCGTCCTCGAACGCGCCCGCGAACTCGCCCCCGGCTGCGAACTGATGGCCCGCTTCGAGAGCGGCCTCACCCACGCCGCCGGCGAGATCGCCGCCGGACGGCTCGACGTCTCCTTCGGGTACGCCGCCGGACTGGCACCCGCCCTGCGCGCCCGGCTCGACCACCGCCCCGTACGCCACGAACCCCTCGCCGTGCTGCTCCCCGAGGACCACCCGCTGGCCGCCCTGGACCGCGTACCGCTCGCCGCGCTCGCCGGCGAGACCGTCTACGCGGGAGCCGGCAACCCCCGCACCCTGGAGTGGACCGGCCTGGCCCGCGAACTCCTCGCCGGACGCGGCATCGCCGTCGCCCCGCCCGCCCCCGTCGCGATGGGCAAGGAGGAGTTCGGCCGCGTCATGGCCAAGACCCGCAACCCCGTCCTCGCGACCGTCGGCTTCCTCGACATGCCCGGCAGCGTCAAACGCCCCCTCGTCGACCCCGTACCCCTCTCCCCGCTCGCCATGGTGTGGCGCAAGGGCCACCGCCACCCCGGCCTCGACGCCCTCCACCGCGCCGTGACCGAACTCCAGAACACCGGCGGCTGGCTGGAAGTCCCCCCGGACAGCTGGCTCCCCGCAGCGCTCACACCCGGCCCGGACGGCGGGTGAGTGCACGGTTTCCCACCGGTCATCCGGCGGGGACCGGGACCGAAACGCGCCGTTCCTAGCCTCCTCACCACAGAGCACGACAGCTGTGGAGGGTGGAGGCGTGTGATGACCGCTGCGACGACCGCACCGCGCAGGGGAGGCCGCTGGATCGAGCGGTGGGACCCCGAGGACGAGGCCTTCTGGACGGAGACCGGGGAACGGACCGCCCGCCGCAACCTCCTCTACTCCGTCCTCTCCGAGCACATCGGCTTCTCCATCTGGTCCCTGTGGTCCGTGATGGTCCTCTTCATGGGCCCCCAGTACGGCATCGACCCGGCCGGCAAGTTCTTCCTCATCGCCACCGCCACCTTCGTCGGCGGCCTCGTCCGCATCCCCTACACCTTCGCCGTCGCCCGCTTCGGCGGCCGCAACTGGACCGTCGTCAGCGCCCTGCTCCTCCTCGCGCCGACGATCGCCGCCCTCGTCGTCATGGAACCCGGCACCTCCTACGGCACCTTCCTGGCCGTGGCCGCCCTCACCGGCGTCGGCGGCGGCAACTTCGCCTCCTCCATGACGAACATCAACGCCTTCTTCCCGCTCCGCAAGAAGGGCTGGGCCCTCGGCCTCAACGCGGGCGGCGGCAACATCGGCGTCCCCGTCGTCCAGCTCGCCGCCCTGCTCGTCATCGGCACCGCCGGAGCCGGACACCCCCGGCTGCTGCTGTGGACCTACCTGCCGCTGATCGTGCTCGCCGCCGCCCTGGCCCTCGTACGCATGGACAACCTCGCGCCGGTCCGCAGCGACGGCGGCGCCGTCCGCGAAGCCGCCCGCGAGGCCCACACCTGGATCATGGCCTTCCTCTACGTCGGCACCTTCGGCTCCTTCATCGGCTACGGCTTCGCCTTCGGGCTCGTCCTCCAGACGCAGTTCGGACGCACCCCGCTCCAGGCCGCCTCCCTCACCTTCATCGGTCCGCTCCTGGGCTCCCTCACCCGCCCCGTCGGCGGGGCACTCGCCGACCGGTTCGGCGGCGCCCGGATCACCCTGGCCACCTTCGTGGCGATGGCCGCCGCGACCGCAGTGGTCCTGCTGGCCTCCGTACGCGCGTCCCTGCCGGTGTTCCTCACCGGCTTCGTGGCGCTCTTCGCCCTCAGCGGCCTCGGCAACGGCTCCACCTACAAGATGATCCCCGGCATCTTCGCCGCCAAGGCCCTCGCACGGGGCCTCGACGGCGAAGCGGCCGCCGCCCACGGAAGGCGCCTCTCCGGCGCCTCCATGGGACTCATCGGAGCCGTCGGCGCGCTCGGCGGCCTCGCCATCAACCTCGTCTTCCGCTCCGCCTTCCTCCAATCCGGCTCCGGAACGGCCGCCTTCGCCACCTTCCTCGGCTTCTACGCGGTGTGCTGCGCCATCACCTGGGCGGTATACCTTCGCCGGCCCACCGCCACCCCGGCCCCCGCCGCCGACGGACAGGACGGGAAGAGGCCCCAGCTCACCTCGGTGTGAGGCACGGCCGAGGCGGTCACCGGCCGGTTAACCGACCGGAAATGCGGTGGAACCGAGCCTGACACGCCGCGTTGGCAGGCTCGGAACACCCCCGACGCACACCTTCTGGGCAAGGCAGGCAACCACGATGGACGACGCCACGCACGGCCCCCTGGCCGGATTCACCGTCGGAGTCACCGCCGCCCGCCGGGCGGACGAACTGATCGCCCTGCTGCGCAGGCGCGGAGCCACCGTCATCCACGCCCCCGCCCTGCGCATCGTGCCCCTCGCCGACGACGGCGAACTCATGGCCGCCACCAAGGAACTCGTCGACGACCCGCCCGACGCCGTCGTCGCCACCACCGCCATCGGATTCCGCGGCTGGATCGAAGCCGCCGACGGCTGGGGCATCGGCGAACAACTGCTGGAACGGCTGCGCACCACCGAACTGCTCGCGCGCGGCCCCAAGGTCAAGGGCGCCGTACGGGCCGCCGGACTGGTGGAAGCCTGGTCCCCGCAGTCGGAATCGCTGGCCGAGGTACTGGACCGGCTGCTCGCGGCCGGCGTCGCCGGGCGGCGCATCGCGCTCCAGCTGCACGGAGAACCCCTCCCCGGATTCGTGGAGGCCCTGCGCGACGGCGGGGCCGAGGTGGTCCCCGTACCGGTCTACCGGTGGATGCCGCCCGAGGACCTCGCACCCCTGGACCGGCTGCTCGACACCATCGCCGTCGGGGCCGTGGACGCCGTCAGCTTCACCTCCGCGCCCGCCGCCGCCTCCCTGCTGTCCCGCGCCGCCGAACGGGGACTGCGCGAAGCCGTCCTGGAGTCCCTGCGCGGGCCCGTCGCGGCAGCGTGCGTCGGGCCCGTCACCGCACTGCCGCTCCAGGCCGAAGGGGTGGACACCGTCCAGCCGGAGCGGTTCCGGCTCGGGCCCCTGGTGCAGGTGCTGTGCCGCGAACTCCCCGGCCGGGCACGGGTCCTGCCCGTCGCCGGACACCGCCTGGAGATCCGGGGGCACGCCGTGCTCGTCGACGACGGGCTGCGCCCGGTCCCGCCCGCCGGGATGGCCCTGCTGGCCGCGCTCGCCCGGCGGCCCGGCTGGGTGGTGTCCCGGGCCGAGCTGCTGCGGGCGCTGCCGGGAGCGGGCACCGACGAACACGCCGTCGAGACGGCGATGGCCCGGCTGCGGGCGGCCCTGGGGGCGCCGCGGCTGATCCAGACGGTGGTCAAGCGGGGGTACCGGCTTTCGCTGGACGCGGGGGAGGGCGAGGGCTGGAGCACCGCGGCGGGGATCCGCTAGCGTGCCCGGATGATCATCAACGGGGTGGAGATGAAGGGCCTGGCGGTCGAGCACGCCGCCGGGCTGGCCGACGTACTGACGCGCAACCGGGCCGCCATGGCGCCGTACGAGCCCCTGCGGAGCGAGGCCTTCTACACGGAGGCCGGGCAGCTGGCCCGCATCGAGGGGATGCTGGAGGAGCGCGACGCGGGCCGGCTCGTCCCGTACGTGTTCGTCGAGGCGGGCGGGGGCGCCGTGGTCGGAGCGATGAACCTCGGCAGCATCGCGCTCGGCCCCCTGTGCAGCGGCGGCGTCGGCTACTGGATGGACCGGGACTGGCACGGCAAGGGCCTGGCCACCGCAGGGCTGGCGGAAGTCCTCCGGGCCGCCCGCGAGGACTTCGGGCTCCACCGCGTGGAGGCGCAGACGCTGGTCGACAACCACGCCTCCATACGGGTCCTGGCCAAGAACGGCTTCACCGAGATCGGACTCGCCCCCCGGTACCTCCACATCAACGGAGCCTGGCGCGACCACCGCCTCTTCCAGCGCGTGCTGCACGACGAGGCACCCGCCGCATAGCCACCCCTCCCGCCCCGCGCGGGGGCTTCCGCTTCCCGCCCGCCGACGGCACTCTGGGGAGGCGGTCCGGTCCCACGGCGACGAGGCGGCGACGAGGCGGTGACGGGCATGTGGACGGGCACGACGGGCACGACGGGCGTGCGTACCGGGATGCGTACGGGCATGCGCGCGGGGATGTGGTTCGACTCCGGGCGGGTGTGCCTGGACCTGCTGGCCACGGACGGCCTCGAAGGAGCCGGTTCCGGATGCCGGGAGGGGATGGGGGAGGGGCTCCGGGAAGGGCTCCGGGAAGGGGGCCGGGGAGGCGCCGGGCAAGGGTCCGGCGAAGGGCTCCGGGAGGGGCTCCGGGAGGGGCTCCGGGATGGTGATGCGCTGCGGCTGTGGCTCGTCGGTGCCGGCCTCGTCCCCGACCACACCCCGCTCCGCCGGCTCGGGCCCGACTGGGTGGAGGCCTTCCGCGCGCTGCGCCACGACGTGGGCACCCTCGTACGGGCCGAACTCGCCGGCACCGGCCCGGAGGAGGAAGCCCTGGCCCGGGTGAACGCGGCCGCCGCGGGACCGCCCCCGGGCGTGTGCGCGGTACGGAACCAGGAGGGCCACCTCGTCCGGGAACTCTGCGGCGGGGTGGAGTGCGCCGGGATGCTGGCCACGGTGGCCCGGGACGCGGTGGAGCTCCTCACCGACCCGGGGGACCTGGCCCTGATCCGGTCCTGCGAGGGCGACGGCTGCGCCCGCCTCTACCTGGACACCTCCCGCGGCCGACGCCGCCGGTGGTGCTCCAGCGAACTGTGCGGCAACAGGGAGCGGGTGGCCCGCCACCGGCGCCGCGTGCGGGAGGTGGCGGGGGCGGGGTGAGCGGGATCCCCTGGGGCGGTCTCAGGGCGGGTTGGGGGCTTCCCGTCAGTCCCATCGTCCTTCCGGTTCGGGCCGGTCCCTCAAGGGCGCTCCTTCGTCGCGTCACTTCGTGATCGCCTTCGGCGACCCTTGACCGACCGACCCGAACCGGAAAGCCGAAAGACTGCCGGGAAACCCCCAAAGAAACGGGACGGACGATCCTTGGAGGGGCGGGCCCGTCAGGGACCTGGAGAGGGGCCGGGCGCCGGCCCGCCCGACATACGGCCCCCACGTCCGTGATTCCGGGCCAGGAGCGCGACCACCCGCACGAGAGGCCGATCAGAGCTCCCTCCAGACCCCCCAGACGCGTCAGATCGCTACGCGCTCCTCCCGGCATAGCGTCCGCCGACCGTCCTGGGCTGATACCCGCACGAGAGGACGAACAGGGCAGCCCACGGAGCGGACGGGCGCGTCAGATCGCTACGCGCTCCTCTCTTCTCGGCGTCCGGCGACCGTCTGTGGCTGATACCCGCACGAGAGGACGAACGGATCAGCCCGGCGATCCGACAGGCCGGAGGCCGGACCCACACGCGTGATGAATCGATCCGCTGGATCATCGGTTCCGGCGCGTCACCCCGGCTCCACCTGTTCGGGTCACGTGGTTCCCGGACAGGCCCTGGCTAGGCTTCGGGCGTGAACGACACGACACATGGCATACGCGTCCGGCGCGGCGTCCTCGCGGACGCGCCGGCCGTTCTCGACCTGCTCGACGGGGCTGTCGCGTGGATGAACTCCCGTGGCAACACCGAGCAGTGGGGCACCACGCCGTACTCGCAGAAGCCCGGCGGGGTGGAGCGGGTCGAGCGGTACCTGACCGAGAACGAGCCCTGGATCGCGGAGCTGGACGGTGTTCCCGTCGGGGCCATGGTGCTGGACTCCGGTCCCAGTCCCCAGATGCCGATCAAGCCGGCCGAGGAGGCCGAGGTGTACGTGCGCCTGCTCGTCTCCGACCGCAGGCGCGCGGGTCTGCGTATCGGTGCGGTCCTGCTGGCGCACGCCGCCGACGAGACGCGCCGGGCCGGCCTGGAACTCCTGCGGGTGGACTGCTGGGCGGGCGGCGGGGGCGAGCTGGTCGCCTTCTACGAGCGCAACGGTTTCACCCCGACCGAGGCCTTCCTGTCCGGCGCCTGGCCGGGCCAGGTCCTGGCCCGCCGCCTCCCCTAGCCATCCGTCGCGGTCTGACGCGCCCGTCGGATCGCCGGGCTGATCCGTTCGTCCTCTCGTGCGGGTATCAGCCACAGACGGCCGCCGGACGCCGAGAAGAAGAGGAGCGCGTAGCGATCTGCCGCGCCCGTCCGCTCCGTGGGCTGCCCTGTTCGTCCTCTCGTGCGGGTATCAGCCCAGGACGGTCGCCGGACGCTGAGACGGGAGGAGCGCGTAGTGATCTGACGCGCCCACCGGCTCCTTGGGCTGCTCTGGTCGTCTTCTCGTGCGGGTGGTCGCGCCCCTGGCCCGGGATCACGGACGTGGGGGGGCGTATGTCGGGCGGGGCCGGCGCCCGGCCCCTCGTCTCAGCGCTGAGGGACCCGCTCCTCCAAGGATCGTCCGTCCCGTTTCTTTGGGGGTTTCCCGGCAGTCTTTCGGCTTTCCGGTTCGGGTCGGTCGGTCAAGGGTGGCCGAAGGCCATCGCGTAGCGACGCGACCGAAGGGAGCGCCCTTGAGGGACCGGCCCGAACCGGAAGGACGATGGGACTGACGGGAAGCCCCCAACCCTCCCCGAGGCCGTCCGAGGGGATGCCGTCCCCGCCCGCCCACCCGACCCCCGAGACCGGCGTGCGGAGAGCGGTTGGATTCGCGTACGGTTGACGGTCGCCCATGCACGTCAGAAGGGGGCCTTGGTGGCCGCGCAGAATGCCGCTGTCGACAGCACGGCGGATTCCGTTCGCGATCGGGAGATCGCGGTCGAGCAGACGCATCTCGATCAGGTGTACCGACGCCTTGAGGAGAAGATCCACGAGGCCGAGTTCCTCATGAACGACGCCGCCAAGCGCGGCCAGGTGGGCACCCCCGGGGCGCTCGCCGAGCGGGACGCGCAGGTGTTCCGCGCCGGGATCCACCTCAACCGGCTCAACAACGAGTTCGAGGACTTCCTCTTCGGCCGGATCGACCTCGTCCTCGGCAAGGACGGGGAGCGCGGCCCCGACGGGGCCTACACCTCCGTCCAGCCCGCCGACGACGCGATCCGCGCCGATCTCACCGCCGACATCGCGGAGACCCTGCACATCGGCCGGATCGGCGTGCTCGACTCCGACTACTCGCCGCTCGTCATCGACTGGCGGGCCCCGGCGGCCGCGCCGTTCTACCGTTCGACCCCCAAGGACCCCGGCCGCGTCATCCGCCGCCGCGTGATCCGCTCCAAGGGCCGCAAGGTGCTCGGTGTCGAGGACGACCTGATGCGCCCGGAGGTCACGGCCTCCCTCGACGGACGGGAGCTGCCCGCCATCGGCGACGGCGCGCTGATGGCCGCCCTCGGGCGGGCCCGTACGCACACCATGCGGGACATCGTCTCGTCCATCCAGGCGGAGCAGGACCTGGTGATCCGCGCCCCCGCCGCCTCCGTCGCGGAGGTGGCCGGCGGGCCGGGCACCGGGAAGACGGCCGTGGCGCTGCACCGTGCCGCGTACCTGCTCTACCACGACCGCCGCCGTTACTCGGGCGGCATCCTGATCGTCTCGCCCACCCCCCTGCTCGTCGCCTACACCGAGGGCGTCCTGCCCTCGCTCGGCGAGGAGGGCCAGGTCGCGATCCGGGCGCTCGGGTCCCTCGTCGACGGCGCCGAGGCGACCACGTACGACGAACCGTCCGTGGCCCGGATCAAGGGCTCCTCCCGCATGCTCAAGGTGCTCCGCAAGGCGGTGCGGGGCGCCCTGGAGCTGGGCGAGGCGCCGGAGCGGCTGCGCGTGGTGGCGTTCGGCCGGCGCGTGGAGCTGGAGGCGCCGGAGCTGAACCGGATCCGGCAGAACGTGCTCGGCGGCACCGCCCCCGTGAACCTGCTGCGCCCGCGCGCCCGCAAGCTGCTCCTGGACGCCCTGTACGCGAAGACGGGCGCGTCCGGCCGGCACAGCGACCCGGAGCTGGCGGCCGAGCTGCGCAGCGCGTTCGACGAGGACATCTCCACCGAGGACGACTTCCTCGGCTTCCTGAACGCCTGGTGGCCGGAGCTGACCCCGCGCCGGGTGCTGGCGGCGATGGCCGACGAGCGGTGGCTGGGCCGCTGGTCGCGGCGGGACCTGAACCCGCGCGAGACGCGGCAGCTGGCGCGTTCGCTGCGCCGGGTGGGCGCGGACGGCTCCGGCCCGCTGTCGGTGCACGACGTGGCCCTGCTGGACGAGCTGAACCAGCTCCTCGGCGCGCCGGCGCGCCCGAAGCGGAAGCGGGAGCTGGACCCGTTGGACCAGCTCAGCGGGCTGGAGGAGCTGATGCCCACCCGCGAGGAGACCCAGTGGGAGCGGGCCGAGCGGATCGCGGCCGAGCGGACCGAGTACGCGCACGTGATCGTGGACGAGGCGCAGGACCTGACGCCGATGCAGTGGCGGATGGTGGGCCGGCGGGGCCGGACGGGTACCTGGACGGTGGTCGGTGACCCGGCGCAGTCCTCGTGGACGGACCCCGACGAGGCGGCGGCGGCGCGGGACGAGGCGCTCGGCTCCCGGCCGCGCAGGCGGTTCACGCTGACCGTGAACTACCGCAACCCGGCGGAGGTCGCCGAGGTGGCGGCCCGGGTGCTGGAGCTGGCGATGCCGGGCATGGAGCCGCCGACGGCGGTGCGCTCGACGGGCCTGGAGCCCCGCTTCACGGCGGCCGGGGAGGACCTGGGCGCGGCGGTGCGGGAGGAGACGCGGCGGCTGCTGGAGCAGGTGGACGGCACGGTGGGCGTGGTCGTGGCCATGGACCGGCGTGCGGAGGCCGCGGGCTGGCTGGCGGACCTGGGCGAGCGGGCGGTGGCGCTGGGCAGCCTGGAGGCCAAGGGCCTGGAGTACGACGCGACGGTGGTGGTGTCCCCGGCGGAGATCGCGGCGGAGTCCCCGGCGGGTCTGCGGGTGCTGTACGTGGCGCTGACGCGTGCGACGCAGCAGCTGACGGTGGTCTCGGCGGCGGGCGACAAGCCGGGCGCGGACGGCGTCCCGGAGCTCCTGCGGCCGTAACGCGCCCGCCGGCCCGCCGGTCGCCGCAGCCCCGCCGGAGCCCCGGTGGAGGCCCGCCGGGGCCGCCCTGGGCCGTCCGGCCCGGGGCGGCGTCCTGGCCGGCCCGGCTTCGCCGGCGCCCGGCAGGTGGCGGGCCGTTCCCGGACGGCTGGCGGCCAGGCGCGTGATCGGGGTGTCCAACGCGCGGGAGGGGGGTCGCTTCCGGCGATCCTTTGTTAGCCTGGGTACGACACCGGCTCGATCCAAGCCCCCGGGCCCAACCTTCGTCGCTTAGAGCGACCACTTGCCGCGAGGCGAGCATGGCGGGTCGGTGTCTTAGCCGTGATTGCACCAGGTCCGCGCCCTCCACCGAGTGGGGGGCGCGGACCTGTTTTGTATCAACCCACCATTCCAGGCGCCCGAGTTCTCTCGTATGGTGGAAGAGTCTTTCCGAAATTTGTAGCTGGTTACCTTGTACCGGCTGGTAGGTGGGACGATCGGACAACAGGTCCTGCCGCACCCGCCCATCCGTGGACGGCATGGGGCGGGATCCGTGTACAGCGAAACCAGGGACAGAAGAGGAAACACGGCCATGGCAACGGCGCCCAGCGTCTCGTATTCGATGACGGTCCGCCTGGAAGTGCCCGCGAGCGGAACCGCGGTCTCCCAGCTCACCACCGCCGTGGAGTCTTCCGGAGGATCGGTCACCGGCCTCGACGTCACCGCCTCCGGGCACGAGAAGCTCCGTATCGACGTCACCATCGCCGCCACCTCCACCGCGCACGCCGACGAGATCGTCGAGAAGCTCCGCGGCATCGAGGGCGTCAGCCTCGGCAAGGTCTCCGACCGAACCTTCCTGATGCACCTCGGCGGCAAGATCGAGATGTCGTCCAAGCACCCCATCCGCAACCGTGACGACCTCTCGATGATCTACACCCCGGGCGTCGCCCGCGTGTGCATGGCCATCGCCGAGAACCCCGAGGACGCGCGCCGCCTCACCATCAAGCGCAACTCCGTCGCAGTCGTGACCGACGGCTCCGCCGTCCTGGGCCTCGGCAACATCGGCCCGATGGCGGCGCTGCCCGTCATGGAGGGCAAGGCCGCCCTCTTCAAGCGCTTCGCCGGCATCGACGCCTGGCCGATCTGCCTCGACACCCAGGACGCCGACGAGATCGTCGCCATCGTCAAGGCGATGGCCCCGGGCTTCGCCGGCATCAACCTGGAGGACATCTCCGCGCCGCGCTGCTTCGAGATCGAGGCCCGCCTGCGCGAGGCCCTCGACATCCCCGTCTTCCACGACGACCAGCACGGCACCGCCATCGTCGTCCTCGCCGCCCTCACCAACGCACTTCGCGTCGTGGGCAAGGCAGTTGAGGACGTCAAGGTCGTGATGTCGGGTGCCGGCGCGGCCGGTACGGCCATCCTGAAGCTGCTCCTCGCGGCGGGCGTCAAGAACGCCGTCAGCGCCGACATCCACGGCGTCGTGCACGCCGGCCGCCCCGACCTGGTCGACGCCGCGCCGGACTCCCCGCTGCGCTGGATCGCCGACAACACCAACCCCGAGGGCTACACCGGCACCCTCAAGGAGGCCGTGGTCGGCGCCGACGTCTTCATCGGCGTCTCCGCCCCCAACGTGCTCTCGGGCGAGGACGTCGCCGCCATGGCCGAGGGCGCCATCGTGTTCGCGCTCGCGAACCCGGACCCGGAGGTCGACCCGGCCGTCGCGCGCCAGACCGCCGCCGTCGTGGCCACCGGCCGCTCGGACTTCCCGAACCAGATCAACAACGTGCTGGTCTTCCCCGGCGTCTTCCGCGGCCTGCTCGACGCGCAGTCGCGCACCGTGAACACCGACATGATGCTGGCCGCCGCGGCCGCCCTCGCCGACGTCGTCGGCCAGGACGAGCTGAACGCGAACTACATCATCCCGTCCGTCTTCAACGACAAGGTCGCCGGAGCCGTCGCGGGCGCCGTCCGCAAGGCCGCGCAGGCCGCTCAGGCTCCCGCTGTGACGGGGCCCACGGCCTGATACCGGCGCGTCGCGGGATGCGGGCCCCCCGGGGCGCCCATAGGGTTGCGGGGATGCCCGCGTGGCCCGCGGTCCGCATCCACCGGAGCCATCCCCCGGAGCCCATGGTGCGGACGGAGCGTCACCGCGGCGTGACTGTGGCGCTTTTCGTGTGACCCTGGCGGGTGCCGGATTGGCTTTCCCGCCGCTGGTGGGGGCAGGATGCGTAACCGGGCGAGAGGGTCTGACGTTCAGACCCGGGTCCGGGCACTGTCCTAGGGCCCTGGCAGCATCGGCTTCGATCTCACGCCTCTAAGGCAAGTTGAACACGGGAGTACAACATGAACCGCAGTGAGCTGGTGGCCGCTCTGTCCGAGCGCGCCGAGGTGACCCGCAAGGACGCCGACGCCGTTCTGGCCGCGCTCGCCGAGACCGTCGGCGAGATCGTCGCCAAGGGCGACGAGAAGGTCACCATCCCCGGCTTCCTGACCTTCGAGCGCACCCACCGTGCCGCTCGCACCGCGCGCAACCCGCAGACCGGCGACCCCATCCAGATCCCGGCCGGCTACAGCGTGAAGGTCTCCGCGGGCTCCAAGCTCAAGGAAGCCGCCAAGGGCAAGTAGTACCGCCCTTGTGCCGAGGGCCGCACAGGCCCTCGGGACGGCAGTGGTACGTAGAACGGCCGAGGGCGGCCACCCCGTTCGGGGTGGCCGCCCTCAGGCCTTTCCAGGGCCCCGCAGGGGGCCCGGCAGGGGCCCCGTGGGGCCCCGCGGGGAGATGGTCAGACCAGGTCGCCGTTGGGCAGCTCGACCTTGGCGCCGAGCTCCTGGAGCTTCTCCATGAAGTTCTCGTAGCCGCGGTTGATCAGGTCGATGCCGTGGACGCGCGAGGTGCCCTCGGCCGCCAGCGCCGCGATCAGGTACGAGAAGCCGCCGCGCAGGTCGGGGATGACCAGGTCGGCGCCCTGCAGCTTGGTCGGGCCGGAGACGACCGCCGAGTGCAGGAAGTTGCGCTGTCCGAAGCGGCAGGCGCTGCCACCCAGGCACTCGCGGTACAGCTGGATGTGAGCACCCATCTGGTTCAGCGCCGAGGTGAAGCCGAGGCGGGACTCGTAGACCGTCTCGTGCACGATCGACAGGCCCGTGGCCTGCGTCAGGGCGACGACCAGCGGCTGCTGCCAGTCGGTCTGGAAACCGGGGTGCACGTCCGTCTCCAGGGCGATGGCCTTCAGCGGGCCGCCCGGGTGCCAGAAGCGGATGCCCTCGTCGTCGATCTCGAAGGCGCCGCCGACCTTCCGGTACGTGTTCAGGAAGGTCATCATCGAGCGCTGCTGGGCGCCGCGCACGTAGATGTTGCCGCCGGTCGCCAGGGCCGCGGAAGCCCAGGACGCGGCCTCCAGGCGGTCCGGGAGCGCCTTGTGGTTGTAGCCGCTCAGGCGGTCGACACCGGTGATCCGGATGGTCCGGTCGGTGTCCATGGAGATGATCGCGCCCATCTTCTGCAGGACGCAGATGAGGTCTTCGATCTCCGGCTCGACGGCGGCGTTGCTGAGTTCCGTCACGCCCTCGGCCAGGACGGCCGTCAGCAGGACCTGCTCGGTCGAGCCGACCGACGGGTAGGGCAGGCGGATCTTGCAGCCGCGGAGGCGCTGCGGGGCCTCGAGGTACTGGCCGCCCTCGCGCTTCTCGATGGTCGCGCCGAACTGGCGGAGCACGTCGAAGTGGAAGTCGATCGGACGGCCGCCGATGTCGCAGCCGCCCAGGCCCGGGATGAAGGCGTGGCCGAGGCGGTGCAGCAGGGGGCCGCAGAAGAGGATCGGGATGCGGGAGGAGCCCGCGTGCGCGTCGATGTCGGCGACGTTCGCACTCTCGACGTAGGTCGGGTCGAGGATCAGCTCGCCCGGCTCCTCGCCGGGGCGCACGGTCACGCCGTGCAGCTGGAGCAGACCGCGCACGACCCGCACGTCACGGATGTCGGGAACATTGCGCAGCCGGCTCGGCTCGCTGCCGAGCAGGGCGGCCACCATGGCCTTCGGCACGAGGTTCTTCGCACCGCGGACACGGATCTCGCCCTCGAGCGGGGTTCCGCCGTGGACAAGCAGGACATCGTTGCCGGTCATGGATCTCGCGTTCCGGAGTGGATGGGCAGGGGACCAGACGTAAGGGTAAGGGCCACCACCCCCATGTTTGTATGGGTGACGGGGCCGTAGGACTGTCATGAATACGGCACAGCACCCTCGGTGTCCGCCAGGTAGCGGAGTGTTGCGTTCCGGCGTGCGGGGCGGCGCGCGCTCCTCTCTGTCGCCGTGCGCCCTGAGCTGCGCTTGATCCGTTGCCGTCGCCCGCTCCCCCCGAGGGGCGATTGTGCGAGATCATGTGCCCATGACCGAGGTGTCCTCCCTCACAGGGCGGCTGCTCGTGGCCACCCCCGCCCTCGCGGACCCGAACTTCGACCGCGCGGTGGTGCTGCTGCTCGACCACGACGAGCAGGGCTCGCTCGGCGTGGTCCTCAACCGGCCCACCCCCGTGGACGTCCGCGACATCCTGCTCCCCTGGGCCCCGCTGGCCGGCGATCCGGGGGTGGTGTTCCAGGGCGGCCCCGTCGCACTGGACTCCGCCCTGGGCGTCGCCGTGATACCCGGTGAGGAGGGGCCGCTCGGCTGGCGCCGGGTGCACGGGGCGATCGGCCTCGTCGACCTGGAGGCCCCGCCCGAACTCCTCGCCACCGCCCTCGGCGCCCTGCGGATCTTCGCCGGCTACTCCGGATGGGGCCCCGGCCAGCTGGAGGACGAGCTCGGCGAGGGCGCCTGGTACGTCGTCGACTCCGAACCGGGCGACGTCTCCTACCCGGACCCCGAACGGCTGTGGCGGGCGGTGCTGCGCCGCCAGCGCAGCGAGCTCGCGATGGTCGCCACCTATCTGGACGACCCGTCGCTGAACTGAGCCCGGCGGGGTTCAGTACCCTGGATTTATGAGCACTCTTGAGCCCGAGCGCGGGACTGGTACGGGGACCCTCGTAGAACCGACGCCGCAGGTGTCCCACGGCGACGGCGACCACGAGCGCTTCGCCCATTACGTCCAGAAGGACAAGATCATGGCGAGCGCGCTCGACGGCACCCCCGTCGTCGCGCTCTGCGGCAAGGTCTGGGTCCCGGGCCGCGACCCGAAGAAGTACCCCGTCTGCCCCATGTGCAAGGAGATCTACGAGTCCATGGGCGCCGGCGGCGACAAGGACAAGGGCGGCAAGGACCAGTAACCAGGTCCTGGTCTGTGCCGCCGAAGGCCCCCGATGCGCGCGAGCGCGTCCGGGGGCCTTCGCCGTGTGCGCGGGGCGGGTTAGGGTCGGCCCGACGAGCGTCGCCCCGCGGGGACGGGTGCCGAGCGGGACGCCGCGGGCCGGCCGCCGCCTCCGCGCGGGTGACCGGCCGGCCGACGCGGAGGACTGACGCATGGACCTGATCCCGCTCCCCGAACACCTCGTTCCCGACCCGGAGGGGCGCCGCCACACCTTCGGACCCGACCCCGTGCTCGACGCCGGGCCCGGCACCGGGGGCGTCGCGCGCTGGCTGCGCCGGGAGGTGGGCGCCGCCACCGGATGGGCCCTGCCCGCGCCGGCCGCCGGCGCGCGCGGCGACGTACGGCTGCGGATCGGGCCCGGGGGAGCGGAGGGGCTGGGGTCCGAGGCGTACCGGCTCGACATCGGCGCCGACGGCGTGGAGCTGACCGGCGGGGACGCCGCCGGGCTGTTCTGGGGCGCCCAGACGCTGCGTCAGCTCCTCGGCCCCGACGCCTACCGGCGGGCGCCCCTGCGGCCCGGCCGGACCTGGAGCCTTCCGTACGCGGCCGTCACCGACAGCCCCCGCTTCGGATGGCGCGGCATGATGCTCGACACCGCCCGGCACTTCACGCCCAAGGACGGGGTGCTGCGCCACATCGACCTGCTCGCCGCCCACAAGCTGAACGTGCTCCACCTGCACCTGACGGACGACCAGGGCTGGCGCGTCCAGATCGAGCGCCATCCCCGGCTCACCGAAGTGGGCGCCTGGCGGGCCCGCAGCCGCTGGGGCCACCGCGCCTCCCCGCTGTGGAACGAGACCCCGCACGGCGGCTTCTACACCCAGGACGACATCCGCGAGATCGTCGCGTACGCGGCCGAGCGGCACGTACGGATCGTCCCCGAGATCGACGTCCCCGGGCACTCGCAGGCCGCCATCGCCGCCTACCCGTGGCTGGGAAACGCGGACGTCGTGGACACCGCCGCGCTCGGCGTGTGGGACGACTGGGGCATCAGCGAGAACGTCCTCGCCCCGACCGAAGAGGTGCTCCGCTTCTACGAAGGGGTCTTCGAGGAACTGCTGGACCTCTTCCCGGCCGAGGTCTCGCCGTTCGTCCACGTCGGCGGCGACGAGTGCCCCAAGGAGCAGTGGCGGGCCTCGCCCGCCGCGCAGGCGCGCGTCCGCGAGCTCGGCGTCGACGGGGAGGACGGCCTCCAGTCCTGGTTCATCCGGCACTTCGACGGCTGGCTCGCCGCCCGCGGCCGCCGGCTCATCGGCTGGGACGAGATCCTGGAGGGCGGACTCGCCGACGGCGCCGCCGTCTCCTCATGGCGCGGGTACGCGGGCGGCGTCGCCGCCGCCGAGGCCGGGCACGACGTGGTGATGTGCCCCGAGCAGCAGGTGTACCTGGACCACCGTCAGGCGGACGGCCCCGACGAGCCGATGCCCATCGGGTACGTGCGCACCCTGGAGGACGTCTACCGCTTCGAGCCGGTGCCGCCGAAGCTGTCGCCGGAGGCCGCCGCCCACGTGCTGGGCGCCCAGGCCAACGTGTGGACCGAGGTGATGGAGAACCAGTCCCGCGTGGACTACCAGGTGTTCCCCCGGCTGGCCGCCTTCGCCGAGACGGTCTGGTCGCGGCTGCCCGAACCGGAATCCCGTGACTGGGCCGGCTTCGAGGCGCGTACGGCCGCCCACCTGGCCCGCCTGGACGCCCTCGGGGTCGACTACCGGCCACTGGCCGGACCGTTGCCGTGGCAGCGGCGTCCGGGGGTCGTGGGACGCCCGCTCGAAGGCGCGCCCCCGATCGTGTGACCCGGGGGCACGGGGGGCGCTCCGGCGCCGCCTGTCCGGAAGCGGAACTCTTCGGGAACCTTTGGAACTCTCGCCCAAAGGAGGCTGATCCAGGGGAAAACGGACGTTCGGGCGGAGGGTGGCCGGACCGTGCCGCGGGCGGCGCCGGCCCGCCCGCACGCCCCGCCCGGGGGCCCTGCCCCGGCCGCGCGCGGACGGCACCGGCCCGCGGGCCGGCACCCCGTACCCGGGCGACCCTCGCGCCGGGCGCTCCCGAAGATGTGCCAGAGTTGCCACGTCCCGGCGGTGAGCACGTACCGTACGGCGGACAGGCGTGAGCGCCGGGACCGGGACATCGGGAAGGGGCAGCCGGGTTGACCACGCACGCACCGCACACACCGCATTCGGCTCAGGGGCCGCACGCACCGCACTCGTCTCTCGGGCCGCAGGCGGAGCGGGCGCAGTCCGTGATGCTGCCGGCCTCGCTCGACGAGGCCGTCGCGGCACTCGCCGCCATGCCCGCGGCCGTGCCCGTGGCGGGCGGCACCGACCTCATGGCCGCCGTCAACGCCGGGCTGCTGCGCCCCGCCGCCCTGGTCGGCCTCGGCCGGATCAACGAGATCCGCGGCTGGCAGTACCAGGACGGGCACGCGCTCCTCGGCGCCGGACTGACGCACGCCCGGATGGGACGGCCGGACTTCGCCGCCCTGATCCCGGCGCTGGCCGCGGCCGCCCGGGCCGCCGGCCCGCCGCAGATCCGCAACGCCGGCACCCTCGGCGGCAACATCGCCTCGGCCGCGCCGACCGGTGACGCCCTGCCGGTGCTGGCCGCGCTGGAGGCCGAGCTGGTCATCGTCGGCCCCGGCAGCCTCGGCGACACCGGATGCTCGCAGCGCGAGATCCCCGTCTCCCACCTGCTGGCCGGCCGCGACATGCTGCGGCCGGGCGAGCTGATCGGCTTCGTGCGGGTGCCGCTGCTGCACGCCCCTCAGGTGTTCCTGAAGGCCACCGGGCGTACCGGCCCGGGCCGCGCGGTGGCGTCCGTGGGACTGGTACTGGACCCGGCGCGCCGCGGAGTGCGGTGCGCGATCGGCGCGGTGGCCCCGATGCCGCTGCGGCCGCTGGAGGCCGAGCAGTGGGTGGCCTCGCTGATCGACTGGGACGGGGACCGCAGCCTGGCCCCCGAGGCACTGGAGGCCTTCGGCGAGTACGTCGCGGCCGCCTGCGTGCCCGACCAGGGGGAGCAGGTGTCCTCGGCGGTACTGCACCTGCGGCGGACGGTGGCCGTGCTGGCGCGCAGGGCCCTGGGGAGGGCGCTGACCTCATGAGTGAGAACGAGAACGTGAGCGGAACGACGGGGAACGCGGGGCAGGGCGCCGGGGCCGGCAACGGCTGGGGCTGGGAGCCGGTCCCGCAGGGCGGCGAGTACGACAACGAGGCCACGGCCTTCGTGCAGCTGCCGCAGGAGATGCTGGACGCGCTGGACAGCGGGGAGCCGCTCGCGGCGCCCGGGCACGGCTTCGTGCCGCCGCCGATGATCGTGCCGCTGGGGTCGGGCAGTGCGGACCCCTCCGCCACCGGCACCTGGACGATGCCGGTGCAGTGGCCGGACGCCGGCTCGGGAACGGCCCCCGGGGCGGCGGGCTCCGGCCCGTCCGCCGGAGCCGCCGCGCAGGCGCCCGCCCGCGCGCCGATCCCGGCGTCGATCCCGCTCCCGGCGTCGGTGGCGGCCGCGTTCGCGGCGGCGCCCGCGGGAGAGGCCGAGGCCGAGCCGCAGAACGGTTCCGCACACGCCGAGCAGGCCGCCGGCGGGGCGCACGGGACGCTGGGCGGCGGGCTGCACTTCGACCCGTCGGGTGGCGCCGTGTACGGGGAGCCGTCGGGCGGCGTCCCGCACGGGGAGCCGCAGGGCGGTGCCCGCCTGCACGGGGAGCCGCAGGGGGCGTCGCACGCCGGCCTGCTCGGGGAGCCGCACGGCGGGCCGCACGCCGCGCCGCAGGGTGGCCCGTTCGGGGCGCACCCCGCCCCGCACGGGGGTGTGCCGCACTCGGACCCGCATGCCGCCCCGCAGGGTGGCCCGCACGGGACGCTGGGCGGCGGGCTGCACACGGGCCCGCACGCCGACCCCTACGCCGACCCCCACGCCGAGCCGGATCCCGGCGCGACCGCCGAGTGGCACTTCCCCGAGGCGGTGCATCGCCCGGAGGACGCGATGGCGACCGGGCAGTGGACGCTGCCCGGCGGCGCCGGCGACCCCGCCCTGGACGGCGGCTGGGGCGGTCCCGCCGGCGGGACGCCCGCGCCCTGGGAGCAGCCCGCGGCGCCCGAGGCGGCTCCCGGGGTGCTGCTGAGCTCCGGCGTGCTCCCGGGCGGCGCCGCCGGTGCGCCCGCGGCCGCGCTGTCGGCCGGACGCGGTCCGAGGGTGCTGGGCGGCCCCGGCGTGGGCACCCCGCTGCCCGAGGGCTACCTCCAGGCCGGGCCGGAGCCCGAGGCCGTGCCCGCGGCCCCCCCGGACATCGAGGCCTCGCACGGCCCGGCCGAGATGCCGGTCGAGGGTGAGCGGTCGCGTCCGGTGGAGGCCGACGGCGGTGCCGAGGGCGCCGAGACCGCCGGACCCGCCTTCGCGGAGCCCCCGGCGGCCGCTCCGGCCGAAGCGGAGGCCGCGCCCGTGCCGGGTGACGGCGGTGCCGACAGCGGTGCGACACCTCCGGCCGAGGGCGACACCGGGAGTTTCCCGGTCCAGGAGACCGCGTACGAGGAAGAGCGGATTCCCGCCGTCGCCCAGCACGAGCACCCGTCGGCGTCGTACGTCCTGCGGGTCAACGGCGCCGACCGGCCCGTCACCGGGGCGTGGATCGGCGAGTCCCTGCTGTACGTGCTGCGCGAGCGGCTCGGCCTGGCCGGCGCCAAGGACGGCTGCTCGCAGGGCGAGTGCGGAGCCTGCGCGGTCCAGGTCGACGGGCGGCTCGTCGCCTCCTGCCTGGTCCCGGCGGCGACGGCGGCCGGCAGTGAGGTGCGTACCGTCGAGGGCCTCGCGAGCGGCGGGGAACTCTCCGACGTGCAGCAGGCGTTGTGCAGGTCGGGCGGGGTGCAGTGCGGGTTCTGCGTACCCGGCATGGCCATGACCATCCATGACCTGCTGGAGGGCAACCACGCCCCCAGCGACCTCGAGACCCGCCAGGCGCTGTGCGGCAACCTCTGCCGCTGCTCGGGCTACAAGGGCGTCATCGAGGCGGTCCGCGAGGTCGTCGCGGAGCGGGAGGCGACCGCCGCGGAGGCCGACGCGCTCATCCCGCACCAGGCGCAGCCCGGCGAGGGCGGGATCCACGCGGCCCACGGGACGGACGGCTTCGACCCCTTCGGCTCGAACCCGGGATCCGGCGTGTTCGACGGCGGCCAGACGGCCTACGACGGCGGCCAGACGGGCTACGACGGCGGCCAGGCGGCCTTCGACGGCCAGGCGGGCCCGCACGGGACCGACGGCCGGGGCATCCCGACCGGCCACCTCGGCCCCGACGGCTTCCCCGGACCGGACGGACCCTCCGGGCCACACGGACCCGACGGGCTCGGCGGCCTGCACGGGAACGGATTCGGCGGGGACCAGCACAACGGAGGCATGGCGTGAGCGGGCAGGACGCGGCCACGGCGACGGCCGGCACCACCACGACCACCACCATGGCGACGGTCAGCCTCGGCGCCGACGGCGACACCGAACAGCCGCGCCCCCTGCGCGGCATCGGCGTCTCCGTCCCCTCCGCCGACTCCCGCGCCAAGGCCGAGGGCACCTTCCCCTACGCCGCCGATCTCTGGGCCGAGGGCCTGCTGTGGGCCGCCGTGCTGCGCTCACCGCACGCCCACGCCCGCATCCGCTCCATCGACACCTCGGCCGCCGCCGAGATGCCCGGCGTGCGCGCCGTCATCACCCACGCCGACGTCCCCGGCGCGACCACCCACGGCCGGCGCATCGCCGACCGGCCGGTCTTCGCCCACGACGTCGTACGCCACCACGGCGAGCCCATCGCCGCCGTCGCCGCCGACCACCCCGACACGGCGCGCCTCGCCGCCGCCGCGATCATCGTCGAGTACGAACTCCTCGACGCCGTCACCGACCCCGAGCAGTCCTTCGGCGCGGCCCCGCTGCACCCGGACGGCAACCTGATCCGGCACATCCCGCTGCGCTACGGCGACCCCGAGGCCACCGGCGAGGTCGTCGTCGAGGGCCTCTACCGCATCGGCCGCCAGGACCCCGCCCCGATCGGCGCCGAGGCCGGCCTCGCCGTGCCCCGCCCCGACGGCGGCGTGGAGATCTACACCGCCTCCACCGACCCGCACACCGACCGCGACCTGGCCGCCGCCTGCTTCGGCCTGGAGCCGGACCGCGTACGCGTCGTCGTCACCGGCGTGCCCGGTGCGACCGCCGACCGCGAGGACGCCGCCTTCCAGCTGCCGCTCGGCCTGCTGGCCCTGCGCACCGGCTGCCCGGTGAAGCTGGCCGCCACCCGCGAGGAGTCCTTCCTCGGCCACGCCCACCGGCACCCGACCCTGCTGCGCTACCGCCACCACGCGGACGCCGAGGGCCGGCTGGTCAAGGTCGAGGCCCAGATCCTGATGGACGCCGGCGCCTACGCCGACGCCTCCGCCGAGTCCCTCGCGGCGGCCGTGGCCTTCGCCTGCGGCCCGTACGTCGTCCCGCACGCCTTCGTCGAGGGCTGGGCGGTCCGCACGAACAACCCGCCCTCCGGCCACGTCCGGGGCGAGGGTGCCATGCAGGTCTGCGCCGCGTACGAGGGCCAGATGGACAAGCTCGCCGCCGCCCTCGGCATCGACGGCGCGGAGCTGCGCCTGCGCAACGTCCTGGCCACCGGCGACCTGCTCCCCACCGGCCAGACCGTCACCTGCCCGGCCCCCGTCGCCGAACTCCTCCGCTCGGTCCGCGACTTCCCCCTGCCCTCCCTCCCCAAGGACACCCCCGAGGAGGAGTGGCTGCTGCCCGGCGGCCCCGAGGGCGCGGGCGAACCCAGCGCGGTGCGGCGCGGCGTCGGCTACGGCGTGGGCATGGTCCACATGCTCGGCGCCGAGGGCGCGGACGAGGTCTCCACCGCCACCGTGAAGGTGGTCGGCGGCGCCGCCACCGTCATCTGCGCGGCCGTCGACACCGGGCAGGGCTTCGCCACCCTCGCCCGCCAGATCGTCCAGGAGGTCCTCGGCATCGACGAGGTGACCTGCGCCCCCGTCGACACCGACCAGCCGCCGGCGGGCCCCTCCGCCCACGGCCGCCACACCTGGGTGTCGGGCGGGGCCGTCGAACGGGCCGCGAAGATGGTCCGCACGCAGCTCCTCCAGCCCATGGCCCACAAGCTCGGCATGTCGACGGAACTCCTCCAGATCCAGGACGGTCGGATCACGTCGTACGACGGGGCCTTCTCCATGTCCGTCGCGGAGGCCATAGAGGGCAAGGAGCTCTGGGCGACGGCCCAGTGCCGCCCCCATCCCACGGAGCCGCTGGACTCGGACGGCCAGGGCGACGCCTTCGTCGGCCTCGCGTTCTGCGCGATCCGCGCGGTCGTCGACGTGGACATCGAGCTGGGCACGGTGCGGGTGGTGGAGCTCGCCGTCGCCCAGGACGTCGGCCGCGTCCTCAACCCCCGCCAGCTGGAGGCCCGTATCGAAGCGGGCGTCACCCAGGGCGTCGGCGCGGCCCTGACGGAGAACCTCCGCTCGGTCGCCGGCCTGGTCCGCCACCCGGACCTGACGGGCTACGCCCTGCCGACGTCCCTGGACGCCCCGGCGGTGCGGATCGTCCGTCTGGTGGAGGAGCGGGACGTGGTGGCCCCGTTCGGCGCGAAGGCGGCGAGCGCGGTCCCGGTGGTGACCACCCCGGCGGCGGTGGCCTCGGCGGTCCGCGCGGCGACGGGCCGGCCCGTGAACAGGATCCCGATCCGGCCATCCGCGGCGGTCGCGGCACCGGTGCCGGCGGCGCCCAACTCCTAACCGCTTGGGGCCTGTCGGCGCCGATCGTTAGAGTGGCGCGAGCGGGTGCGAACGGGGACGGGGACGGGGAGCGGGGGAGGCGTCGTGGCGGTGGACAACGCGGGTCCGGGGCTGCTGGGGGTGAACGTCGCCAGTGGGGTGGCGGCCGGCCTGATGGCCCAGGCGAAGGCCCTGGAGGTCGAGTACGACTCCCTGACCGACTACAAGAACCGGGTCGACGCCCTGCTGAAGACCCTCGACGGCTCGGAGGCGGACGCCGGCAAACTGGCCCACGGCACCCTGCCGGCGGGCACCCTGGGCACGGGCTTCGCCGAGGCGGACGCCCTGTTCAAGGCGTACACGACGGTCCACGGCGAGCTGCAGAAGCTGTCTGCGGGCCTGGCGGGCCAGATCGAGGCGCTGGGCATCGCCATCCTGACGGCGGGCAAGGGCTACGGCGGCGTGGACGAGGAGACGCAGGCCCGCATGCGGGCGCTGATCAAGCAGTCGAAGGAAGCCTACGTACCGGACCGCGACCCCCTGGTCCAGCAGGAACGCGAGGCCCAGAAGCACGCCCCGACCGCGCCCCCGACTCCGAACCCGAGTACGTCGAAGGGCACGATCTGATGGCGACGACGAACTTCGAGGGCTACTCGCACGAGCAGCTGCTGGCGATGATCGCGTCGGTCAACCCGGAAACGGTCAAGGCCCGGGCGACGCAGCTGGCGGAAGCTGCGACCGTGATCAAAGAGATCGGCAGCGCCCTCAAGAAGCACCAGGTCAAGGGCTGGGAGGGCGAGGCCGCGCACGCCTTCCAGGAGTGGGTCAGCCGCGCGGGCAACGCGACGCTGCTGCTGGGCGACTACAGCGAGGCCGGCGGCAAGTGGATGACGCAGGCGGCGCAGACGATGATCGAGGTGAAGGCCAACACCCCGAAGTACGACACGTCGGCGGCCGAGAACCTGGACGCGGCGCACAAGTTCCACAATGACCCGGACGCCCAACAACTCGGCCGAACCGCCCACACGAAGCTGACCGCGGACCACCAGCAGGCGGTGCAGCAGCTGACGAAGCTCGCGCAGTCGTACGAGCAGTCGTCGGCGGAGATGAACAAGGCGACTGTGCCGACGTTTCCGGCGCCGCCGCCGGACTTTGAACCGACCGGTTTCGGGGATGAGAAGGTTCGCGAACGCCCAGGAGCTTTTTCGGGAGGCGCAGGCGAATTCAGTGGCGAGTCGTCGTACGAGTCCGCAGGATCGGCTGGTGGATTGCCGCAGGGATATGGGCAGCCGGCAGACAACCAACCCCTACGGGTTCATCCGACGCTTCCGTCCGAGGGGCAGGTGTTGTCTCCGTTGCCTGTCATGCCGAGCCGTGACGTAAACGTAGGCATCGACCACCTTGCCACGCTCCCGGATAGTCCCCTGCCCCCAATAGCGGTACCGGTTGGCGCTGGTGAAGGTGGAAATGGGCCGCGTTTCTCAGCACCGTCATTGCCGATGCCTCCGGTGATTGGGACGCCAGGGCTGGGCGGCGGCTCTCTCCCGGTCGGGCGGCCCCCTGGGGGGATCGGCGGGAAGGTTGGCGGCATTGCCGTACCACCTCCACGCGATACTGGGATCGTGGGTGGTCGGCCGATTGCCACCGGCGGGTCGAGCGCTGGCATCCATCGTGGCACGGTCATCGGCGCTGATGGTCCGCATGCTGGCGGTCGCCCGATGCCTGGAATGATGGGCGGCGGCCTCAGTGCACCGCATGGCACTCCAGGTGGCCAAGCGACTGGTCGCCGACTGGCCATGGAGCCAGGGGGCGTTGTCGGTGGACGCCAGGCAGTAACTGGCGGCCAGGCGTTCACCCAGGGCGGGGCGGGCGTTGTACGCGGGTCGGGAGCCGGGGCTGTGGGTCACGGCGGCACCGTGTCACCAGCGGCGGGCAGGCAACGTGGAGGTCAGGTGGGCCGCCGGCCTGGCTACCTGGCCGAGGACGAAGAGACCTGGCAGGGCAACCGCCGCGTTGTCCCTCCGGTGATCGACTGAGCGGAACGGACATTGCACGGGATGCGCACGCGAAGGGTGACTTCGACCCTCATGGGTCTCATGTTGGTCGGGGTTGCGGTTGCCCCGGCGCATGCGCAGACCATCCGGGAGCAGCAGTGGCACCTGGATGCCATGAAGGTCGACGATGTCTGGAAAATCAGCACTGGTAAAGGTGTGACGGTTGCTGTCATCGATACGGGCGTCGGTCGGATCCCTGAGCTAGAAGGCCAGGTCCTGCCGGGAAAGACATTTCCCGCAGGGGACGGCAATGGCGACGCCCGTGACGACTATGACGGTCACGGTACGAGCATGGCCGCCATGATTGCCGGAACTGGTAGTCACCCCAGCGGGGATGGCGCCTACGGCCTTGCGCCCGGAGCTAAGATCCTTCCAATCAGGGTGCCCAATGTTTTGGAGGAGGCTGCTACTCCAACGTGGGTGGAAGCCATCCGATTCGCTGCTGACTCGGAAGCCCAGATCATCAACATTTCCCAAGGTCGGGCGGGTAGTCCGGAAGATGATCGAGCGCGAGCTGAAGCGGTGAAGTACGCACTGTCGAAGGGGAAATTGATTTTCGCTGCTGTTGGGAACGAGGGGGATACCCTCAACAGGGTTAATTATCCAGCTGCGACGCCGGGAGTGGTCGGGGTAGCCGCAGTGGACTCTGATGGCCGGGCAACGAAGGAGTCGGAGCATGGCGTACAGGTAGATATGTCCGCACCTGGCGTCGGCATCGTTACGGCATGTACGCGGAAGACGGGGCTGTGCACCAGCCACGGCACAAGCGACGCCACCGCCCTAACCTCGGCCTCCGCCGCCCTCCTCTGGTCCGCTCACCCCACCTGGACCAACAACCAGATCCTCCGTGTCCTCCTCAACACCGCCGGCAAGCCCGTCGACGGCGTCGAGCGGAACGACTACATCGGCTACGGCGTGGTCCGCCCCCGCGTCGCCCTCCCCACCCCCGGGGACCCCGGCCCGGCGGACGTGTATCCGCTGCCCGACCTCGCGGCAGCCGCGGCGGCAGCCGGAACGGCAGCATCGGGCGCTCCCGTTCCCTCGACCGGGGGAAAGATCACCGCCCCGCCCCCGCCCCGGGCCGGGGCTGCGGTAGACAAGGGCGACGGCGGTGGCGGTCTGTCCTGGATCGCCCTCGGGCTGGGGGCCTGTGTCCTCATCGGCGGAGCCGTCGCCGCAGTCGTCGTACGGCGGGCGAGGTCCTGACGCAGACACGGAGTGGGGAGTACCCGGGATGTCCTTCGAAGAGGAGTGGTCCGCCGCACGCGCCACCGCCGCGGCCAACATCTCGACCCGCCTCAACCAGGCCCCCGGCCCCGCCGACCTCGTCCTCAACCACGACCACATCGGCGCCATCGGCAGCGAGGCCCACAAGCTGCACTCCCGCCTCCAGGCCGACGGCCGGCACGCCGCCACCGCTTCCGCCGAGGCCGCCGGCGCGCTCTCGCGCGAGGGCTTCGGCAGCGGGGCCGCGCTCGCCAAGGCGAACGCCCGGTGGGAATCCCAGGTCAAGACCCTCGCCGCCGCCTGCGCGCAGATCTCCAACGGGCTGAACTACTCGCTCTCCTCCCACCGCAGGGACGAGCAGTGCCTCTACGCGGAGTTCACCACCTCCAAGCTCGACGCCTACCTCAAGTAGTCGGGGAGCAGGCACCGCCGTGGTGACGTACGAGAACGTGCTGAACGCCCCCATCGACAAGCTCGCCACCGCCGTCCGCGACTGGCAGGCCATGGCCGCCAAGCTGGAGGAGCTGGCCGAGGCCGCCCGCAACGGCATGAAGGCCAAGTCCGACAAGGCCGAGTGGAGCGGGGTCACCGCCGGCGTGGCGCGGCCGTTCGTCGACAGGACGGCCAAGGAGTTCGAGGACGCCGCCAAGGAGGCCGAGGGCGTCCACCGGGCCCTCGCCCAGGGCCACGACACCTTCAGGTCCTCCCGCGACCGGCTGAGGAGGATCGCCGAGGAGGAGGCCCCCGCCGCGGGCTTCCGGGTGGACGGGAAGGGGAAGGTCGAGGCGTTACCCCTGGCCACCGACGCCGACCGGCACGCGGCCCGCCACGATCCCGACTACCAGGAGTCCCTGCGCGTCAACCGGCCCCGCTGGCAGGCGAAGGTGGACGCGGCCGTCGACGCCTGTGACGACGTGGACCGCTCCCTCGCCCGGCTCCTCGGCGCCAACCTCGCCGACGACCACGACTTCACCGCCCCCGCGTTCGCCGGCCTCACCGCCGAGCAGGCGGGCCGCGCGACCGACCTCGCCCGCAAGGGCCGCGACCTCTCGCACGCCGAGCTGGCGGAGCTGAACGAGCTGCTGGCCGACAACGCCACGAAGCCGGAGTTCGCGACCGCCTTCTACGGGAACCTCGGCCCCAGCGGCGCGCTCCGCTTCTTCGGCACCATGGCCACCGACACCCACTCCTACGGCAGGCTCGACGAGCAGCGCCTGACGGACGTCCAGGAACTCCAGAAGAACCTCGGCCTCAACCTGGCCACCGCCACCCGCTCCACGACCGAGCCGCACCTGCCCGACGGCTACGCACAGGAGCTGCGCAGGCTCGGCACCCAGCAGATCCCCGTCGGGCGGTACGAGCAGAACCCGCCGTTCGGGTACCAGCTGCTGGGCGGCATCATGCGGTACGGGAACTACGACCCCCGGTTCCTGGTTCCGATCGCCGACCACGCCACCCAGATCCACGCCAAGGACCCCGGCTTCTTCGACCGGGGCCGCCAGCTGGGCGCCGGCTACGGCAGGAACCTGCTGAACCCCTCGGGGGTCAACGGCGCCGGCTACGACCCCGTCGTCGGCTTCCTGGAGGCCCTGGGACACAGCCCGGCCGCCGCGGCCGAGTTCTTCGACACGGACCGGAACCGCCCCGCCTACACCACCGACGGGCGCGTGCGGTCCGGCGCCCCCGACCTCGGCAGGGACGCCACGGGTGGGCGCGTCGAGCACTACCTCGACTTCTTCGCCGCCGAGGGGTACCGCTCCACGATCGACACGGGAAGCACCAGGCCGCAGGACCTGGAGAGGGCCCGCTCGTACATGCCCGACGCCCTCGGTCACGCCCTGGAGGCGGCCGCCCTCGGCCACGCCTGGGACGACCCCGCGCCCGCACTCGAGCGGACCGGGGCCGGAGCGCGGGTCATGGAGGCCGCCGTGCTGAAGTACGGCGGCGACGCCGGGCTGCTCAAGCACCACGAGGCACTCGTCGACAGCCTGGGCCGCATGACCGCCGGGTACATCGACGACGTCAACCAGGCGGTGGACGGCAAGGAGAAGGCGAGCGTCTTCGCACCGCGAGCCGACGACGGGCACAAGCACGCGAACCTGAACCGGGCGTCCGCCCGGGACCTGCTCGCCGCCCTCGCCCAGCACCCCGACGCCTACGCCACCGTGTCCACCGCCGAACGGGTCTACTCCGCGAGCGTCCTGGAGAGCCGGGCGGCGCAGGGCGGCACGATCGACGAGGGCCGGGCCCGGACGGTGGTCCGTACCGGGGCCGAGGTCCAGGGCATCCTCGACGAGTCCCGCGCCGAGCAGGTCCGGGCGGCCGGCGAGAAGGAGAACGAGGCGTACGAGAAGGCGCACGAGCGGAGCTCGCACTGGGCGGAGTTCGGCACCACCGCCGCGATCGCCGCCGGTGCGGCCTTCCTGCCGGCCACGGCCGCCGTGGCGGGCGCGGCGGCGGTCGTCGTCCCGCTGGCCGTGGACACCGGCAGCGGTGCCGTGGAGCAGGCCGTCTCGGGCGTCATCGGGGAGTGGTCGGACGAGACCAAGGACAAGCACAAGGACGAGGTCGACGGCCGGACGCACGCCTCCAACAAGGCGATGTTCCAGGCGGGTGAGCACAACGCCGAGGCGCCCATGAGGCAGTTCGTGGCGCGCCACGGCATCGACCCCGACGGCGACTTCGGCAACGACCTCGTCGAGTCGGTGCGGGTCGGGTACGTGTCCGGGAACACCATCGCGCGGCAGCAGGGCCACGAGGCGCAGGCGAAGGAAGCCACGTGAGTCCGGGGCGCGCACGGACGCGCCGTCGGCATTCCTGGCCGTGGGGCCGGTCGTGTGCCCGTGGAGTGGCGGCCGCGGGCCGTCGCGCTGGACTCGCACACCTCATCGATGGGGCGCAGCCTGGAGTGAGGGGCTTCTGTTTCCTGGACGGGAACACCGCGAAAGGGGAACCACATGCGCATTCGACGAATCCTCGCTGCCGTCGCCGCCGCGACGGCCCTCTCCGGCATCGGCCTCACGGGCGCGGCCACGGCCGCCACCGCTCAGGGCGCACCATCCGCCGTCACCGTCGTCACTCCGTCCCAGTGCAGGGAGGGCGGCGGGACCCCCGCGATCAACGACGCGGGTGACTACTGCCAGGGCGGCACGTATGACGGGGAGAAGGTCGACTGAGCCCCGCCCGCGAAGCGCCCGCCGGAGGCGGACGAAGGAACGGGAGGCACCCCGTGCGGGGTGCCTCCCATCCGTTCTGCCTGGTCAGGGGCAGTGGAAGCCGTGACCGGAATCGAACCGGCGTAACCCGCTTTGCAGGCGAGTCCCTCAACCACTCGGGCACACGGCTGTGTGGTGATGAGGTGGTGCGGTGGTGCGTGGTGACGAGTACGAACGTACGGGGGCCCGTGCGGCGGGGGAAGGGCGGCGCGGCGTCTGCAATGTGACTGCCATGCCGCGTTCACACGGGCTCGCGGACCTAGGTCGCGCGGCCGAGGCGGGATCGGTCGAAATGACAGGGGCGAGAGTGGCCCTTGGAACTTACTCTGGGGCGATGAGCGCCCTTGAACCCGGGATATCCGAGACCACCGTCGCCGCCCCGCCGCCGCAGGGCGGCATTCTCGGGCCGGCGTACCGGACGCTCAGCGTCGGGATCATCTCCGTGATCTTCCTCATCGCCTTCGAGGCCACCGCCGTCGGGACGGCGATGCCCGTCGCCGCGCGGGAGCTGGACGGGATCGGGCTCTACGCCTTCGGGTTCTCCGCGTACTTCACCACCAGCCTCTTCGCCATGGTGCTGTCCGGGCAGTGGGCCGACCGGCAGGGGCCGCTGCGGCCGCTGACGGTGGGGATCGGGGCGTTCGCCGCCGGGCTGGTGTGTTCCGGGACCGCGCAGCTGATGGGGGTGTTCGTCCTCGGGCGGGCGGTGCAGGGGTTCGGCGGCGGGCTGGTGATCGTCGCCCTGTACGTGGTGGTCAGCCGGGCCTACGAGGAGCGGCTGCGGCCCGCGATCATGGCGGCCTTCGCGGCGAGCTGGGTGGTGCCGTCGATCGTCGGGCCGCTGGCGGCGGGGACGGTCACCGAGCGCCTCGGCTGGCGGTGGGTGTTCCTCGGGATCCCCGCGCTGGTCGTCGTACCGCTGATCGTGGCGCTGCCGGCGATCCGGCGCACCGCGTCCGGGCCGGTGGACCCGGCCGCGCCGGTCGCGTTCGACCGGCGGCGGATCCGGCTGGCGCTCGGGATCTCGCTGGGCGCCGGGCTGCTCCAGTACGCCGCCCAGGACCTGCGGTGGCTGTCGCTGCTGCCCGGCCTCGCGGGCGCGGCCCTGCTGGTGCCGGCGGTGCTGGGGCTGCTGCCGCGCGGCACGTACCGGGCGCGGCGCGGGCTGCCGTCGGTGGTGCTGCTGCGCGGGGTGGCGGCGGGGGCGTTCATCGGGGCGGAGAGCTTCGTGCCGCTGATGCTGGTCACCCAGCGCGGCCTGAGCCCGACGTGGGCGGGCTTCTCGCTGGCGCTGGGCGGGGTGACGTGGGCGCTGGGGTCGTGGGTGCAGTCGCAGGGCCGGACGGCGCCCTACCGGGAGCGGCTGATGGTCGCCGGGATGGTGATGGTGGCGGTGGCCATCGCGGGGGCCCCGGCGGTGCTGGTCGAGGCGGTGCCGGTGTGGACGCTGGCGCTGGCCTGGGCGGTGGGCTCGCTCGGCATGGGGCTGGTGATCGGCTCGACGAGCGTGCTGCTGCTCAAGCTGTCCGCGCCGGAGGAGGCGGGGGCGAACTCCGCCGCGCTGCAGATCTCGGACGCGCTGGCGAACGTGGTGCTGCTGGCGGCCGGGGGCGCGGCGTTCGCCGCACTGGGCGGCGGGGCGGTGGGCGCGGGGCACGACGCCGCCGCCTCGGCGTCCGGGGCCGCGGCCTCGCACCCGGCGGCGTTCCTGGTGGTGTTCCTCCCGATGGCCTGCGTGGCCCTGGCCGGCGCCTGGGTCGCAACCCGCCTGGACCCACCCCACCCGCCTGCGCACCCCGCGGTCGCCTGACCCGGTCCCGCTGGACCGCACCCTGCGGGCGCCTGACCCCGACCCCGCCGGAACCCGGACCCTGCGGGCGCCTGAACCGGCCGCGCCGGAAGCCGCACCCTGCGGGCGCCTGAGGCCGGTTCCGCCGTGCCTGGGCTTGGCCCCGTCGGGCCTGACCCCAGCCCCGCCGGCCCTGAGCCCGGTCCCGCGGCCTGGGGCCGACGCCGCGGGGACGTGCGGCTGCGCCTGCCGGGGCCTGGCCCCGCCTCCGCCGAGGGCCGGGCCGTCCGTCGGATCCTGAGCCCCCCGCCGGGGGCTGGGCACGGGACGCCGCAGCGGTGCCCGGGGGCGCGGAAAAGGGGTGGGGGGCTGTCGGCCCCGCTGGTTACGCTGCGCTCGTGGACGTGAACGCGCTGACCCTTCCGATCTCCGACGCCGAGCGCGCCGAGCTGGCCGATCTCGCCGACGCCACCGACTCGACCCCCGAGGCCCTGGCCCTGGAGGCCGTACGGGCGTACCTGCGCCGGGAGCGCGAGCGGGTCGGGGCACAGGCCGCGCGGCTGGCGGTGCGGCATGCCGGGCTGCTGGAGAGGCTCGGGCAGTGAGCGCCGCCGCCCCGGTCCGGCACCTGACCCTCGCCGAGGTCCTGGACCTCGCCCGGCACGCCTGCCTGGCCCGGGAGCAGCCCGTGGAGCTGCGGGCTCCCGGGCTGCTGGAGTCGGCCGTGCACCGGCCCCGCGCCCGCATGTTCGGGACGCCGGCCTACGAGGACCCGTACGAGCAGGCCGCCGCGCTGCTGCACGGCATCGCCGTGAACCACCCCCTCGTCGACGGGAACAAGCGCACGGCCTGGCTCGCCGCGGCCACTTTCCTCGCCGTGAACGGGGTGGACCTCGCGGACGCCGATCAGGACCGTGCGTACGGCCTGGTCGTGGACGTCGCGGCCGGGCGGGAGGCCGATCTCGCCTCGATCGCCCGGCGGTTGCGCTCGCTGTGACGCGTGCGCGGCGGAGGGTGTCCGGCCGGTGTGACCCTCGCCGCACCCGCCGAGGTCACGGGCCTGTCCCTCCGCGGGGGGCGGGCGCGCGCCGGTAAGGTGGCCCGGTTGTCCTACGTACGACCACCACGTCGGCGGGGACGGCCACGACTGCCACGACCGCCGAGAGCAACGAACCGGAGACCGTGACTACTACCGCCTCCCACCACCTCTCACCCGCCTTCCCCGGCCGTGCCCCCTGGGGTACCGCCAGCAAGCTGCGAGCCTGGCAGCAGGGGGCGCTCGACAAGTACGTCCAGACCCAGCCGCGGGACTTCCTCGCGGTCGCCACCCCCGGCGCCGGCAAGACCACCTTCGCGCTCACGCTGGCCTCCTGGCTGCTGCACCACCACGTGGTGCAGCAGGTGACCGTGGTCGCGCCGACCGAGCACCTGAAGAAGCAGTGGGCGGAAGCCGCCGCCCGCATAGGCATCCGGCTCGACCCCGAGTACTCGGCCGGGCCGCTGAGCAAGGACTACCACGGCGTCGCCGTCACCTACGCGGGCGTCGGCGTGCGCCCGATGCTGCACCGCAACCGCTGCGAGCAGCGCAAGACGCTGGTGATCCTCGACGAGATCCACCACGCCGGCGACTCGAAGTCCTGGGGCGAGGCCTGTCTGGAGGCCTTCGACCCGGCGACCCGGCGCCTGGCCCTGACCGGCACGCCCTTCCGGTCCGACACCAACCCGATCCCCTTCGTCACGTACGAGGAGGGGAACGACGGGATCCGGCGGTCCTCCGCCGACTACACCTACGGCTACGGCAACGCCCTCGGCGACGGCGTCGTCCGCCCCGTGATCTTCCTGTCCTACAGCGGCAACATGCGCTGGCGCACCAAGGCCGGCGACGAGATCGAGGCCCGCCTCGGCGAGCCGATGACCAAGGACGCCATCTCGCAGGCCTGGCGCACGGCCCTGGACCCGCGCGGCGACTGGATGCCGAACGTGCTGCGTGCCGCCGACCAGCGCCTGACGGAGGTCAGGAAGGGCATCCCGGACGCCGGCGGGCTCGTCATCGCCGCCGATCAGGACGCGGCGCGCGCGTACGCGAAGCTGATCCGGGAGATCACGGGCACGAAGGCGACCCTCGTGCTCTCCGACGACGCGGGCGCCTCGAAGAACATCGACACCTTCAGCGGGAACGACGACCGCTGGATGGTCGCGGTCCGCATGGTGTCCGAGGGCGTCGACGTACCGCGCCTCGCGGTGGGCGTGTACGCGACGACGATCTCGACGCCGCTGTTCTTCGCGCAGGCCGTCGGCCGCTTCGTACGATCGCGCAGGCGCGGCGAGACGGCGTCCGTGTTCCTTCCGACGATCCCCTACCTCCTCGGCTTCGCCAACGAGATGGAGGTCGAGCGCGACCACGTCCTGGACCGGCCGAAGAAGGCGGGCGAGGACGACGACCCGTACGCCGAGTCCGAGAAGGAGATGGAGGAGGCGAACCGGCAGGAGGACGAGGACACCGGCGAGGACGAGCAGATGTCCTTCGAGGCCCTCGAGTCCGACGCCGTCTTCGACCGGGTGCTGTACGACGGCGCCGAGTTCGGCATGCAGGCGCACCCGGGCAGCGAGGAGGAGCAGGACTACCTCGGCATCCCGGGTCTGCTGGAGCCGGACCAGGTGCAGCTGCTGCTGCAGAAGCGGCAGTCCCGGCAGATCGCGCACAGCCGCCGCAAGCCCGACTCCGAGGCGGACCTGCTGGAGCTGCCGGCCGACCGGCGGCCGGTGGTCTCGCACAAGGAGCTGCTGGAGCTGCGGAAGTCGCTGAACACGATGGTGGGCGCGTACGTCCACCAGAGCGGGAAACCGCACGGGGTGATCCACACGGAGCTGCGCCGGGTGTGCGGCGGGCCGCCGAGCGCGGAGGCGACGGCGGGGCAGCTGAAGGAGCGGATCAAGAAGGTGCAGGAGTGGGCCACCCGGATGCGGTGAGCCGCTGCTCCTGAGGATGCGGAAACGGGGTCCGTGCGCGGTGCGCACGGACCCCGTTCTCGTGGAGCCCGGGTCAGTTGGTGACGCGGCGACGACGGCCGGTGCCGGCGACCAGGGCCGCACCCATGGCGAGCGCGACACCGCCGGCGCCGAGCGCCCAGCTGGTGGCGGCGTCCGCACCGGTCTCGGCGAGCTCGCCGCCGGTGTTGGTGCTGCCGCCGGTGTTGCCGGAGCCGGTGTTGGTGTCGACGATCGGCGTGGTGGTGCCGCCGCCGTTCGGCTTGGTGTTGTTGTTGCCGCCGGTGTTGCCGCCGGTGTTGCCACCGTTGTTGTGGCCACCCGTGTTGCCGCCGGTGTTGCCACCGCCGGTGGAGCCCCGGACGATCTTCGACGTGTAGAACTGCGCGTCGGACGCGAATTCCTCGTCGACGTTGTTGCTGCCGCCGGCGACGACGAACTCGATGCTGCCGAGCGGAGCGTCCTTGCTGAACTTCATGCGCAGCTTGACCGTGAAGACCTCGTCCTCGTCGACGTAGCTGTCGAAGACGGTGCCGGCGGTCTGGCCCGACGGGTCCTTGTCGGCCGCGACCCACTTCGTGCCGTTGTAGATCTGGATGTCGAGGTGCTTGGCGTGCAGCGTGTCGTTGTCGTTGCCACCGAGAACGGCGAAGCCGTAGTCCTTGAAGCCCTGGATGCCGCGGTTGTCGACCTTCAGGGTGACCTCGGTCCAGTCGCCGCCGGCCTTGAAGCCGCCGGCCGGGAGGCCGCTCAGGCCCAGCTTCGGGCCCTCCTTGTACTCGTCCGCGTCCTCGACCTGCGGAGCCGGGGCCGGCTTGGAGGCCGGCTTCTCGGCGGCGGGCTTGGCCGGGGCCGGAGCCGGGGCCGGCTTCTCCGCGGCGGGCTTCGCCGGGGTCTCGGCGGCCGGCTTCGCGTCCTTCGCCGGGGTCTCGGCGGCGGGCGCGGCGTCGTCCTTCGGCGCGGCGTCGGGCGTCGTGACGGCCGGGGTCTGGGCCTCGTCCGCCATGGCGGGCGTGGCCATGAGGACCGTCGGACCGACGACAGCGGCAGCGGCCACGACGGCCATGCGCTTCAGCTTCACTGTTGCTTCTCTCCCCTTGTATGCGTGCCGGGGTACGTTGCACCCCGCCCCCCCAACATCTTTTTGAACACGATCAGCCTAAGCGCCGTGTAAACCGGATTTCGGTCAGGGGACATTACGAATCGATACAGCCCCGTGCAGAAAACGTCTTAAACCGGCAGTAGGCGCCCGGATTCTGGACGAGGCCTTTCGCTCAGCGGACTCGCTCGCTACTGTCCCCGCATCGAACGCCCCGTGGCAGCGCCGCCGCGGGAGCGCAGCCGGTGCCTTGGCCGCCACCGGCGGCCTCTCCGTGCGTCGCCGAGGGACCGGCAGCGCTGCACCGTGTGAGAGTCACCGCCGCCCACCGATCACAGAGGGAGAGGCGTCGTGACCGCGGAAACCTCCCAGACTCTCGACAGAGGGCTGAGAGTCCTCAAGCTGCTCGCCGACACCGACCACGGTCTGACCGTCACCGAGCTCTCCAACCGCCTCGGTGTCAACCGCACCGTCGTCTACCGCCTGCTCGCCACGCTGGAGCAGCACGCCCTGGTCCGCCGCGACCTCGGCGGCCGGGCCCGCGTCGGGCTCGGCGTGCTGCGCCTGGGCCGGCAGGTCCACCCGCTCGTGCGCGAGGCGGCGCTGCCCGCCCTGCGCTCCCTCGCCGAGGACATAGGGGCCACCGCGCACCTGACCCTCGTCGACGGCACCGAGGCCCTCGCCGTGGCCGTCGTGGAGCCCACCTGGACCGACTACCACGTCGCCTACCGGGCCGGCTTCCGCCACCCGCTGGACCGCGGCGCGGCCGGCCGGGCCATCCTGGCCGCCCGCCAGGGCTCCCTCATCGAGCCCGGCTACACCCTGACCCACGGCGAGCTGGAGGCGGGCGCCAGCGGCGCCGCCGCACCGCTCGTCGGCATCACCGGACTGGAGGGCAGCGTCGGCGTCGTGATGCTGGCCGACGCCGTCCCGGAGCGGGTCGGGCCCCGCGTGGTGGACGCGGCCCGCGAGGTCGCCGACGCCCTGCGCTGACCGGCGCGGACTCGGGCGGCGCGGGCCGGGCCGCCCGGGTCGGTAGATTGGCCGGGTGCTCTCTCGCCTCACACGTCTGCCGCGTCCCGCCGCCCTGGCCGTCTGCGCCGCGCCCGTCCTCGGGCTGTTCGCCGTCGCGGCCCTCGCGCCGCTGCCCTTCGTGGTGGCCGTGCCGGGCCCCACGGCCGACGTACTGGGCTCCGACCAGGGCAAGCCGGTGATCACCGTCACCGGCGCCCCGGTGCGGGACACCAAGGGCCAGCTCCGGATGACCACCATCCGGGCCACCGGCCCCTCCTCGACGATGAAGCTGCCCGAGCTGATCGGCCACTGGTTCAAGACGGACCAGGCCGTCATGCCCCGGGAGTCGGTGTATCCCTCGGGCGGAAGCGACAAGCAGATCGAGGAGCACAACCTGGAGGAAATGGCCCAGTCGCAGTCGGCCGCCGCGGCCGCCGCCCTCGGCTTCCTCAAGAAGGACCCCAAGGACATCAAGGTCCAGCTCAACCTCGCCGACGTCGGCGGCCCGAGCGCCGGACTCCTCTTCACCCTGGGCATCGTCGACAAGCTCGACGGCGACGGCAGCGGCGGCGAACTCACCGGCGGCCGCAGCATCGCCGGTACGGGCACCATCACCGCCGACGGCACGGTCGGCGCCGTCGGCGGGGTGGGCCTGAAGACCCAGGCCGCGCGCCGCGACGGGGCGACCGTGTTCCTGGTGCCGAAGGCGGAGTGCTCGGACGCGAAGTCCGACCTCCCCGAGGGCCTGCGGCTGGTCCCCGTCACTTCGCTGACGGACGCGGTGGGCTCGCTGCGGGCGCTGAACCGGAACGGGGACGTTCCGTCCTGCTGATGGATTCACGACTGTGAACCGAATCGGCGGGTGTTCGGCAGCAATGGCTGCCGAACACCCTCCGGTGTCAGTTATTCGGCTTTGTCACCACAGAGGAACGGGCAACGGGGCCGTGCTCAGAGCGGGTATGGTCCAGCGCTGCGGGTTGGTGGCGTTGCAGTCCCACAGGTAGAGCTGGGTGCCCGTCTCCATGTTGCTCGCGTCCACGCACCGGCCGGAGACCGGGTTGTAGAGGCTGCCGTCAGCGCGGGGGAGGAACTGCTGCGCGGGGTGGTTGTGGCAGACGACAATTTGGAGCGGCGTCCCGTTGGTGGTGCCCGCGTCCTTGGCGTCGAGGCACTTGTCCTGGTGCCGGATGGTGCCGTCGGCGCGGATGTCGAACTTCTGGGCGGCCCCACCGCCAATCATGTTGCAGTCCCACGCCTGGATCTTGTTGCCGTCGACCGGCCGGGCGTTGTCATTGTCCATGCAGTGGCTGGGCTTGGCCGTCAGAGACATGGGGCCGGTGGCACCAGGTGCGGTGAGGGGGGCGGCGTAGGGGTACACAGCGACGTTGCTGATGCCGCCCTTGAGGCCCTCGTGGTAATAGTCCGCCTTACCGTTCTCCTTGTACCGCCCCATGACGAGCGGGCCCACGGGGGCAGGGCTGGTGGCCGCGTTGTGGTGGCCGACGCCGGCGAGGACGCCGTCGACGTAGAGACTCATCAGGCCGGTGTCTGCGTTGTAGACCGCTGTGAGCTGCTGCCAAGTGTCAGGGACGAACCGGGCGGCGTCGTTGGTGGTCTTGCTGGACCAGTCATACGCGGAACCGTCGACGTCGGCGTTGGAGAGGGCGAAGGCCCACTTCTTGGAGTCGGGGTCGGCGAAGATGGCGAAGGCGCTGTTGCGGTTATTGTCCTGGCTGATGACGGCGCCGCTGAAGCCCGGCTTCACCCATGCGCTGATGGTGAAGCTCTGGCGGGTGTCGACGACAGGCTTGTCCGTGGTGATGGAGGACTGGGGTCCGTCGAACGCTGAGTAGGGCGTATTGCGCCCGCCGATCGTTGCGGAGGGCCAGGTGATCCCGGCAGTCTCCGCCGGGAAGACACCGACGGAGCTGGGGGTGCTGGTACTGCTGGACAGCCCAGACAGCTTCCACTGGGCCGTGGGCGCAGTGAGGTTGCCGAGGAAGGACGGGACCTGGTTGATCCCCGTGACATTCAGGGGCTGGCTGGTGCCGGTGCCACTGAAGGTCGCCAGCTGCCGGTTGGCGTCGACCGCCCAGAGGTCGGCGAGCTTATCCCCCGTGACGTCACCCGCCGAACCAAGTGTCGGGTACGCGGCTTTTCCGATGCCGGCGGCAACCTTCACCCGGCTTGCCGAGCTTCCCCAGGTGGTGGGGTCGAGTAGACCGTTGGTGCCCTTGCTACCGAAGGTCCGGAAGACATCGCCGGAAGCGTCGTCACGCAGCCACAAGTCGGGAATGCCGTCGCCGTTAAGGTCTCCAGGAGCGACGACAGTGAACTTGTCCCAGTCGCCGTTTCCGACGAGGACAGGCTCCCCATTGCTGTCGAGGGAGCCGAAGATACTGCCGTAGTAAGCCCACAGCTGCTTGGCCTGCTTGACCAGCAAGTCCGGCGAACCGTCACCATTGATGTCACCAGGTGCGATGATCTGGTCGGCGTCGTGCCAGTGGTCGTCGCCGTTCCAGTCGCTGCCGTAGTCACAGCCGACGCCGGGGTCCTTGACCGGACAGGCCACCGTCAACTCGACGGGGTTGTTGACGACCGACCCCTGACCGTTGTTCGGGTACGTCCAGAGCTTCTTCTGGGTCATGCCGGATGGCTGCTGGAGGGAGACCAGGTCGTTGTATCCGTCGCCGTCCCAGTCGCCCTGGGTGCCGATCTGAGCTCCGTTGAAAGACGTCCCGCCCTTTGTAGCGGCGGCGAACTTGCCGTTGCCCTGGCCGGCATAGGCGAGCAAAGCGCCCTGGGAATCGACCGTCCAGATGTCACGGAATCCGTCACCATTCAGGTCGTTCGGGCCGTCCGTGGTCTGTGAGCGCTTGGCATAGTAGAGGTAGGTGGCGGTGTCGGACCGGTTGCCTGCCTTGTCGACCGTGATTGCGTAGACGAAGTGAGGGCCGGAGCCGGGGGGCGTGAGAGTGACGCTCGTACCGGGTGCGGTAGCCCGGGGCGCGGGTTCGGAATCCGTGTAGTAGAGGATTTCCTTGGCGTCCGCCACACCGTTGGCGGAGAAGGTGAAGGTGCCTGGGGTACGGGCCTGGCCGGTGGTGGCAGGCCAGCCGTTCTTGCCGTCAGGGAACTGCGTGGAGCTGATCACCGGGGGCTTACTGGGGCGGCTGCGGTCGATGCGGAAGGCACAGCTGGTCGACCACGGGGAGTATGCGTTGTCCTGGTCCTTGGCCCGGACCTTCCACGTGTACGTGCCGTTGGGCAGGGTGGCATCGGGCACGCTCCAGGTCGCCACCTTGCCCCTGCTGGCAGGGACGGACTGCGTTGCGATGAGCTTCGGTGTGCTGGGAGGGAAGAGAGTCCGCTGGAAGAGTTGGAACTCGGCCACCAGGTTGCCGGCGTCCGGATCGTCGATCGTCGCGTAGAGGCTCACGCGGGAGTCACCGATGGTGCGGGTGGGGACGAACCGGCTGGCGAGGTCGCAAGGGCCCTCTGGGTCGGTGCCCAGACCCTTTGGCCTGCTGGGCGGATTGTTGTACTCCGTCTCCAGTGTGATCGTCTTGGGATCGAACCGCTTCCACTGGAAAACGTCGCTCTCGTTCGACGCGTACAGGCCCAGCGTCACACTGGACCAGCCCTTGGACGCAGACTCCTTCGCGGCCTCCGTCGCGTCGAACTCGAGGTTGCCCTGGGCACATCCCTCGTAGCCCTTGGCCGCGGTGACGGTGGCCAGTCGTGTGCCCTTGCTCGGCTGGTTGTTCCAAGTGGTCTTGGAGGAGATGGGGCCGGTCGTCCACAGTTCCACCGGGGTGGCGGTGCACGACCACGACCAGGTCTCTTTCACGCGGAAGGTCGACTTCGAGACGAGGGCACCCTTGATGTTGGCGGTGTCCAACTGGAAGAAGGTCCGGGAAAGCCCGTTGGTGTCGCTCTCGTACCCGACCCGAACGTCCTGCTTGGTGTTCCAGTACGAGTTGTTCGGCCAGCTACGGTACGCCCAGGCCCAGTTCTGACGCTCTCCCCATGCGACAGACGGGTCGATGTACACGGGGTACTTCGTCTGTGCGCCGGTCAGCAGGGCTTGGTCGGGCTTGATCTCCAAGGTGTCGCCGGCGACCGTTGTGGGCATCTGGGCGTCCTTCGCCCCTGACGGCGCCACGAAGGCGTCGGACGGCGTGCCGGCTCCGGGGACCGAGTCCGCGGCAAGCGAGCGGGCTGCCGTGGCCGCCCGTGCTTGTCCAGTCGCTGCTCCCGTCGTCGTGGAGTCCCACATCATGGGGGTCGAGGCGGTGAATACATCCTGTCCCGCCGGGTTCACCGCACTGAGCAGTCCGGTCGTCGGGTCGGCGGTCACGTTCAAGCCGACTGTGTCGAGCTTGAACTTCAGCAGCGCGAGGTCAGGGTACTTTGCTGCCTCTGCCGTCTTCACCACCAAGAGCTGGGAAAAGCCCTCGACCTCGGCCTTCAACTGCAAGTCCACGTCTGGCAGGACGTTCGCGTAGGTGGCCACGTTGCCGACGAGGGTCGGTTTCGGCAGCGCCTTCGGCCATGTCAGGGATAACGTCCGGCCGTCCTTCACCCCAGTCAGGAGAGGGCCCGTGCCGCCGCCGGAGAAGGCGATCGAGACGGCTGAGGCTTTGGGCGCCACCTTGCCGTCCGCGGCGAACTGGAGGGTCGGGTCGGTCGCGACCCATGCCCCGGCCTGACGCACTCGCACGGTCGTGCCGTACCGCTTCACGGACCACTTGCCGTTCGGCAGAGCCCAGGTGTCGGAGGAACCAGTACGTGCGGAAGTCAGCTCGTAGGGCTGTCCGGATTCTTTTGCCTTGGCAAGCGCGAAGTCTTCCGCGCTCAGAGAGCCGTCGGTGACCGGGTCGGCAGATGCCGCCACCGCTGGCGGCTGCAATGCGGCCAATCCGATAGTTGTTATTGAGCCAACTAGAGCGAAGGAAATGACTCCGCTTAACTTCCGTCCGGCCGGCCTGCGGGAGAGTCTCTTTTTTGTCGTCACTCAAGCTCCAACGGTCCGATATTCGCGGCGACTGTACTCGACCGTCGAGTCTCGCGCACCACAGTTGACCTGCACTTTTAGTGGCCATTGGGGCAGAATATTACTTTTGGTGGGGTGATGATGGTGGTGTCAATGTTCGAGTTCAAGCCAGTTATCGGCGTGTCGGACTGCGGAATTGGGACTGTTATATTGCGCCGATGAATTCTCTGGATGAGTGGGGTGGGGTGTGAGAAGGTTTGGAGTGAGAGGGCTGTCTGTGGCGGTAGCCGCAGCGGTCCTTTCGGGAACACTGTCAGGACCCGTTGCCGTCGCAGAAAGCAAAGACAAGCTGTCGTTGCCGCAGCTCAAGCAGCCGAAGGCCGTACCGGTCAAGCCGGTACGTGCCGGTGGAACGGAGAGGCCCGATGCCGCGGCGGAACACCCTTGGCGGGCTCCGAAGGTCACTTGGCCTGCGGCCGGCTCGGTCGAGATGGACCTCGCCGCAGGAACGGCGTCCAAGTCCTTAGGACTTGGCGGGGCACACGCTCCCGCCATCGGCTCAGGCTCGCCGCAGGCAGGCAAGTTCCCTGTGGCGGTGTACGGGGCGCCGGGCAAGGCGGCCGGGAGCGCCGCCAAGATGAAGGTGACCGTTGCTGCCCGGGATGTGGCACGCAAGGCTGGCGTCGACGGCGTGCTGCTGTCGGTGGGTCGCGCGGACGGTGCCCGGCAACCGGCTTCCGCCAAGATTGAAGTCGACTACAACAGTTTCCGCGCGGCGTATGGCGGCGACTACGCCGCCCGGTTGCATCTGGTTGAACTTCCCTCCTGCTCGTTGACGACCCCGGACCGTCCGGAGTGCCGTACGCAGAAGTCGCTCGAGACACGGAACGACATCCCATCGGGCAAGCTCACGGCTGAGGTCACGACGCCCGGTGCGCCTGTACTGGAGGTCAAGGCGACCGGATTGTGGGCGACGCCCACAGCTGCTGCCGCTTCCGCCTCGACGGTCCTGGCTGCGACGGCCGGTGCGTCCGGGGCGAGTGGCGACTACAAGGCAACCCCGCTGCAGCCGTCAGGCTCTTGGAACGCAGGCGGATCCACCGGCGCGTTCACCTGGTCGTACAACGTTGCGATACCCCCGGTCCCGGGAGGCCTCGCACCGAAGATCTCCCTCGACTACAACTCGCAGTCAATTGACGGCCGCACTGCCGCGTCCAACAGCCAGGCGTCCTGGATCGGCGACGGCTGGTCCTGGGAGCCGGGCTTCATCGAGCGCAAGTACAAACCGTGCAACGACGACAAGACCGGCGGTACGAACAGCGCCAAGGTCGGTGACCAGTGCTGGTTCAACGACAACGCCACGCTGTCCCTCAACGGCAAGTCCACCGAGCTGGTCTTCGAGCAGGGCAAGGGCTGGCACCCGGCCTCCGACTCCGGAGAAAAGGTGGAGAAACTCACCGGTGCGACGAATGGCGACAACGACGGTGAGCACTGGAAGATCACCACGACCGATGGAATCCAGTACTTCTTCGGCCTGAACCGTCTTCCGGGGTGGAGGGACGCCTCCACGCCGACAACGAACTCGACGTGGACCGTACCCGTCTACGGCAACCAGGCCGGCGAACCCTGCTACAACGCCTCCTTCGCGAGTGCCTGGTGCCAGCAGGCGTGGAGGTGGCAGCTCGACTACGTGGTAGCGCCCGGCGGCAGCGCCATGGCCTATTACTGGAAGACAGAGACCAACAACTACGGGCGGAACGTCTCCCAGACCACAGGCAAGGGAACCGTCACTCCCTACATCCGATCGGGGTGGCTTGACCGCATCGACTACGGCCTTCGAGCCGAGTCGGTCTACAGCGCCAAGGCTATGGGCCAGGTCTCCTTCAACGCCGCGGAACGCTGTCTCACCAACTGCGGCACCTTCGACGAGGGCAACGCCAAGAACTGGCCCGACTCTCCCTACGACCAGTTCTGCAAGGACGGATCCACCGAGTGTAAGAACCAGTTCTCGCCGACCTTCTGGTCCCGCATGCGACTGGCGGGCATCAACACCAGGATCCTGACCGGCGGCACCTACAAGGACGTCGACTCCTGGGCCCTGCAGCAGGACTTCCCGCCGTCGGGCGACGGCATTTCCACCCCGCTGTGGCTTAAGTCCATCACCCGCACGGCGAAGGCTGGCGACGCTCCCGACATCGTCCTTCCCCCCATCACGTTCGCGGGCGAGCAGAAGCCCAACCGTGTCGACAAGACGGGTGATGGTCTCGCCCCCTTCATCCGCCTGCGGATGTACCAGGTGACAACCGAGTCCGGGGGCACGACCGCCGTCACCTACTCCCAGCCGGACTGCACCGTCGATGCGCTGCCTGCTGCGGACGCCAGCAACACCAAGCGGTGCTACCCAGTGAAGTGGGCCTTCGAGGGTGAGACGGCCAAGCTGGACTGGTTCAACACGTATGTCGTCGACAAGGTCGTCGAGGGTGACAACATCGCCGGCTCACCCGACAAGGTCACCTCGTACAGCTACCTGGGCGGAGCGGCCTGGGACAAGAGCACGGACGAGTTCACCAAGTCCGAGGACCGTGTCAACTCCGTGGCCCGTGGTTACGAGCGTGTCCAGGTCCGCGTCGGAGCTGCCGACGAGTCGAGGTCCCTTACGGAGATGCGCTACTTCCGAGGTCTCGACGGCAAGGAGGTCAAGGACGGCACGGGGGCAGTCGCCATCGACCGTCCGGAATTCGCCGGGCGACCTCGGGAATCTGCCACCTACGACGGGGACGACACCGAGAAGCTCGTCGGCGCGACCTCCAGCACTCCCTGGCGCTCGGACGTCGTGGCCAAGCGGGTCAGGCCGGGCCTTCCCGATCTGGTCTCGTACAAGACCGGAGTGGAGAAGACGGCTACCCGCACGACCGTGACTGGTGGGATCCGCACGACGGAACTCACCCGCCACTACGACGGCTACGGCATGGTCGACTGGGAATCCCAGAGCGGTGACACCACCACGACCGGCGACGAGACGTGCACGACGAACAGCTACGCCCGCAATACGACCAGCTGGATCCTGGACAAGGTCAGCCGGGTCGAGACGGTCGCGGTGCCCTGCGGCTCGACGGTCAACCGGCCGACGGACGTCGTGTCGGACAACCGGACCTATTTCGACAACGGCGCACTCGGCACGGTCCCGGGCTCGGGCCTACTGACGAAGACCGAGACGATCAACGCGAAGGGCGACGGCTACGAGGTCCTGTCCTCGGTCCCCAGCAGCTGTGGCGCTGCCAAGGACCAACTCTGCTACGACGTCTACGGCCGTCAGCTCGCCATTGCAGATCAGTACGGCAAGCTCACCACCATCGGACTGACTCCTTCAGCCGGCGAGGTCGCGACCACCATGGTCGTGACGAACCCCAAGGGGCACGCCGCTTCCTCGGAGCTCGACCCGCTGCGAGGTCTGACGACCAAGGTCACCGACCCCAACGGCAAGGTGACGACGACGAGCTACGACGCACTCGGGCGCACGTCAAAGGTCTGGCTGCCGAACTGGCCCGCCGCCACCAACCCGGACAAGCCGAGCCGCGTCTTCGAGTACACGATCCGCAACGACGGCCCCAACGTCGTCACGTCCAAGTCGCTGACCCACGACTACAAGTACTCCGTCAACCACGCCATCCAGGATGGTCTGCTGCGCCCGCGCCAGACGCAGACGGAGTCACCCGACCTGACCGGACGCCTGATCTCCGAGACGTTCTACGACACGAAGGGGCAGCCCTGGCGCTCCTCTGGTACGTACTACGCAGACGGCGCTCCGGATGCCCAGCTGGTGTCCGGCCCGGAGAGTGCCTATCCCGCCTCCGCCGACACGCTTTACGACGGCGCAGGTCGGCCCACCGCGGTGATTTCCAAGCGGTTCGGTGTGGAAACCAAGCGGGCCACCACCAGCTACACCGGTGACTCCACCACCGTCATCCCGCCCCAGGGTGGAACCTCGAAGACCACTGTCGTGGACGCTCTCGGGCGTACCGTCGAGCTCAAGCAGTACACCGATGCCGGACGCATGACCTCGCAGTCCATCCGGTACGAGTACAATAGGCTCGGACGCCTGGCCCGGGTCACCGACCCGAGCGGCGCGCAGTGGACCTACACCTACGACGTACGCGGGTCCCAGATCGAGGCGAGCGACCCGGACAAGGGAACGACCAAGACCACGTACGACAGCGCAGGCAAGGTCACGGACGTGATCGACGCCCGTGGTAACACGCTGCACACCGACTACGACGAGTTGGGCCGCCCCACGGCAGTCAAGCAGGGCGGAACGGTCCTGACGTCGAACGTCTACGACACGGTGGCGAAGGGCAAGCCGGCCAAGTCGACCCGTTACATCGACGGCCAGCCCTACGAGTCGGAGGTCCTCCTCTACGACCACTTGTACCAGCCACTGCAGACGCAGGTGACCATCCCGGCGACCCCGGACACGGGTGCTCTGGCGGGTACGTACAAATGGACGAACACCTACAACATCACTGGGCAACTGCTCACAACGAAGCAGCCCGCGATGGGGGACCTGCCTGCCGAAACGATCGGTAGCACCTACAAGTCGGTCTCCGGTCTGCTCAACACCTCAGGCGTCGGCAGCAGCAGGCTCGTCTCGGCCATGACGTACGACCACTACGGTCGCGCCACGCGCCAGGAGCTGGGAGCGTCCGGCCAGCGGGTCTTTACCTCGACCGAGTACGACGACCACACCGGCAACGTCACCCGCGCCTACACCGATCGAGAGGTCGCACCACAGCGCATCGATGACACCCGCTACACCCTCGATCCCTCGGGCAACCTGACGACTATCGCCACGGCCAGCGGGCAGGACGCGGACCGCACCACTGACACCCAGTGCGTGAACCTCGACGCACTGCGACGCATCGTCGACGCCTGGACGAACAAGGGCGAGTCCTGCGCGCCGACGCCATCTGAAACGGTCGTCGGCGGCCCGGACGCGTACTGGACCACCTACACGTACGACTCGGTCGGGAACCGCAAGACCGAAACCAAGCACAAGACGGCCTCGGAGCCGATACCCGACACGGTTCGGACCTATGCGGCACCGACGGCCGGCAAGCACGACCTGCCCAAGATCACGCAGACTGGCACGGAGGCGCGAGACGAAACCTTCACCTACGACGCGTCGGGCAACACCAAGACCCGCAAGATCGGAACGGAGGAGACCCAGTACCTGGAGTGGGACGCCGAGGGGCACCTCAAGTCCCTCAACCAGGGAACGTCCAGCAACTCCTTCGCCTACGACACCGCCGGCCAGCGCATGCTCCGCAAGGACTCGACCGGCACCACCCTCTACCTCCCAGGTGGCAACGAGCTCAAGCTCGACAAGTCCGGCAAGGTCACCGGCACCCGCTACTACGGCACGGTTGCAATGCGCACGGCCGGCAAGCTCAGCTTCACCCTGGCCGACCACCACGGCACCGGCACTACTCAGATCAGCGTCGATGCCGCGCAGTCCGTGACCCGCCGCAAGACGGGTGTCTTCGGAGAGGAGCGCGGCACTCAGCCCACTGATTGGTCGGGCGAGAAAGGGTTCGTCGGCGGCACCAAGGACACCGACAGCGGTTTCACCCACCTGGGCGCGCGTGAGTACGACCCATTGATCGGCCGTTTCATATCAGTCGACCCGATCATGGATCTGAGCAGCTCGCAGCAGCTCCATGGGTACATCTACTCCAGCAACAACCCGTTCTCTCTCAGTGACCCTACGGGCGAGATCGAGACGGACTGCCTGAACGGCAATTGTGGTGGTCACTACAACCCGCGCGACGACAATCTGGCAGGAACCGACCCGCATAGGCCTCACGGGATGTACGGCGGGTACAACAGCAGGCCGGAGACGTACGCAACCTTCAAGCCTACCGTCAATGACGTTGCATGGCTCGACAGGTCAAACAAGCCGCTTCGCTTGCCCAAGAATGCATCGCCGAAGTTCCTCAAGGAGTATCGGAAGCAGCTCGATAACGAATTCAAGTTCCTTGTCAATAATGAGCGTGGCACGATTTGGACTGCGCAGACTACCGCATTGCTAAATGCCTGCCAGGAAACCGACTGCCCAGACCTTCGCTACTACCTCGTTCTCAACCTGCTGGCGAAGCTTGAGAATGGGGAGCTTGCTCCGTATGACATCCCGGGCGGGTCTGCCGGTGGGATAAGGATTCGGGACGGGGGTAAAAATAGGCCTGCTAAGGGTGGTGGCTGTCAGTGTTTTCTCGCGGGAACGCGTGTGGTGATGGCCGATGGGACTTCAAAGGTTATTGAAGAAGTTGAGGCCGGCGACGAAGTCCTTGCTTCCGATCCGCGGTCGGGTGAGGTAGGCGGGCGTAAGGTATCGCGTCTTATAGCCACCGAGGATGACAAGCACTTCAATAAGCTGTCTCTTGTGACGGGTGCAGGGGTTGAAGAGCTGACTGCCACCCAAGAACACCCTTTTTGGTCACCTTCGGAGAATGCCTGGATCAACGCTGCTGATCTGAAGCCGGGCATGTCTCTAGCCACTGACGTTGGTGGTACGGCGATCGTTGCTGGCAATGAGTCGTACACGGGGCACGCCAAGACCTACAACCTGACGATCGAAGACCTTCACACGTACTATGTACTGGCTGACGACACGCCGGTCCTCGTGCATAATTCGAGTTGCCCTGCCGGTGTGGGGCGAGAGCTAATCGATGGACAGGCTCAGTTTCACATCATTCATGGAGACAAGACTGGGGGTGGCCATAAATGGCCAGGGCAGGCTGGGAAAACCGTCTTCCCTTCGAGTTGGGGGACGGACCAAATCCTCGATGCCGTGGCCGATGTGGCTACAAGTCCAAGTAGTAAGTGGGACTGGGTGAAGGGGCCTCAGGGGTCTACCTTCACAAAGAAAGGAACAGCTTCACGTGTGGCGATCACGGGCACCTATGATGGCGTAGACATCAAGGTTATCTATGAGCCGGCATCCAATCGGATCATAACCGGGTACCCGTATAAGTGAGTGAGAGTTGTCTGATATGCAGTATCCACCTTATCGTGCCGTGATCGGGGGACTCCTGAATGACTCGCCGATTACTCGCGAGGATGTGATCAAAAACGTTCGCGAATTCCTGACGGTAGGCGAGTTTGGGTTGGCCTTCGATACTATGTGCAGCTGGATTTACGAGGATGATCTGATGATCTCTTCCTCGTATCATGGTCGGCTGCGGGAACTCGCGGAGGATATGGGCGCCGTAGAGATTGTGGACAAGCTTCAAGAGCACATCCGCGACGAGTGACGGCAACACAACCAAACTTCGGTGGCCCTCGCGTGACGACGTGCGGGGGGCCACCGGCGTTTGTAGCCGGGTCATGCACTACCGCGGCTCGGTGGAGGAAGCTGCGGAAGCGGCGGGTGACGTTGGCCAGGCGCCAGGGTGTGGAGCGAGCTCAGATGTCCTTTAGCGTTCAAGTGTAAAGTTTCGGCCCCGGCGGGTGACAGCTTGAGGGGGCCGTTTTGCTGTTTGGTGGCGGTTGCGGTGCAGGCGCCAAGTTGGGCGGGCGACTGCGGCTGGAGGCTCGATCGGTGACCGGAGGGGTGCTAGACCCCCGGCTCATCAAAGCGGAGCCTTGTTGCTTTGGAAGCTGCCTGATCCCCGTCACTTCGCTGACGGACGCGGTGGGCTCGCTGCGGGCGCTGAACCGGAACGGGGACGTTCCGTCCTGCTGACGGAGGGCTTTCCGTCGAGGCCGCGCCAGGACGGGAAGACCAGCGGGATCAGCGTCGCCAGGAGGTAGACGGCGGCGAACGCCAGCAGGGCCGGGGTCACGCCGAAGGCGTCGACCAGCAGGCCCGCCGCGAGGCCGCCCATCGGCATGGCCAGTTCGCTGCCCGCCATGCTCACGCTGGAGACCCGGCTGCGCATGTCCTCCGGCACCAGCTCGTAGACCACGGTGGTCAGGATCGGGTTGAGCACGCCCGCGGCCAGGCCGGACAGGGCCATGGTCACCGCGAGGGGCAGCGGGGTGTCGGTGACGGCGGCGACCACGTAGCGGGTGGCGCCCGAGATCAGGAAGGCGCCCGCGAACACGGCCCGGCGGGGGAAGCGCTGGCCCCAGGCCCCGTAGAGCAGCGCCCCGAGCAGGGCGAAGCCGCCGAAGAGGGAGACCATCAGACCGAGGGCGGTCGCGTCGCCGAGGTCCTCGCGGCCGTGGACCGGGAGGAGTACGGAGGACCAGCCCTGGTCGAGGCCGTTGGTCACCATCACCATGAGGGTGATGCCCAGCAGGAGTCGTGAGCGGGTCAGGAACCGCCGGCCCTCGGCCAGGTCGGTGCGGTACGCGGCGAACGAGGGCTTCTCGCCGGTGCGTTGGGGCTCGGCGGCGGCGACCCCGCGCAGGAAGGCCGAGCAGGGCGGAGGCGGCGAAGGTGGCCGCGTCCAGGAGGAGAACCGCTTCCGCACCCAGGGCGGCGATCAGTACGCCCGCCATCGCGGCCCCGATCATCCGGGCCCCGCGCGAGACCCCGTCGTAGAGGCCGGCGGCGCGGGCGACGGTGGTGCCGGCGTGCTCGGCGAGGCTGGGGAGCAGGACGTAGCGGGCGGTCAGGCCCGGGGTGTGCGCGAGGCCGCCGACGGCCATCAGCGCGCACAGCATCCAGAACTCGAGGAGCCCCGCGTGGTGCAGGAGGGGGATCGCCCCGACCGACGCGGCGCAGACCACGTCGGAGGCGGCGGAGACCCGGCGGCGGCCGATCCGGTCGATGACCGGGCCGCCGACCAGGGCGGCGACGACGACCGGGAGGGTGGCGCAGAAGGCGACGACCCCGGCCCGGCCGGCGCTCCCCGTGGTCTGGAGCACGAACCACGGGACGCCGATGAGGGTGAGCGAACTGCCGGCGATGGAGATGGTGTTGGCGGCCAGGACCGCGGTGAAGGGCCGGCGGCTCATGCGGCCTGGTGCCGGACGCGGGCGTGGGCGGGGACAGGCTGGAGCAGGCGGGTGCCGACGGCTATCAGACCCTCGCCGAGGCGGTTGCGCAGGGCGGGGAGGGCGGGAGCGGCGGGGGCGGCCTCTCGGGCGAGGCGCCAGGCGGCGGCCTCGGCGGTCAGTTCGGCGGTGCGGGCGGCGTGGGTCAGGGCGTGCGGGAAGGTGTGCATGGCAGGACTCCTTCTGGGTGAACGCGGGGTGGAGGTGCGGGGCCGGGGTCGGGGCTCAGGCGTTGCCGCGGCGCGGGAAGGCGTGCGTGTGGAAGCGGACCGACTCGGCGCCCTCGGCCTGCGGCAGGTCGCGGTAGCTGTTGACGAGTTCGTGCATCCGGTGGATCAGTTCATGGCTCTGGGCGGGCGTCAGGCGCAGCGTGAAGTCGCTGAGGTCCGACGAGGCCCGCCACTCCTTGGACCAGTTGTGGGCGTCGCCGAGCCAGGTGCTGATCTCCTGGGTGTGGATCGTCGCGATCTCGTGGAGGAAGGCGTCGGCGGCGCCGCGCGTCTCCGGGTCGCCGTCGTACATCAGCGACTCGTCGAAGGCCGTGCCGTCGTGGGCGGCCTTCCACCAGCGTTCGCGGCCCTTGCCGTGTCCGGGTGCGTCCTCGACGAAGCCGTGCGCGGCGAGCTGGCGCAGGTGGTAGCTGGTCGAGCCGCTGGACTCGCCGAGCCGCTCCGCCAGCTGGGAGGCGGTGGCGGGTCCGTCGTGGCGCAGGGCGGCGAGCATGCGCATGCGCAGGGGGTGGGCGAGGCCGCGCAGGGAGCGGGCGTCGAGCGTGCGGACCACGGGCTGTTGCTGCGGGCCTTCGGCGTTCTTGTCGGGCATGGCTCAACCGTAAGGTTGCAAAGGCTTCTCTGCAAGGGTTTCTTTGCAAACTCTTCTTTGGAACTCGACGAGCCCGCCCTCAGCCGTCCGCGGCCGCCTGCTCCACCAGGGGGATGATCCGCAGCGGCACCGGGTTCTCCATGACGATCGCCGTCGACGCCCGCACGATCCCCCCGAAGCCCACCACCCGGTCGATCACCCGCTGGAGGTCGGCGTTCGACCGCGCCACCAGCCGGCACAGCATGTCCCCGTGCCCGGTCGTCGTGTGCAGCTCCAGCACCTCCGGAACGCCCGACAGGTGCGCCCGTACGTCCGCCCCCTGCCCCTGCTTGATCTCCAGCGTGGCGAACGCCGTCACCGGATACCCCAGCGCCGTCGGGTCCACCTGCGGGCCGAACCCGCGGATCACCCCGTTCGACTGGAGCCGGTCCAGCCGCGCCTGGACCGTGCCGCGCGCCACGCCCAGCCGGCGGGAGGCCTCCAGCACGCCGATGCGGGGCTCGCGCGCCAGCAGGACGATGAGGCGGCCGTCGAGTTCGTCGATGCCCATGGAAACCTTCCCTCGATCGGCTGGTCATACTGCACAGATCTCTCAGTCATCCTCCGGCTCGGCTGGGCATTCTGTACAGCGGAAATGGAAACTATTGCGCAGCTTGTGGAAGCGCGGGAATCTGCGCTCATGACTGAGACCCTGGACACCACCCCGCAGACCGCGCGTGAGGCAGACCCCTTCCCGGTGAAGGGAATGGACGCGGTCGTCTTCGCCGTCGGCAACGCCAAGCAGGCCGCGCACTACTACTCCACCGCCTTCGGCATGAAGCTCGTGGCCTACTCCGGACCGGAGAACGGCAGCCGCGAGACCGCCAGCTACGTCCTGACCAACGGCTCCGCGCGGTTCGTCCTGACCTCCGTCATCAAGGCGACCACCGACCACGGCCGCTTCCTCGCCGAGCACGTCGCCGAGCACGGCGACGGCGTCATCGACCTCGCCATCGAGGTCCCGGACGCCCGTGCCGCCTACGCCTACGCCGTCGAGCAGGGCGCCCGCGGCCTGGACGAGCCGCACGAGGTCAAGGACGAGAACGGCACCGTCGTGCTCGCCGCCATCGCCACCTACGGCCAGACCCGCCACACCCTGGTCGAGCGCGTCGACTACACCGGCCCCTACCTGCCGGGCTACGTGGCCCGCGAGCCGCTGGTCGCGGCGCCGGCCAAGCGGACGTTCCAGGCGATCGACCACTGCGTCGGCAACGTCGAGCTGGGCCGCATGAACGAGTGGGTCGCGTTCTACAACAAGGTCATGGGCTTCACGAACATGAAGGAGTTCGTGGGCGACGACATCGCCACCGAGTACTCGGCGCTGATGTCGAAGGTCGTCGCGGACGGCACCAAGAAGGTGAAGTTCCCGATCAACGAGCCGGCGATCGCGAAGAAGAAGTCGCAGATCGACGAGTACCTGGAGTTCTACAACGGCCCCGGCGTCCAGCACATCGCGCTGGCCTCGAACGACATCGTCTCGACGGTGCGCAGCATGCGCGCGGCGGGCGTGGAGTTCCTGTCCGTGCCGGACACGTACTACGACACCCTCGGCGAGTGGGTCGGCGACACCCGCGTGCCGATCGACGAGCTGCGCGAGCTGAAGATCCTCGCGGACCGGGACGAGGACGGCTACCTGCTGCAGATCTTCACCAAGCCGGTGCAGGACCGCCCGACGGTGTTCTTCGAGATCATCGAGCGGCACGGGTCGATGGGCTTCGGCAAGGGCAACTTCAAGGCGCTGTTCGAGGCGATCGAGCGGGAGCAGGAGAAGCGCGGCAACCTGTAGGTTGCGGCTTCGGCTGCGGGGGCGGCTCCGCCGGGTGCCCGGCGGGGCCGTGTCCCCTACCCGCCCTTCGCCCGTTCCCCGGGGCTCCGCCCCGGACCCCTCCTGGGGGCTCCGCCCCCAGACCCCCGCGCCTCAAACGCCGGCGGGGCTGTATGCAGCCCCGCCGGCGTTTGAGGCGCGGGTCCGGGCAGCGCCCGGGGAACGGTGGAAGGGCGGGTAGGGGACCTCGCCCCGCGCAGCGGCCCGCTACGTGCCGGCGGACGGGGACTTCGGCTTCGGCGCCGCAGGCCGCGACTTCGGCTTGGCCGCCGCAGGCTTCGGCTTCGGGGCCGCCGCCCTCGGCTTCGGGAGCTCCGGAGCCACCCACGGCGTGCGCGGCTGCATGTTCTCCGGCCCGCCCGCCGGCGGCTGCCCGATCGCCGCCAGGGCCTCCTTCGCCAGCGGCCCCCGCACCGGGGAGAACACCGGGTTCGTGCGCAGCGCAGTCTGCAGGCTCCGCCGCGCCGCCGCCTCGTCGCCCAGCCCCCGCTCGATCATCGCCCGGTGGTACGAGAACTCGGCGCTCCGCAGCCCGAGGTCGGTCGCCTTCTTCGCGTACTCCAGCGCCTCGGAGTCCTCCCCGCCCCTGTGCAGCGCCCAGCCCAGCGCGTCGGCCACCTGCACGCTCTTGTGCCGCGCCCACTCCGCCGACAGGCGGCGCACCGCCTGCGCCGGATCGCCGTGGTCCGCCTCGTACAGGCCGAGGACGACCTCCTCGTTGACCCCGTTCGCGGCGCCCGCCGCCGCCAGCGCGGCCAGCGAGCGGTACTGCACCCGCGCCTCCTCCGGCCGCTCCAGCGAGTCCAGCAGCTCGCCCAGCTCCAGCGCCAGCCTCGGCACCGGGGTGCGGCCCAGCGCCAGCCGGTAGTCCCGTACCGCCTCCCCGCCCCGGCCCAGGGCCGCCAGCGCCCTGGCCCGGCCGCCCAGCGCCTCGCCCTGCGCCGGGTCGGTGCGCAGCGCCGCCTCGTACTGGCGCAGCGCCTCCGCCGGGTCGCCGCGCTCCCACGCCAGCTCCCCGAGCCGGAACAGCACGTACGCCTTCTCCGCGGGGGCCTTCGCCTCCCCGCCCGCCGCCTCCAGCGCCACCACCGCGTCCTCGCGCCAGCCCCGGTCCCGGTACACCTGGGCCGCCCTCAGGTGCGCGGCCAGGCCCGGCCGGAGCTCCATCAGCCGGTCCATCGCCCGCTGCGCGGCCTTGTAGTCGCCGAGGCCCGTGTACGCGTCCACCAGGACCGGGTACGCCGTCCAGCGCCGCGGCGCCTGCGCCCGGACCAGCTCGCCCCACTTCCGCGCCGTCACGAAGTCCCGCCGGGCGTCGGCCAGCGCGCCCATGCCGGTCATCGCGTCGAAGTTGCCCTTCTCGGCGGGGCGGACCTCCAGCGACCGCTTGAGCGCCTTCTCCGCTTTCGGGTACCAGGCGGAATCGGCCGTCCGCCGGGCCTGTTCCAGGTACGCCGACCCGAGCACCGCCCACGAAGCGTCGTCGTCGGCGTGCGAGGCGACCCACTTCTCCCGGTCCGCCACCAGCGCCGTCAGGTCCACCGCCGCCGCCGGGGCACCCATGCCCACCGCCGACGCGGCCCGTTCGCTCGGCCCCGGCGGGCGGGCGTCGTCACCGGTACGGGCCGGGCGGATCAGCAGGGCCCCGGCGATCAGGACCACCGCCACCGCGGCCGCCACGACCGTCTTGCGTCCGGTGAAGGTCACGGGCGGCGCGGGCTGCTGAGATTGCTCGTCGAAACCGTGCATGCGCTCACTGTGCGTCAATATGAAGAGCCCGCCGAGGTGTCCGAAGCCGGTCGCCGCCGTGTTCACACCGATGGCCCCGGCTGCCACTGTGGCCACATGGATGACGATCTCATCGTGCGACTCGGCGAAGGACTCCCGCCCGGGGCGCTGCTGACCGACCCTCAGGTGACTGCCTCCTACGCCCGCGACACCGCCGGCTTCTGCGACGCCGGCACCCCCGCCGCCGTCGTCCTGCCGCGGACGGTGGAACAGGTGCGGCACGTCATGCGCACCGCCACCGCCCTACGGGTCCCCGTGGTCCCCCAGGGCGCCCGCACCGGTCTCTCGGGGGCCGCCAACGCCTCCGACGGCTGCATCGTGCTGTCCCTCGTCAGGATGGACCGGATCCTGGAGGTCTCCACCGTCGACCGGATCGCCGTCGTCGAACCGGGCGTGGTCAACGCGGTCCTCTCGCGGGCCGTCGCCGAACAGGGCCTCTTCTACCCGCCCGACCCCTCCAGCTGGGAGCAGTGCACCATCGGCGGCAACATCGCCACCGCGTCCGGCGGGCTGTGCTGCGTGAAGTACGGCGTCACCGCCGAGTACGTGCTCGGGCTGGACGTGGTGCTGGCCGACGGGCGGCTGCTGCGCACGGGCCGCCGTACCGCCAAGGGCGTCGCCGGGTACGACATGACGCGGCTGTTCGTCGGCTCCGAGGGCACCCTCGGGGTGGTGGTCGGGGCCGTCCTCGCGCTGCGGCCGGCGCCGCCCCGGCAGCTGGCGCTCGCCGCCGAGTTCCCCTCGGTCGCCGCCGCCTGCGAGGCCGTCTGCGCCGTCATGGAGGCGGGCCTGACGCCCTCGCTGCTGGAACTGATGGACCGTACGACCGTCCGCGCCGTCAACGCCCTCGGGAAGATGGGCCTGCCCGAGAGCACGGAGGCACTGCTGCTCGCCGCCTTCGACACCCCGGACGCGCCCGCCGGCCTGGAGGCCGTCGGCAGGCTGTGCGCCGCCGCCGGGGCGGCGTCCGTCGTACCCGCCGAGGACGAGGCGGAGTCGGAACTGCTGCTCCAGGCCCGCCGGATGTCCCTCACCGCCCTGGAGGCGCTCCGGCCGGCGACGATGATCGACGACGTGTGCGTACCGCGCTCGCGGCTGGCCGAGATGCTGGAGGGGACGGCCGTCGTCGCCGCGGCGCACGACCTCCTCATCGGCGTCTGCGCGCACGCCGGCGACGGCAACACCCACCCGGTGGTCTGCTTCGACCCCGCCGACGAGGACGAGACGCGGCGGGCCCGGGCGTCCTTCGACGAGATCATGGCCCTGGGGCTGTCCCTGGGCGGGACGATCACCGGGGAGCACGGGGTGGGGGTGCTGAAGAAGGAGTGGCTGGCCCGCGAACTCGGGCCGGTCGCACTGGAGATGCAGCGCGCCGTGAAGCAGGCCTTCGACCCGCTCGGGCTGCTGAACCCCGGCAAGCTCTTCTGAGGTCCGCGTCGTCCCGTCGTACGGGGTGCCGTTGGTGCCGTGGGTGCCGTTCACAGGTCGCCGTCCGCGGCCTCGTCCGAGGGCCACGGGTCGCGCAGCCACAGCTCGTCGGCGGGGGTGGGGGTGAGCAGCTCGGCCAGGGCGGCGTCCAGACCGAGCCGTTCCGCCTCCGTCCCCGGCGGGACCACGCGCAGGGTGCGCTCCAGCCAGGCCGACACCGAGCCGGCCGGGGCCTCCAGAAGGGCGTCGCCGTCGGGGGAGCTCAGTGCCATGCACAGGACGGACTGGTTGTCGATCTTCGTGGGCCAGATCCGGACGTCGCCGTGGCCGCACGGGCGGAACACCCCCTCGACGAGCAGTTCGCGGGCGAAGGTCCAGTTGACGGGGGTGCTGGAGCCGGCGTGGAAGGTGACGTGCACGGCGTAGGGGTCGTCGGTGAGGTACAGCAGCTTCGCGGGGACGGGGATGCTGCGCTCGGGGGACAGGACCAGCTTCAGCTCGAGTTCGCGCTCGATGACGGGGTGGTGCATCGCGGCCTCACTTCGGTGGGTTCGTCTGCGGACGCGGGGCGGATCTCGCCCCGCACGAGGAGAGAGCACCCTCGTGCCCGGGTATGACGCGGGTTTCCGCACCGAATGTCAGGTTGGCCGAAACCTGTCGGCTGACCGGAACCCGTCGGGTGGGGTGGGGGTGGGGCGAGGTTCGCCCGAACGTTTGGAATCTCCCGTTACCGGACCTGCCGGGCGGGGGTTCTTGGCTATGGTCCTCCCCTTGGGTCCTCCCCTGCACAAGCCTCAAGCCACGATCGGAGTTGGGGACATTGACGGCCTCCCCTGGTGACGGAGAGCACGCGGCCCGCGAGGGCTACTACCCCGACCCGTCCATCCCCGGGTACGTCCGGTACTGGAACGGCGCGTCCTGGGTCCCGGGTACGAGCCGTCCCGCCGCCGCCGTTCCCACGGCCGTCCGGGTGGAGGAGACGGGGCCGGTCTTCCTGGACGACACCTCGATGACGGAGGCCCTGCGGGACCCGGGCCCGACGCCGTGGGGCCCCGCCGGCCACGGGGACCCCGCCCCGGCCCGGCTCCGGGACTCCGCCCCGGGCCCGCAGTGGGGCGGAACCCCGGACCCCGGCCGGGGCGGCGCAGCGGAACCGGAACCGGAGCCGCGCCCGGGCGGTGGCGGGGCCGAGCCGGGCCGGGGGCCGGGCGGGTGGCAGGTCGACCCCGTCCACCAGGCCGGCTTCGGCGGGCCCCGCGACGCGCGGGTCTCCTGGGGCGACCCGGCGGAGCCCGAGCCCGGCCGGCCCGCCGGGATCTCCCTGGCCCGGCCCGCGGCCGCCGCCACCGCGCAGCGGCTCCCGGCGCAGGCCGCCGCCGAGAGCGTCGGCATCCTGTCGGCCCGCCCGCCGGCCTGGCCCGACGCCCCGGGCGCCGGCACCTCGGGCCTCACCTCCAGCTGGCCGGAGGCCACCCCGCACACCCCGCCGCAACGGCCGCAGGAGCCGCAGCACCCGCAGCCGCACCCGCAGCACCCCCAGCAGCCGGCGACGGTACGCCGGACCCCCGGGCCGGCACCGGCCCCCGACCCGGAGCACCGGACCCCGGCGGCGGGACGCGCCCCCGGGCCGGAACCCCGGGACGCCAGCGCGGTACGGGCCCACGCCCCGGAACGCCCCGCCGCCGAACGCCGCGTCCCTGAGCCCGCCCCCGCGCCCTCGGGGTCCCGCGCGGGTGCCCCCGTACCGCCGCCGGAGGCACCCGCGCGGGAGGACAGCCGGGCCGTCTTCGAGCGGATGGCGGAGCGGGCCGTGCGGCCCGCGGGGCTGGGGCGGCGGGGGGTGGCACGGCTGCTGGACTCCCTCGTGCACACCGCCGTCGCCGCGGCCGTCGCGGTGCCCGTCGTACCCAGGGTGACGGCCCATCTGGAGGCGAAGGTCGACGCCGCCCGGGCGAGCGGCCGCACCACCACCGTGTACCTGCTCGACGCCACCACCGCCGGCTACCTGGGCCTCGTACTCGGTGCCGTCCTGCTCTTCGGCGTCCTCTACGAGGCCCTGCCCACCGCCCGTTGGGGCCTCACCCCGGGCAAGAAGCTGCTCGGCGTGCGGGTGCTGGCCACCGCCACCCTGCGCCCGCCCGGCTTCGGCGCGGCCCTGGGCCGCTGGCTGGTGTACGCCTTCCTGGGGCTGCCGGGCAGCCTGTGGTGCCTGGTGGACCGCCCCCGCAGGCGGGCCTGGCACGACCGCGCCGCCGGGACGTTCGTGACCCGCTGAGGGGGCGGCCGCCGCCGCCGCGACGGGCCCGTGCCCCGGACGGACGCGGCCGCGTTGCGGGGCGCGCGGAGCCGGGTTCGACTCGGGCCATGAGCACCGACCAGCCGCCGCCGGGCCAGCCCCCCGAGGACGACCCGTTCCTCAAGAAGCCCCACGATCCGACGCCCCCGTCGGGCGGTTCGCCGTACGGCTCGCCGCCCCCGCCCCCCGGTGGCGGCGGCTACCCCCCGCCCCCGCCCCCCGGCGGCTACCCCCCGCCCCCGTACGGCGGCGGGCCCGGAGACCCGTACGGCGGTGGTGGCGGCCACGGCATGCCCGATCCGCTCGCCGGGATGCCCCCGCTCGCGGACTTCGGCAAGCGGCTCGCCGCGCGCGTGATCGACCTGCTGATCGTCGGCGTACCGCTGTTCCTCATCCAACTGCCCTTCGGGTCCCGGCGGTACGTCGTGGACACGGACAAGGGTGAGGACGTCACCGAGGTCATCACGAAGTCGTACGGCGGCACGGGCCTGGTGTGGACGCTGATCACGATCGTCGCGTACGTCGGCTACGACTGGTGGTTCACGCACAAGAACGGGCGGACCGTCGGCAAGAGGGCCATGGGCCTGCGCGTCGCCATGCTCAACGACGGCAGCGTGCCGCCCTCCGGCGCCGCGCTCGGCCGCGGCGTCGTGCTCTGGGTGCCGGCGTTGGTGTGCTGCTTCTGCCTGTGGCCGCTCGCGCTGATCGTGTCGATGCTCGTCGACAAGCCGTACCGGCAGGGGCTCCACGACAAGGTGGCCAAGACGGTGGTGGTCACCGCGACCTGAGCCGGATCCCTTCGTACGAGGGCACGCGCGGGCGGCCGACCCCGGTGGGGGCGGCCGCCCGCGCCGGTGTCCGGTCAGTGGTGGACGGGGTGGTCCGCCGAGGCGGTCCGGGGCTCGGGCACCCGGGAGGCACCCGCTCCCGCCGCCGCCCCGTCCCGCGCGCCGGAACCCCCGCCGGAACCCCCGCCGGAACCCGCCCCGGCCGCCCCGGCGGCGGATGCCTGCGCCCCGCCGCGCCGCGCCGCGTGCCGGCCCCGGCGCCGCGGGAGCGGCACGGTGAGCGCGACCAGCAGGCCGAGGGCGAGCGCGGCGGCGGAGATGACCGCGACCCCGATCCCGGTGCTCGTCTGCGAGAGCAGCAGCATGGCGATCGTCGACACGACGACGGTGGCGGAGCCGTAGGCGAGCTGTGCGGCAGTCGGACGCGGCATGGCGTTTTCCGTCCTCAAGGCGTGGAGGGTGGGAGTCGCATCGACAGATCGCGCACGCGTCAAGTGACTCCCGTGAGGGATGCCCGGACGGAGCGGCAAGTAAGCGTGACCTTACCCACGGTGCCGGTGCACGGAGGGGCGCACGGCGTCGCACGGTGTCGCACGACCGGCCGCGCGACCGGCCGCGGGACCCGGCAAGCGGAGGCCTTCGCCCCGGATGAGCCCGTATGGCGACGGAACGTCCGAATAGCGGAACTCGCTGACCGCATAGTGCAGTTGTAAGGAAGAAGTCAAGGTCTGTCTTTTCTTTAGACTCTCCGGTCAAATGTCGTCACTTGAGACGCGCGCCGCGCGGAACCCCCCACTCCTACGGAGATGTTCCGACCTACGTCGCGGCCGCGGGAGGGGAACGACATCAAGTGACCGGTAACTCCACCAGGCGTCGCGCGCTGCGCGCCGCCGCCGTCGGCGTGACCCTGGCCGCCACCGCGGCCTCGGGCGCCTTCATCACCACGGCCCAGGCCGACAGCAGCTGGGGCGGCGCTCCGGCCGCCGACAAGCAGGACCCGAGCTCCCCCGCGAAGGAGCAGGTCCAGCACAACCTCGAGACCCCGTTCAGCAAGCAGAACGCGCAGGCGCGTGAAGCGGCCCTTGACCAGGTGCTGGCGGGCAAGAAGAACGTCGAGCAGCGCGGGGCCTCGAAGGTCGTCAAGCTCGACGACAAGAAGTACGTCGAGCTGGGCCGCGAGAAGACCGACAAGATCTTCACGATCCTCGTCGAGTTCGGCGACCAGGTCGACAACACGACCATGTTCGACCCGGACGGCCCGACCGGCCCGAAGCCGCCGGAGCCGAAGTACGGCGGCACGCCCGGCCCGCTGCACAACACGATCGCGCAGCCCGACCGCGCGTCGAACAACAGCACCGCCTGGCGCAAGGACTTCAGCCGCGACTACTTCCAGGACCTGTACTTCGGTACGGGCCAGGGCAAGGACTCGCTGAAGACCTACTACGAGAAGACCTCCTCGGGCCGCTACTCGGTCGAGGGCGAGGTCGCCGACTGGGTCAAGGTCCCGTACAACGAGGGCCGTTACGGCTCGAACTACTGCGGCCAGACCAACTGCTCCAACGTGTGGGACACCGTCCGCGACGGCGTCACCGCGTGGACGGAGGCCCAGAAGAAGGCCGGCAAGACCGACGAGCAGATCAAGGCCCAGCTGGCGCAGTACGACCAGTGGGACCGCAACGACTTCGACGGCGACGGCAACTTCAACGAGCCCGACGGCTACATCGACCACTTCCAGATCGTCCACGCGGGCGAGGACGAGTCGGCCGGCGGCGGCGTGCAGGGCAAGACGGCGCTGTGGGCGCACCGCTGGTACGCGTACGGCACCGACGTCGGCAAGACCGGCCCGGCGAACAACAAGGCCGGCGGTACCCAGATCGGCAACACCGGCATCTGGGTCGGCGACTACACGATGCAGCCGGAGAACGGCGGCCTCGGCGTCTTCGCGCACGAGTACGGCCACGACCTCGGTCTGCCGGACCTCTACGACACCTCCGGTGGCGGCGAGAACTCGGTCGGCTTCTGGTCCCTGATGTCGGCCGGCTCCTGGCTCGGCAACGGCAAGGACTCCATAGGCGACCTCCCGGGCGACATGACCGCCTGGGACAAGCTGCAGCTGGGCTGGCTGAACTACGACCAGGCCAAGGCCGCGACGAAGTCCACCCACAAGCTGGGTGTGTCGGAGTACAACACCAAGGACAAGCAGGCACTGGTCGTCGAGCTGCCCAAGAAGCAGGTCAAGACCGACATCGTCGCTCCCGCCGAGGGCTCCTCGCAGTGGTGGAGCCAGATGGGTGACGACCTCAAGAACACCCTGACCCGCTCGGTCGACCTGACCGGCAAGAAGTCCGCCGCCCTCTCCCTCAAGGGCTGGTGGGACATCGAGGCCGACTACGACTTCCTCTACACCGAGGTGTCCACGGACGGCGGCGCCACCTGGCACGCGCTGGCCGGCACCGCCGACGGCGCGGCCATCCCGGCCGACGCCTCCGGCAGCCCGTCGCTGACCGGCACCTCCGGCGCCTGGAAGTCGCTGAACTTCCCGCTGGACGCCTACGCGGGCAAGAAGGTCGACCTCCGCTTCCGCTACCAGACGGACGGCGGCGCGGGCGGCAAGGGCTTCACGGCCGACGCCGTCACCCTGACCGCGGACGGCGCCACGCTGTTCACCGACGGCGCCGAGAACGGCGACAACGGCTGGACCGGCAAGGGCTTCGAGCGCATCGGCGCGGGCTTCACCAAGGAGTACCCGCAGTACTACATCGCCGAGAACCGCCGCTACGTCTCCTACGACCGCACCCTCAAGGCCGGCCCGTACAACTTCGGCTGGGCCAACACCAAGCCGAACTGGGTCGAGCACTACCCGTACCAGGACGGCCTGCTGATCTGGCTGTGGGACAAGTCCCAGAAGGACAACAACACGAGCCAGCACCCGGGCTCGGGTCTGATCCTGCCGATCGACGCCAACGCCAAGCCGATGAAGTGGTCGGACGGCACCCTGCTGCGCAACAAGATCCAGCCGTACGACGCCACGTTCAGCGCGTACTCGACGGACGCGTTCACCCTGCACAACAAGGGCGAGTCGCTCTTCGTCAAGCCGAAGCCCGCGAACCTGGTCTTCGACGACCACAAGGGCAAGTACTACTACGACGAGAACCCGACCGGTTCGGTGAAGGTCGCTGACACCAACACCAAGATCAAGATCGCGAAGGAGACCTACGACGGCCTCCAGATGACGATCGAGGTCGGCCCCGCCGCCAAGTAATTCGGTAAAGCCGCAGGTCAAAACATGATCGGCCGTCGCCCTCTAGCGGGCGGCGGCCGATCGCGTTTAGATGCGGGGACGACTGTTCTTATTGACGGGGGAGCTGAGGATCATGCCCGGTGGAGGTTTCGTCAGACTGCCAGGCGGCAGCGTGGTGGTCGCGCTCACGCTGCCGAGGCCGTCCGGCGACGGCGGCGACGTACGCGTGCTGGTGCACGCCGTGAACCGGGCCCGCGCCCTGACCAGGCTGCGGAACCTCGGGATGCGGGCCGTGTACCTGAGGGGCAACGCCCAGCCCCCCACCCCGGACGAGGTCACCGCCGTCCTGCACCACCCCGACGGCCTCCTGTGGCGCGGCGCCCCCGACCCGGGCCACGAACTCTGGCACCCCATCCGCGCCCTCCTGGGCGGCTGAGGGGGCTCAGCCGCCCACCAGGGTCACGCCGGCCGTGCGGAGTTCCTCCAGGGCCTTCTCGGTGGTGTGGGGGGCCACGGCGGCCGTCAGGTCCAGCAGGACGCGGGTGGTGAAGCCGGCGCGGGCGGCGTCGAGCGCGGTGGCCTTCACGCAGTGGTCGGTGGCGATGCCGACCACGTCGACCTCGCTCACGTCCCGGTCGCGCAGCCACTCGGCCAGGCCCCGGCCGTTCTCGTCGGTGCCCTCGAAACCGCTGTACGCGGCCTCGTAGGCGCCCTTGTCGAAGACGGCGGCGACGGCCCCGGAGGCGACGGCGGGGGCGAAGTTCGGGTGGAAGCCGACGCCCTCGGTCCCGGCGACGCAGTGCACCGGCCAGGACGTCTCGTAGTCCGGCTCGGCCGGGGGCCGCGCGAAGTGGGACCCCGGGTCGACGTGGTGGTCCCGGGTGGCCACGACGTGCCGGTAGCCGGGGGTGCTCTGCCCGATCAGCTCCGTGATCGCGGCGGCGACGTCCGCGCCGCCGGTGACCGCGAGGCTGCCGCCTTCGCAGAAGTCGTTCTGTACGTCGACGACGATCAGTGCGCGGTGCATGTCGCGTGTCCTTCGGGTCGGTGTGTGTGGTCGTGCGGTGCGGCGCGGCGGGCCCCGCGGGTCCTCTTCCCCTGCCCCGCCCCTCCCCGAACCTGTGATCACGGGCCCTGGGCCGGGCCCCCGCCGGCGGCGCGCTAAGAAGGCGTCTCGGTCGGGATCACGGCCTCGCCGCGCGACAGCTGCGTCGCCGAGAGCGGGAGCCCGGCCCTGGCCGCCCGGTGGCGGTCGCGCGCGGCCTCCAGCGGCTCGCGGGCCACCACCTCGCCCGCCTTCACCAGCTGCACCAGCAGCTGCGAGCCGGCCAGCGCGGCCGGCACCGGCCCGGTGCCGACGACCTCGGCCTCCGCGACCCCCGCGGAGTCGCGCCGGCGCGCCGCCCACTTGCGGCCGCCGACGGACGTCTTGCCGCCCGAGGACTTCTTCGCCACCGGCACCAGCGGTGCCTTCGGGTCCGCCGAGGCGGCCCGCGCGACCAGCTTGTAGACCATCGAGCACGTCGGGTGCCCGCTGCCGGTCACCAGCTGGGTGCCCACCCCGTACGCGTCCACCGGCGCCGCCGCCAGCGAGGCGATGGCGTACTCGTCCAGGTCGGAGGTGACCACGATCCGGGTGCGCGTCGCGCCCAGCTCGTCCAGCTGCTGCCGCACCCGGTGCGCGACGAGCAGCAGGTCGCCGGAGTCGATGCGTACGGCGCCCAGGTCCGTTCCGGCGACCTCGACGGCCGTCCGTACGGCCTCGGCGACGTCGTACGTGTCCACCAGCAGGGTGGTCCCGCTGCCCAGCGAGGCGACCTGCGCGGTGAAGGCGTCCCGCTCGCTGTCGTGGACGAGGGTGAAGGCGTGCGCGCTGGTCCCGACCGTCGGGATCCCGTACCGGAAGCCCGCCGCCAGGTCGGAGGTGGAGGTGAAGCCGCCGACGTACGCGGCCCGCGAGGCCGCGACCGCCGCCAGTTCGTGGGTGCGGCGCGCGCCCATCTCGATCAGCGGGCGCTCGCCGGCCGCCGAGGCCATCCGGGAGGCGGCCGCGGCGATGGCGGAGTCGTGGTTGAGGATCGAGAGGACGACCGTCTCCAGCAGGACGCACTCGGCGAAGCTGCCCTCGACCCGCAGGACGGGCGAGCCGGGGAAATAGACCTCCCCCTCCGGGTATCCCCAGATGTCACCCGAGAAGCGGTACGACGCCAGCCAGTCCAGGGTCCGCATGTCGACGACGGCCCGCTCCCGCAGGAACTCCAGTACCGCGCCGTCGAAGCGGAAGTTCTCCACGGCGTCCAGGACGCGCCCGGTACCGGCCACCACCCCGTAGCGCCGCCCCTCGGGCAGCCGCCGGGTGAAGACCTCGAAGACCGAGCGGCGTTCGGCGGTGCCGTTCGCCAGGGCGGCCTGCAGCATCGTCAGCTCGTAGTGATCCGTGAAGAGCGCTGTCGACGGCACGTCCACCGGCAGGCCCAGGTCCGCAGGGTTCATGCCACGGATGCTAGCGCACATCTCGTCAAAGTGACGAGATGTGGGGGCCCGTTTGTGCGACCGGCCCGTCACAGTGGCAGCATGGGACAAGTGAGTGTTGCTCCTATTGAGATCGAACGCACCGAATCGGCCGAGGAGACCTTCGCGGTCCCCGAACCGGACGTCCCGTGGGTGACCCTGGTGCACAACGACCCGGTCAACCTCATGAGCTACGTGACGTACGTGTTCCAGGCGTACTTCGGATACCCCAAGGACAAGGCGACCAGGCTGATGCTCGACGTCCACAACAAGGGCAGGGCGGTCGTCTCCAGCGGCACCCGCGAGGAGATGGAGCGCGACGTGCAGGCCATGCACGGCTACGGGCTCTGGGCGACCCTCTCGCAGGACCGCAACTGATGGGCGGCGTGTTCGAGCCGCTGGAGGGCGGCGGGGCCGCGGTGGCCCTGGACGAGATCGAGATCTCCATCCTGCGCTCGCTGGCCGTGCAGCTGCTGGAGCTGATCGGCCCCGGCGAGCCGGAGCCCGCCGCGGACGCCGACCCGCTGGCCGTGCTCTTCGCCTCCGACGGCCCCACCGAGCCCCCGGCCGACCCGGCGCTCGCCCGGCTCTTCCCGGACGCCTACGGGGGCCCCGACGGCCCCGGCGGCGGGGAGGACCCCGAGGAGCTGCGGGCCCGCTCGGCGGAGTTCCGCCGCTTCACCGAGAACGACCTGCGCTCCCGCAAGCGGGAGGACGCGCTGGCCGTCGTACGCAGTCTCGACTCCCTCACCCCGCCCGGCGAGGACGCGGCGGTGCTGGAGCTGACCGGCGAGCTGCCGCTGCGCTGGCTCGGCGCGCTCAACGACCTGCGGCTGACCATCGCGGCCCGGCTCGACATCACCGAGGACGACGAGAGCGCGGTGCTGTTCCGGCTCCCGGACGACGACCCGCGCAAGCCGATGGTGATGGCGTACCTCTGGCTCGGCGGCCTCCAGGAGACGCTCATCGAGACCCTCTGAGGCGGCCGGGGCGGGCCCGTCCGCCCCACGAACGTCACGTCCCCGTGTGTGTTCGCTCAGCGGACGCTCAAATCCGGATAACGATCAGATCACCGTCATGCGGTGGTCTGATCCTTTTGTGGCGCCGTGTCCTGATATCGCCGTGCCCTGTGCCGCTTTTGCGCCCTTCTCCCGCCCGCGACCACGTGATAGATCTTCACGACCGCCGACGGGACGCCACCCATGTCCCCCGGCCCGCTGGAACCGGCTGACCGCCGGCGTGCAACTCCATCCGTATCCGGGGGGATCGAGGTACCCGATCCGCAGCCGTTCGAGGCGCGGGTCGGCGTGGAGAAAGGCGCACCAAGACATGACCTCTGTGCAGGTCGAGCAGAACGACAGGACGCCCGGCGAGGGCGGTCAGGGCGAAGGCGACGGGGAGGGTTACCACCGGGCGCTCGGAGCCCGCCAGATCCAGATGATCGCGATCGGCGGAGCCATCGGCACCGGCCTCTTCCTGGGCGCCGGCAAGGCGATCTCCAAGGCCGGACCCAGTCTGATCCTGGCCTACGCCATCGCCGGACTGGTCATCTTCTTCATCATGCGGGCCCTGGGCGAACTGCTCATGTACCGGCCCGTCTCCGGTTCCTTCTCGGACTACGCCCGCGAGTTCCTGGGCCCGTTCTGGGGCTACGCGACCGGGTGGACCTACTGGCTGTTCTGGGTGGTCACCGGCATCACCGAGGTCACCGCCGCCGCGAAGTACATGTCGTACTGGACGAACGACAGCTTCCCGCAGTGGGCGTACGCGCTGATCTTCACCGTGATCCTCTACGCGGCCAACCTGATCTCCGTGAAGCTCTTCGGCGAGCTGGAGTTCTGGTTCTCCATGGTCAAGGTCACCGCCATCGTCGGCATGATCCTGATCTGCGCCGGCATCCTCACCGTCGGCTTCTCCGACGCGGCCGCGACCGCCTCCGTCTCCAACCTGTGGAACGACCGCGGCTTCTTCCCCAACGGCATCGGCGAGACGCTGATGACCCTGCAGATCGTGATGTTCGCCTTCCTCGCGGTCGAGCTGGTCGGCGTCACCGCCGGCGAGTCCAAGGACCCCGCGAAGACCCTGCCCAAGGCCATCAACACCGTGCCGTGGCGCATCGCCGTCTTCTACGTCGGCGCGCTCATCATGATCATGTCGGTCATCCCGTGGTCCAACTTCAAGGCCGGCGAGAGCCCCTTCGTCCTCGCCTTCGAGAAGATGGGCCTCGGCATCGGCGCCGCGATCGTCAACTTCGTCGTGCTGACCGCCGCCCTGTCCTCCTGCAACTCGGGCATGTACTCCACCGGCCGCATGCTGCGCGACCTCGCCCTCAACGGCCAGGGCCCCAAGTTCTTCACCAAGCTCACCAAGAACGGCACCCCGCTCGCCGGCACCACCTTCTCCGCCGCGCTGATGCTGGTCGGCGTCTGGATCAACTACGTCGCCCCGGGCAAGGCCTTCGACTACGTCGTCTCCTTCGCCACCATCTCCGGCATGTGGGCCTGGGTCATGATCCTGGTCTGCCAGATCCGCTACCGCGCCAAGGCCGACCGCGGCGAGCTGCCGAAGTCCGCCTTCCGCGCCCCCGGCGCCCCGTGGTCCAGCTGGTTCGCCCTGCTCTTCATCGGCATGGTCATCGTGATGATGGGCGTCGACAAGGACTCCCGCGTCTCGCTGTACTGCGCCCCGCTGTGGGGTCTGATCCTGGGCGTCTCCTACCTCGTCCTCAAGGCCCGCAACCCGCAGGGCGCCGCCTTCAACAAGGTCACCCGCTGACCGGCTGAACGCGGTTCCCGGCCGCCTGCCGCGGCCGGGAACGCGCCCCCGGGCCCTGCCCCAGGGGGATGTGTCCACCATTCGGGCCCTCCCGTACCACTCCTCGGTACGGGAGGGCCCGTCTGTTTATCCTGTGGCTCATGCTGACCCTCACCCAGGCCCTGTACGACCAGATCGTCGAGCACGCCCGCAAGGACCACCCGGACGAGGCGTGCGGCGTCGTGGCCGGCCCCGCCGGCACCGGCCGCCCCGAGCGGTTCATCCCGATGCTCAACGCGGCCCGGTCGCCCACGTTCTACGAGTTCGACTCGAAGGATCTGCTCAAGCTCTACCGCGAGCTCGACGACCGGGACGAGGAGCCGGTGATCGTCTACCACTCGCACACCGCCACCGAGGCCTACCCCTCGCGCACCGACGTCACGTACGCGAACGAGCCCGGCGCGCACTACGTCCTCGTCTCGACGGCCGACCAGGACGGCCTCGGCGAGTTCCAGTTCCGCTCCTACCGGATCGTCGACGGCGTGATCACGGAGGAAGAAGTGCAGGTCGTCGCCGCCTACTGACCAGTATGTGAGCCGACTGCGTCCACGATGCGGGATCACACTCCAAACACCGGACCGGGAATCGTTAACATGACCGCATGGTTTCCCACGACGTGAGCATCGAGACGCCCGGCAGGCTGCTGCTCGTGGCGCGGCTGCACGTCGACCTGTGCCGCCTCGCCAGCGCCATCTGTCCTGCCGTCTGAGCACCGGGCCCCTTCCGCGCGGGGGCCGCACCAACGCGCGCCCGCACACTTCTTCGCCCCCTTCACGACACTGGAGCCCGCCATGGCCATCGAGGTCCGCATCCCGACCATCCTCCGCACCTACACCGACGGCGAGAAGGCCGTGAACGGCGAGGGCGCCACCCTCTCCGAGCTGTTCGCGGACCTGGACACCCGCCACCAGGGCATCGAGGCGCGCATCGTCGAGGACGGCAAGCTGCGCCGCTTCGTGAACGTCTACCTCAACGACGAGGACGTCCGCTTCATCGACGGCATCTCCACCGCCCTCAAGGACGGCGACAGCGTCACCATCCTCCCGGCCGTGGCCGGCGGCTCGAAGTAATGCGCTACGACTCCCCCCTCGCGGCGGTCGGCAACACCCCGCTCGTGCGCCTGCCCCGGCTGTCCCCCTCCGAGGACGTCCGGATCTGGGCCAAGCTGGAGGACCGCAACCCGACCGGCTCGATCAAGGACCGCCCCGCGCTCCACATGGTCGAGCAGGCGGAGAAGGACGGCCGCCTGTACCCCGGCTGCACCATCCTGGAGCCCACTTCCGGCAACACGGGCATCTCGCTCGCCATGGCCGCGAAGCTCAAGGGCTACCGGATCGTGTGCGTGATGCCGGAGAACACCTCGCAGGAGCGGCGCGACCTTCTCGCGATGTGGGGAGCCGAGATCATCCCGTCGCCGGCCGCGGGCGGTTCGAACACCGCCGTGCGGGTGGCGAAGGAGCTGGCCGAGCAGAACCCCTCCTGGGTGATGCTCTACCAGTACGGCAACCCGGACAACGCGGGCGCCCACTACGCCACCACCGGCCCGGAGATCCTCGCCGACCTCCCCTCCGTCACCCACTTCGTGGCGGGCCTGGGCACCACCGGCACCCTCATGGGCGTCGGCCGCTACCTCCGCGAGCACGTGCCCGGCGTGAAGATCGTCGCCGCCGAGCCGCGCTACGACGACCTCGTCTACGGCCTGCGCAACCTCGACGAGGGCTTCGTCCCCGAGCTGTACGACGCCTCGGTGCTCACCACCCGCTACTCGGTGGGCTCGGCCGACGCGGTGACCCGCACCCGTGAACTGCTCCGGCAGGAGGGCATCTTCGCGGGCGTCTCCACCGGGGCCGCGCTGCACGCGGCGATCGGCGTGGGCCGCAAGGCGGTCGCCGCCGGGGAGTCCGCCGACATCGTCTTCGTCGTGGCCGACGGCGGCTGGAAGTACCTGTCGACCGGCGTCTACACGGCGGCGACCACCGAAGAGGCCATCGAGGTCCTCCAGGGCCAGCTCTGGGCCTGAGCGTACGCACGGCACCCTCCGGAACGCCGCCGGCCCCGCGCAGCACGCGGGGCCGGCGGCGTTCCGGCGTCCGGGCCCGCGGCCGGTGCCTGCCGTTCACCCGTTCGGCCCCCTCGGGGTCGCGAGCCCCGCCCCGCGCGCGCAGGCTTGCTACGACCGGTTCCCCGCAGCAGGAAGGTGGCGACATGACCACCACCCCGGGCAGTACCTCCCCCAACGCCTGGGCCACCGGCGGTTCGGCCTTCGCCGGCGTCCTGATGACCGTCAGTGGCGTGTTCAGCGTCTTCGAGGGCATCGCCGCCCTCGCCAACGACGAGGTGTACCTGCCGGTCGGCGACTACACCTTCAAGTTCGACCTCACGGCCTGGGGCTGGATCCACCTCATCCTCGGCATCATCGTCTTCGCCGTCGGCGTCGCGATCCTCAAGGGCGCCCACTGGGGCCGGGTCGCCGGCGTCGTCCTGGCCTCGATCTCGGTGATCCTGCACTTCCTGTGGCTGCCGTACCAGCCCCTGTGGTCGCTGATCGCCATCGCCCTCGGGGTGTTCATCATCTGGGCCCTGTGCACGGACCGCGAACCAGTCCGCCACATCTGACCCGCGGCCGCCGCGGCCCGGCACCGCTCCGGCACCGCCGTGGCCCCGGCACCGGCCCTGCCCCGGCATCGCCGTGGCCCCGGCCCCGGCGCCGCTCCGGTATCGCCCCCGCCCCGCCCGCCGCACCCCGCGGCGGGCGGGGCGCGCTCACGCGCGCGGCTCCAGCAGTTCCGCGAGCACCGCCGCGTGGCTGTGGTCCGGGTCCCTGACCGCCGTCACCAGGGTCAGCGGGCCCGCCGCCGCCAGCTCCCGCAGCCGCTCCAGGCACTCCACCGCCCCGGGAACGGCCAGCTCCGCCTCGTACCGCGCCCGGAACTCCTGCGGCGTGCCGCCCGCGTGGAACCACTTCCGCAGCTCCGCCGACGGCGTCACCGCCCGCGGCCACCGGTCCACCGCGGCCGCCTCCTTCGACAGCCCGCGCGGCCACAGCCGGTCCACGAGCACCCTCACGCCGTCCGCCCCCGGCTCGGGGGGATCGTAGACGCGCCGCAGCCGGATCACCGCGCACCGCCTCCCAGCCCCTTGGCCTCGTCCCACAACACCGGGTCCAGTGTCCCGACCGGCGTGCGGAACTCCCACAGCGACACCTCCTCGGGCCGGTCCGCCTCCAGGAAGCCGCCCCGCCCGTGCCACCCGGCCATCCCCGGCGGCACCGGGATCACCCCGGCCCGCCGGTCGTCGTACTTCCCGGTGATCCAGGCCACCCGCACCCGTTCCCGGTGCGCCCGCACGGCCAGTACCAGGCAGGTCCGGCCGTCCGCGAGCCGCCACAGCTCACCCGGCCGCACCCGCGGCGCCGGCGCCGGGCCGTGGGGCGGGGGCGCCACCGCCCGCGCCGTGGCCCGCCGGGGGAGCAGCACCACCACCGCCACGGCGACCGCCGCCACCACGGCGGGCCACCACGACGTGTCCATATTCCGACCGTAGCCGCGCACGCCGCCCCCGGCACGGCAACGCCCGTGCCCCCCATCGCTCTGCCGGGTGACACCACAGGTGATTCCCCCCACAACGGCCCGCCGCGGAGGAGCGACCGGAGGTTTCGCGCCTTACGCTCGACCCACGCACGGCCCGCATTCCGTCCACGGACCGTCCCCGGAGGTTCACGCTCCATGAAGCTCACCGTCGTCGGCTGTTCGGGGTCCTTCCCGGCCGCGGATTCGGCATGTTCGAGCTATCTCGTCGAGGCCGACGGCTTCCGGCTGCTCCTCGACATGGGCAACGGCTCCCTCGGCGCGCTCCAGCGCCACTGCGGTCTCTACGACCTCGACGCGATCTTCCTGAGCCACCTGCACGCCGACCACTGCATCGACATGTGCGCGTACTTCGTGGCCCGCTACTACCGGCACGAGGGCGGCCGCTGCGGCACCATCCCCGTCTACGGCCCCGAGGGCACCGAGCAGCGCCTGACCACGGCGTACGAGGACGTCCCGGACGAGCGTTCGATGAGCGAGGTCTTCGACTTCCGGACCCTGAAGCCGGCCGTCTTCGAGATCGGCCCGTTCACCGTCCGCACGGAGAAGGTCTGCCACCCCGTCGAGTCGTACGGCATCCGCGTCGAGCACGGCGGCCGCGTGCTGGCGTACTCGGGCGACACCGGGGTCTGCCCCGAGTTGGGGATGCTGGCCCAGGGCGCGGACCTGTTCCTGTGCGAGGCCTCCTTCACGCACGGCAAGGAGGACATCCCGGACCTCCACCTCAACGGCCGCGAGGCCGGCGAGTACGCCCGCGACGGCCGCGTGGGCCGGCTCGTGCTGACGCACATCCCGCCGTGGACGGACGCCGCGCGGAACCTGGCGGACGCCCGCGCGGTCTTCGACGGCCGCGTCGACCTGGCGCACGCGGGCGCCGTCTACGAGGTCTGATCACCACCCGTCGTCGGCGCCTCGGCCGGGATGCTGCCGAGGAGCCGACGCAGTTGCTCCAGGTCCGGAGTGAACCCCTGGCCCGCGCCTCTCTCGCTCGCGGCCCGGTGTGCCGTGACGACGCGGTCGTATTGCCCGCTGGCCAGTGCCAAGGTCGCCTGGAGCTCGTACAACCGCCCCATCACGTGGCGATTGTCAGGCGTCTCGAAGGGCCGCACACCATCGATGTCGTCGACCAGAGTGGCCAGCCGTCCCAGCAATCGGCTGGCACCCATAACGCTCGTGTAGAACGTCGCCTCGGCCCTCCGGCCCGCCGCGTTGAGCAGGGCCGCCTGTGTCTGTACCTCTTCGGCGCCACCGAAGCGCAGTGCCAGCTCGCAGAGAAGGGCTGAGGTGTCCGTCATGCGTTCGAATGCGTAGTCGTCGGCGCCGTGGGCCCTGTCCTTGACCGACGCCAGCTCCTGGTAGAGGCGCCTCAGCTCATCCACCGGGAGGCTGTCGAGATCCTTGGTGTCGCGCACCAGGTAGTACAGCCACTTGGGGTTGTCGGGTTCAGCCGCCCGGCACAGTTCGAGGAGGCGCCCGTTGCGGTTCCTCTTGTCCTTGCGAGCCATTTCCTCGGCCGTGTACCCCGTGTGATCGAGTCGAACACCCAGGTAGGCCCGGGGTGGGGTCATGCCCTTGGAGTCATAGGGGCGCTCGTGAACACGGCCCCGGAAGGCGAAGGGGGTGCCGGCTCTCAGAACGCGGTGGTTGTCGGTGTAGACCCGGCCGTCGGCGTCCACGATGGTGGGGGAGGCGACGAAATCCGCGCTCGGTACGAGGTAGTCCAGGACACGCAGGGCGCGTCGCAGGTCTCCTCCTTGCGGGGTGGCGATCGTCTCGTCCGCGTCGACGAAGAAGACCCAGCCCTCCCCGGTCCGCTCCAGTGCCCGATTGCGGTGGTAGGCGAAGTCGTCCTGCCACGGGTCGTCGACGACCTCGACGGCGGGGAGAGCCTCGCGCGCCCGGGCCACCGTACGGTCGGTGGAACCCGTGTCCACGAGCAGCAGACGATCGGCGTCGGCGGTCAAGGAGCGCAGACAGGAACCGATTCGGTGCTCTTCGTCGCGCGCGACGACGACGGCGGTGATGGTCCGGGCCCTGAAGGATCCGTAGGCCTCGTGGAGGCCGGCCCAGGAGGTGAACGGGACCGCAACCCGCGCGAGGTCCGGGCTCAAGGCCGTCACCAGGGACGCGTCGGAGGCGAGTGGCGACGGTTCGGAGAGTGCCAGATGCTCCAGCACTTCGCCGAGATTCATACGAGTTCCCCACAGAGGGGGTCGGCGTGAATGTGCCGCGCGGCGTGCACACTGGCCGGTGTGCACGCCGCGCGGTATTTGCCGGTACCGAGGTGCTGCTACTTCGCCTCGGCCTTCTGCAGCTCAGCCAGTTCCTCGTCGGACTCCCGGCCCGGGGTGGGGATGTTCCACTTGGTGATCGCGAAGCGGAAGATCGCGTAGTAGAGCGCCGCGAAGCAGAGGCCGACCAGTGCCAGGCCGGCCGGGTTGGTGGCCTTGCCGAGGTTCAGCAGGTAGTCGATGGCGCCGGCGGAGAAGCCGAAGCCGTCCTTCATGCCCAGCGCCCAGGTCAGCGCCATGGAGACACCGGTGAGAACCGCGTGGACGGCGTAGAGGACCGGCGCGATGAACATGAAGGTGAACTCGATGGGCTCGGTCACACCGGTGACGAACGAGGTCAGGGCGAGGGAGAACATCATGCCGCCGACAACCTTGCGGCGCTCGGGGCGGGCGCAGTGAACGATCGCGAGGCACGCGGCCGGCAGGGCGAACATCATGATCGGGAAGAAGCCGGTCATGAACTGTCCGGCGCTGGGGTCGCCGGCGAGGAAGCGGGCGATGTCACCGCTCTTGCCGTTGTACTCGCCCGCCTGGAACCACGGGAAGGAGTTGAGCAGGTGGTGCATGCCAACCGCGATCAGACCGCGGTTGGCAACACCGAAGATGCCCGCGCCGACGGCGCCCGAGCCGACCAGCCATTCACCGAAGCTGTGCAGACCGGTGCCGAGGACCGGCCAGATGAGACCGAAGACGATGCCGATCAGCAGGCCGGCGAAGGCCGAGAGGATCGGGACGAGGCGGCGGCCGCCGAAGAAGCCCGCCCACTCGGGAAGCCTGGTCCGGTAGAACTTCTGGTAGATCAGGGCGACGACGAGCCCCATCACGACGCCGCCGAGGACCTTGGCGTCCACCGGGGCCTCGACCATGGCCACCTTGCCGTCGACCACCTTGGCGATCTTCGGGAGGTTGGAGTCGGTGAACGTGGCGAGCACGTTCTTGAAGACGAGGTAGCCCGTGACGGCCGCCAGGGCGGTCGAGCCGTCCGACTTCTTCGCGTAGCCGATCGCGATACCCACGGCGAACAGCAGCGCCATGTTGTCCAGGATCGCGCCGCCGCCCGCAGCCATGTAGCCGGCGATCTTGGTGATGAACTCCGGCATCGAGGCCGAACCCAGCATGTCCTTGTCGCCGAGACGAACCAGGAGTGCGGCGGCGGGCAGCACCGCGACGGGGAGCATGAGGCTCCGGCCGATGCGCTGCATGACGGCCATCACGCCAGCGCCCTTCTTCTTCTCCGCAGCGGTCGCTGTGGACATGGGTTCCTCCAGTGGACAAGGCGCTGCCTGGGGACATGGAAAATGGGGGTGGCGGCGTCTCGGAAGTGGGGGACCAATGGCTGCTCGGCAGCTGCATGGTCTACACCATTGGGTGGTGTAGACCAGTTGTAGCACGGTCGGGGTTAGATAAGGAACCTTCGATTTTGTGTGGCCTGCGCCACAGGAAGAAGGGCCTCCGGATCATCGGATCCGAAGGCCCTGGCCTTGTGTCACAACGAGGGCTACGCCTTGGTGTTCTCCGCCTCCATCGCCGCGATCTCCTCGTCCGACTCCCGCCCCGGCGTCGGGATGTTCCACCGCGTGATCGCGAAGCGGAACACCGCGTAGTAGACCACCGCGAAACCCAGCCCGATCGGGATGATCATCCACGGCTTCGTCGCCAGCCCCCAGTTGATGACGTAGTCGATCAGACCGGCCGAGAAGCTGAACCCGTCGTGCACCCCCAGCGCCCACGTCACCGCCATCGACACCCCCGTCAGCACCGCGTGCACCACGTACAGCGCCGGCGCCACGAACAGGAACGAGTACTCCAACGGCTCCGTGATCCCCGTGACGAACGAGGTCAGCCCGACCGACAGCATCAGCCCGCCCACCTCCTTGCGCCGCTGCGGCTTCGCGCAGTGCGTGATCGCCAGCGCCGCCGCCGGCAGGGCGAACATCATGATCGGGAAGAAGCCCGACAGGAACAGACCCGCGTTCGGGTCGCCCGCCAGGAACATGTTGATGTCACCGTGCACCGTCACCCCGTCCGGCTTCGTGTAACTGCCGAACTGGAACCACACCGGCACGTTCAGGAACTGGTGCAGACCGATCACCAGCAGCGCCCGGTTCGCCACACCGAAGATGCCCGCACCCCAGGCGCCCAGCCCCACCAGCCAGTCCGAGAAGCTCTCCAGCGCGTCACCCACCGGCGGCCAGATCCACAGGCACAGCACCGCGAAACCGATCGCCACGAACGACATGATGATCGGCACCAGCCGCCGCCCGTTGAAGAAGCCCAGCCAGTCCACCAGCCTCACCCGGTGGTACCGCTGCCAGAACCACGCCGCCAGCAGCCCCATCACGATCCCGCCGAACACCCCCGGGTTCTGGTACGCGTACCCCGCGAACGTGTCGGTCGGCGTCAGACAGCCGCCCCCCACGTCCTTCGTCCCCGCCGGGCACGGCTTCGGGAACGCGTGCAGCACCCCCCGGTAGACCAGGAACCCCGCCACCGCCGCCAGCGCCGTCGACCCGTCCGCCTTCTTCGCCATGCCGATCGCGACACCCACGCAGAACAGCAGCGGCAGCCCCAGGTCCGCGTCCAGCAGCGCCCCGCCCGCCCCCGCCATCACCCTCGCGACGGCCGACCAGTCCAGACCCTCCACGCCGAACACGTCCGGCTGCCCCAGCCGGTTCAGGATGCCCGCCGCCGGCAGCACCGCGATCGGCAGCTGCAGACTCCGCCCCATCTTCTGCAACCCCTGGAACAGGCCGTTCCACCACTGCCTGCGCGGCACCTCCGCTGCGCTGCTCGCGCTCATCCGCTTCCTCCCTGACCCGGCCCGTTTTGGCGGTCGCAGTACGTGCGGCACACTGGTGTAGACCAGTTGCGGGCAGGCTGCTGCTGATCGTCATCCTTCGACAGGCGTCCGGCTCGCGCTCGCGCAGATAGGCCAACCGTGAGCAACGTGAGCTAACGTGACGAAGAGGACGCAGCGGGTAGCCGGCCGGCCGCGGCCGCCAGGACTCGTCCTTCGAAACACTCAGGGAGAAACACATGGCCACCAAGGCTGAGAAGATCGTCGCCGGGCTCGGCGGCATCGACAACATCGAAGAGGTCGAGGGCTGCATCACCCGCCTGCGCACCGAGGTCGCCGACCCCTCCCTCGTCGACGAAGCCGCCCTCAAGGCCGCCGGCGCCCACGGCGTCGTCAAGATGGGCACCGCCATCCAGGTCGTCATCGGCACCGACGCCGACCCGATCGCCGGCGAGATCGAAGACATGATGTGAGCTGAGCCCCCGGCTCGGCACACACCACCAGAGGCAGTACGCGGACCCCGTCCCGGCCACACCGGACGGGGTCCACGCGTACCCCCGCACCGACTAGGCTCACAGCCATGTCTCGCATCGACGGCCGCACGCCCGAACAGCTCCGCCCGGTCACCATCGAACGCGGATGGAGCAAGCACGCCGAGGGCTCCGTCCTCATCTCCTTCGGAGACACCAAGGTCTTCTGCACCGCCTCCTTCACCGAAGGCGTCCCGCGCTGGCGCAAGGGCAGCGGCGAAGGCTGGGTCACCTCCGAGTACTCGATGCTGCCCCGCTCCACCAACACCCGCGGCGACCGCGAATCCGTCCGCGGCAAGATCGGCGGCCGCACCCACGAGATCTCCCGCCTCATCGGCCGCTCGCTGCGCGCCGTCATCGACTACAAGGCCCTCGGCGAGAACACCATCGTCCTGGACTGCGACGTCCTCCAGGCCGACGGCGGCACCCGCACCGCCGCCATCACCGGCGCCTACGTCGCCCTCGCCGACGCCATCGCCTGGGGCCAGGGCAAGAAGCTCATCAAGGCCGGCCGCAAGCCGCTGACCGGCACCGTCGCCGCCGTCTCCGTCGGCATCGTCGACGGCGTCCCCCTCCTCGACCTCTGCTACGAGGAGGACGTCCGCGCCGAGACCGACATGAACGTCGTCTGCACCGGCGACGGCCGCTTCGTCGAGGTCCAGGGCACCGCCGAGGGCGAGCCCTTCGACCGCAAGGAACTCAACGCCCTCCTCGACCTCGCCGCCGGCGGCTGCGCCGACCTGGAGGCCCTCCAGCTCGGCGCCCTGAACCTCCAGGCCCTCTAGCCCCCGGGCAACCGCCCGAGGCGGACGAGCGTCTCACCAGGTACGGGCGCCCGGTCTCACGACCGTGCGCCCGTCCACGCATCCAGCCCGTCCCGGGGGGACCGATCCATGAAGCAGAGCAAGCCGAAACTCCGCATAGCCGCCGTCGCCCTGGCCGCGGCCCTCACCGTCCCGGCACTCACCGCCTGCGACGCCATCTCCACCGCCATGGACTGCGCCAACACCGCCGTCGCCATCGCGGACAGCGTGAACGACCTCCAGCAGGCCGTCTCCAACGCGGGCAACAGCATCCAGGACACCCAGAACGCGCTCGACCAGATCGACACCAACCTCAAGAAGATCAAGGACACGACGGGCAACGCCGACCTCGGCAAGGCCGTCGACTCCATGAGCACGGCCGTCAAGAACGTCCGCACCGCCGTCAACAACGGCGACACCACCCCCGACGTCAAGCCGATTGCCGACGCCGCCGCGGAGATCTCCAAGGTCTGCACCCCGGGATAATGGGGACCATGACCCGCCTGATCCTCGCGACCCGCAACGCGGGCAAAGTCACCGAGCTCCGCGCCATCCTGTCCGCCGCCGGCCTGCCGCACGAGCTGGTCGGCGCGGACGCGTACCCCGAGATCCCGGACGTCAAGGAAACCGGCGTCACCTTCGCCGAGAACGCCCTCCTCAAGGCCCACGCCCTCGCCCGCGCCACCGGCCACCCCGCCATCGCGGACGACTCCGGCCTCTGCGTGGACGTCCTCAACGGCGCCCCCGGCATCTTCTCCGCCCGCTGGGCCGGCGCCCACGGCGACGACCGCGCCAACCTGGACCTCCTGCTGGCCCAGCTGCGCGACATCTCCGACGAACACCGCGGCGCCCACTTCTTCTGCGCGGCCGCCCTCGCCCTGCCGGACGGCACCGAACGCGTCGTCGAGGGCCGCCTCCTGGGCACCCTGCGCCACACCCCGGTGGGCGGCGGCGGCTTCGGCTACGACCCGATCCTCCAGCCCCTGGGCGACACCCGCACCTGCGCGGAACTGACGGCGGACGAGAAGAACGCCATCTCCCACCGCGGCCAGGCCTTCCGCGGCCTGATCCCGGCCCTGCGCGAACTGCTGGGCTGAGGGCCGTCATGACGAAGGCCCCGCACGGTTTGCGTGCGGGGCCTTCGAAGCGTGCGGCCGGAGGGACTCGAACCCTCAAGGGATTTCTCCCACAACTACCTAAAAGTTGCGTGTAGGCCAATTCCACCACGACCGCCCAAACCGGACATTCGCCCAGTCGGCTGCGGTTAGTCTACGGCGGTTCCGCCTGATGGGGCGACTGACTTGCGTCACTGTCCACCACGACACCAGGTGTCCGTAATCGCGTGGCAGTTGGGGCACAGCAGCCGAAGGTTTCCGAGTCTGTTGTCACTCCGCTCGCCGTTGACGTGGTCCACCTCCAAGGTCATGGGGAGACCGAGCCACTCGGGTGGAGCGCCGCACTCGGCGCAGCGCTCGGGCACGCCCACCTCGCGCAAGGCGCGGCGCAGCTGCGCGGTTTTCGTGCGCCGGCCGTCCTCCCGCTTGACGAGGATCTCGTCAGCGGATCGCGGCGTGCAGGTGCCGGGTTTGCCGCGCTGGTGGGCCTGCCCCAAGAAGTGCGCTGTCGAGAGTCCCTCCTCACGGATCCAGCGCTTCAGTCGCTGGTTGAGCGTTCCGTTCGCCGGGAGGTCGAGCAGGCGCAGGGTTCCGGACAGCGAGACCGATGCGGCCACGGCCTCGCGCAAGGCTGCATCTGAGGGCCTCGGGTGATACCTGCGCGTGCTCACGGCCGCCGCCTCTTTGCGCGTCCCCGGTAGGTGTCCGTGGTGGAGTGGCAGTTCGGACAGAGGAGGCGCAGGTTCTCGCGGCGGTTGTCACGCCAGTTGCCGTCGATGTGGTCCACCTCCAGAGGGAGCGGCCGTCCCGACCAGGTGCCCTCGTTGCCGCACAGTGCGCATCGGAGGGGCACCCCGAGCGTGGCCAGAGCGTGCCGGAGGCGTTCGCCGGGAATCCGTCGGGCGCTGTCGCGGTGTTGCTCGACCAGGACCGTCTCCGGCGTTCGGCGCGTACGGGTTCTTCCTGCCGGGGAAGGCGGGGAGAAGTGGGAGGTGTCTATCCCGTAGGCCTTCACCTTGCGGCTGATGTGCGTGTGGTGGCCGCCCACCACGTCCAGCCCCAGGCGTCTCAGCACCCCGCACATGTTCGTCGAGGCCGCGACTGCCTCCGTCAGGACCTCCTCGGTCCACTTCACCCCCTCCTTCGTGAAGTGGGAGACGTCGACGCCGAGCTTGCGCATCCTGTCGTGAACGTACCGGCGGGACCCGCCCCGAGGGTCCACCCCCAGCTTCTCCAGCGCCTCGGAGAGCGTTCTCGACTTGCTCGCCGCTTCCGTCAGGCGTTCCTTCGTGTACGGACTGGTCGGCATCTCACCCTCGTTTCCGGCCCCGCGTCCGCGCGACCCGCACGGGTTAACCGATCAGCATCACGGGAGGTTACGTGCGATAAGCGGAAAGTCCCGCACCGGTTGGGGTGCGGGACTTCGCGGTGGTGGGGCCGGACGGGGTCAGATGCCCAGGTCCTTGATGATCTTCGCAACGTGGCCGGTGGCCTTGACGTTGTAGAAGGCGTGCTCGACCTTGCCCTCCTCGTCCACGACCACCGTGGAGCGGATGACCCCGGTGACCGTCTTGCCGTACAGCTTCTTCTCGCCGAACGCGCCGTACGCCGCCAGGGTCTCCTTCTCCGGGTCCCCGACCAGGGTGACCTTCAGGTGCTCCTGCTCGCGGAACTTCGCGAGCTTCTCCGGCTTGTCCGGGGAGACGCCGATGACGTCGTAGCCGGCCGTGGCCAGGACGTCCAGGTTGTCCGTGAAGTCGCAGGCCTGCTTGGTGCAGCCCGGCGTCAGGGCCGCCGGGTAGAAGTACACGATCACCTTGCGGCCCTTGTGGTCGGCCAGCGAGACCTCGTTGCCGTCCGCGTCGGGCAGGGTGAAGGCGGGGGCGATGTCGCCCGGCTGGAGTCGCTCGCTCATGTCAGTGCTCTCCTCGGGAGGGGATCCGTACGGCATGAGCCTAAGCTGACTTAGCTGACAGACTGTTCATGACGGATCAAGCCCACAGACGACGAAACGACGACGGAGGCAGCGCGGTGCCGGAAGCCAGGACCCCCGCACAGATCGAGGCGGACATCGTCCGCCGCCGCGAGCAGCTCGCCGAGACGCTCGACGAGATCGGCGTGCGCATGCACCCGCAGACGATCATCGGGGACGCGAAGGCCCGGGTCGCCTCGGCGGTGGACCACACCGTCGGCCGCGCCTTCGTCGCCGTGAACCGGCTCGTCACCGACGTCAAGGACGGCCTGCGCCACGAGGACGGCGCCCCGCGCCTCGAGCGGATCGTGCCGGTCGCGCTCTTCGCGGCCGGCGTGGTGGGGCTGCTCGTCGCCTCCTCGCGCCGCAAGCCGTGACCACCCTCCGGCTTACAGGGTGGTGGGCGGCAGGTAGGTTCGGTTCGTGAGCGAGAACACGACCCACGACAAGCTGCCCATCCGCATGCTCCACGACCGCGTGCTCGTGAAGTCCGACACGCCCGAGGGCGAGCGGCGCTCGGGCGGCGGCATCCTGATTCCGGCGACGGCCGCGGTGGGCAAGCGGCTCGCCTGGGCCGAGGTGGTCGCGGTCGGGCAGAACGTACGCAGCGTCGAGCCCGGGGACCGCGTGCTGTACGACCCGGAGGACCGCGCCGAGGTCGAGGTGCGCGGGGCGACGTACGTGCTGATGCGCGAGCGGGACCTGCACGCCGTGGCGGCGGAGCGGCTGGAGGGGTCGAAGGACTCCACCGGGCTGTACCTCTGAGAGACCCGTGAGACGACCGTCGAAGGGCCGGTGACCGGTGTCACCGGCCCTTTTGCGTGCCCTTTGCTACGGTGGAGCGGAACCCCCGACGAGACGCGCCGTACCGGGTAGCAGGACGCAAAGACGACGCACCCCGTTTCCGCTCTCGTCCCGGAGGTGCCTGTCATGGCCTGGGTTCTTCTTCTCGTCGCCGGTCTGCTCGAGGTCGGCTGGTCGATCGGCATGAAGTTCACGGAGGGCTTCACCCGGCTGTGGCCGTCCGTGTTCACCGGTGCCGGGATCGTCGCCAGCATGGTGCTGCTGTCGTACGCGGCCAAGACCCTGCCCATCGGCACGGCGTACGGCGTGTGGGTCGGCATCGGCGCGGCCGGGGCGGCCGTCCTCGGGATGGCGGTGCTGGGGGAGCCCGTCACCGCCGCCCGGATCTTCTTCATCTGTCTGCTGCTGGTCGCGGTGGTGGGGCTGAAGGCCACCTCCGGGCACTGAGCGCGCCCCGGCCGCCGCCGGGCCTACTCCAGGAAGTGGGACGGCGGGCGGCGGCCCGGGCCCTGGGTGGTGCCGCCGTTGGTCTGGCCCCCGTTGGTCTGGCCGCCGGTCGTCTGGCCTCCGGTCGTTTGGCCGCCGTTCGTTTCGCCGCCCGTGGTCTGGCCCTCGTTGGTCTGGCCTCCGGTGGTCTGGCCCCCGTTCGTCTGGCCGCCGTTCGTTTCGCCGCCGGTGGTCTGGCCGCCGTTCGTCTGGCCGCCGTTGTCCTGCCCGCCCTGGGTCTGGCCGCCGTTCGGCGGGCCCGGCGGGGTGGGCGGGCCCGGCGGGGTCGGCCGGTCGGGGCGCTGCCACGGCGGGCGGCTGCCGTCGGGCTGCTGCGGGGTGGTGGGCTGGACCGGCGGGGGCGGCGGGAGCTGGGCCGCGCCGGGCTGGAGCTCCAGGTCGAAGTCCTCCGGGTCCGTGGCCTCCAGGGCCGCCTTCGTGTAGGCCGCCCAGATCCGGGCCGGGTAGCCGCCGCCGCCGATGCGGGCCTCGCCGAGCGCGCCGTACAGGGACTGGAGGGTGCCGGTGTCCGGGTCCTGGCCCATCACCGATACGACCGTGACGAGGTCCGGGGTGTAGGCGGCGAACCAGGCGGCGCGGTCCAGCTCGGCGGTTCCGGTCTTGCCGGCGGCCGGGTGGCCTGCGGCCAGGGCCTCCGTACCGGTGCCGTTGTCGACGACGCTGACCAGCATGGAGGTGGTGGTGTCGGCGGCCTCGCGGGGGACGGCCTGGCGGGGGGTGCGGTCGGGGAGGTGGACGTCGTCGCCGTCCTTGGAGATCTTCTCCACGAAGGTGTACGGGGTGTACCGGCCGTGGTCGGCGAGGGTGGCGTAGGCCTGGGTCATGTCGACGACGCTGGCCTGCATGGTGCCGAGGGCCATGGCCGGGCCGACGACGAAGTTGGGGGTGTCCTCGGGGATGCCGAGGTCGATGGCGGTGCGCTTGACCTTCTCGGTGCCGACGTCGACGACCATCTGGGCGAAGACCGTGTTGACGGAGAGGTCGGTCGCGGTGGTGACGGTGATGTCCCCGTACGACTGCTGGCCCTCGTTCTCGGGGGCGTAGGGGATGCGGGTGCCGACGACGCGGCGCTTGTTGTCGCCGTTGTAGAGGGTGTTCGGGGTGATCCGGCGGCCGTCCTGGGTGCGGGAGTCGTTCTGGACGGCGGAGGCGAAGACGAACGGCTTGAAGGTGGAGGCGACCTGGTAGTCGTGCCGGGTCGCGTTGTTCACGTACTGCTTGGTGTAGTCGATGCCGCCGTAGAGGGCGACGATCTTGCCGGTGGCGGGGTCGATGGAGGCCCCGCCGGCCCGGACCACGCGGTCCGCGGGGCGTGCCTCGGGGTCGAGCTTGTCCACGAGCTGCTTCTGGACGGCGTCGACGAAGGCGTTCTGGCGGCGCTTGTCGATGGTGGTGGTGATCCGGTAGCCGCCCTCGGCGAGGGTCTTGTCGTCGAGGATCTTGTGTTCGGTGATGTAGTCCTTGACGGCTTCGACGAGGTATCCGCGCTGTCCGGAGAGGCCGGCGGCCGCGCGGACCTTGCCGGGCTCGGGGAACCGGACGGCGGCGCGCTCCTCGGGCGTCATCCACTTCTTCTTGACCATGCCGTCGAGGACGTAGTTCCAGCGGGCGACGGCGCGGTCGCGGCTCTGGGGGTGGGAGACGACGTCGAAGGCGCTGGGGGAGTTGAGGAGGGTGGCGAGGTAGGCGCCCTCGGCGGTGGTCAGCTTGTTGACGTCCTTGCCGTAGTAGGCCTGGGAGGCGGCCTGGATGCCGTAGGCGTTGCGGCCGAAGTAACTGGTGTTCAGGTACCCCTCCAGGATGTAGTCCTTCGACTTCTCGCGACCGAGTTTGATCGCGATGAAGAACTCCTTGACCTTCCGTTTGATCGTCTGTTCCTGGCCCAGGTAGTAGTTCTTGACGTACTGCTGGGTGATGGTCGAACCGGACTGGGTGCCCTTGCCGGTCGCCGTGTTCCAGGCGGCGCGGACCATCGCCTTCGGGTCCACCGCCCGTTCGGAGTAGAAGTCCCGGTCCTCGGCGGCGAGTGCGGCCTCCTGGACGCCCAGGGGGACCTGCGACAGGGGGACGTTGACGCGGTTGACCTCTCCGTCGCGGGCGAGCTGGGAGCCGTCGGCGTAGAGGTACACGTTGGACTGGGCGGTCGCGGCGGAGTTGGCCGGTGGGATGTCGACCAGCAGGTAGCCGGCGACGAGCGCGCCGCCGATCAGGAGCGCGGCCAGCAGCAGGGCGCCGAGGACCATGCGCCAGGTGGGCAGGAGGCGGCGCCAGCCGGTGCGTGGAGGGCGTCCGGGGCGGCCCTTCGGGGCGGGGCGCGGCCTCGGGGTGCCGGGCGGGGCGTGGGGCGGGGCGTTGGGCGGGGTGTCGGGGTCGCGAGGGGACCAGCCGGGGGGTGGTGACTGGTCGCTCATCTCCAGGGCTCCTCGTGACCGTGGGAAATATCCACATTTTTACCTCATGGTGTCCAGATGGACTGGCGTAAAACGGTCGCGTGGCTCGCCCCTCCGCACTAAGCTCGCGCGCTTTGGCCGACGTGGGAACGACGGGGGAAACGGAGGGATGCGGTGCGCCTGTACATGTCCGTCGCGGCCGGCGGGTTCCGGCGGTACGCCACCTACGGGACGGCGACGGCCGCGGGGGTCTTCACCAACACCGTCTTCGGCTTCATCGTCGCCTACACGTACCTCGCCCTGTGGGACGAGCGCCCCCACCTCGGCGGCTACGACCAGGCCCAGGCCCTCACCTTCGTCTGGGTCAGCCAGTCCCTGCTGGCCGCCGGCTCGCTCATCGGCGGCGGCTTCCAGGAGGAGCTCCAGGAACGCATCCGGACGGGTGACATCGCCGTCGACCTGTACCGCCCGGCCGACCTCCAGGCGTGGTGGCTCGCGGCCGACCTCGGCCGGGCCGGCTTCCAGCTGCTGGGGCGCGGGGTCCTGCCCCTGGTGGCCGGGGCGTGCGCCTTCACCCTGGCGCTGCCGTCCGACCCGCTGCGCTGGCTGCTGTTCCTGGTGTCGGTCTGCCTCGGACTGGTCGTCGGGTTCGCGGTGCGGTACCTGCTCGGGCTCGCGGCGTTCTGGCTGCTGGAGGGGTCCGGGGTCAACATGATGGCCACCGTCGTGACCATCTTCTGCTCCGGGATGCTGCTGCCGCTGACCGTCTTCCCGGGCGGCTTCGGCGAGCTGGTGCGGCTGCTGCCGTGGGCCGCGATGCTCCAGGTCCCGCTGGACGTGCTGCTCGGCACCCACACCGGGGCCGGGGGAGCCGTACGGGCGCTCGGGTTCCAGGCCGCGTGGGCGCTGGCCCTCCTGGGCGCGGGGCGGCTGGTCCAGTCGGCGGCGACGCGGAAGGTGGTGGTGCAGGGTGGCTGAGGCCGCGGCTGCGGCTGGGACCGCGGCGGTGACCCGGGAGGCGGGCGCTGGTGAGGCGGGGCCGGGTGAGGCGGGGCCCCGGGGACGGCTGTGGGAGGGGCTGCGCGGGTACGGGCTGATCGCCGGGATGTGGATCCGCTCGACGATGACGTACCGGATGTCGTTCCTGCTGGCCACCGTCGGGAACGCGGCGATCACCGTCCTCGACTTCGTCGCCATCGCCGTCATGTTCTCCCACGTGGACGCCCTGGGCGGCTTCACCCTGCCCGAGATCGCCCTGCTGTACGGGGCCTGCTCGGCCTCCCTGGGCCTGGCGGACCTGCTCCTCGGCAACACCGAACGGGTGGGCACCCGGATCCGCGACGGCTCCCTCGACACCATGCTCGTACGCCCCGTCCCGCTGCTCGCCCAGGTCGCCGCGGACCGCTTCGCGCTGCGCCGACTGGGGCGGATCGTGCAGGGGCTGGGGGTGCTCGGCTGGGCCGTGTCGGTGCTGGACGTGCACTGGACCCCGGCGAAGGTGCTGCTGGTGCCCGTCATGGTGGTGGCCGGGGCGGGGATCTTCGGCGGGGTGCTGGTGGCCGGAGCGGCCTTCCAGTTCGTCGCCGGGGACGCGGCGGAGGTGCAGAACTCCTTCACGTACGGGGGCTGCACCATGCTCCAGTACCCGCCGACGGTGTTCGCGAAGGAGCTGCTGCGCGGGGCGACGTTCGTGGTCCCGCTGGCCTTCGTCAACTGGCTGCCCGCGCTGTACGTGCTGGGCCGGCCCGATCCGCTGGGGCTGCCGGGGTGGGTGGCGTTCCTGAGCCCGCTGGTGGCCTTCGCGGTGTTCCTGCCCGCGTCGCTGGCGTGGCGCGCGGGTGTGCGTTCGTACCGGAGTACGGGGAGTTGATCATGCCGAGCGTGCCCGACGAGCTGATTTCCTTGGACCGGGTCGAGAAGGTCTTCGACGTCCGGCGCCGGGTGGGGCTGATGCGCCGGGAGAAACGGCAGGTCAGGGCCGTGGACGGGATCAGCTTCACGATCGCTCGCGGGGAGGTGGTCGGCTACATCGGGCCCAACGGGGCCGGGAAGTCCACCACCATCAAGATGCTGACCGGCATCCTCACCCCGAGCAGCGGCCGGCTGCGCGTCGCCGGCATCGACCCGGCACGGGAGCGGATGCGGCTCGCGCACCGGATCGGGGTGGTGTTCGGGCAGCGCACGACGCTGTGGTGGGACCTGCCGCTGAAGGACTCGTACGGGCTGATGCGCCGGATGTACCGGATCCCGGCGGCGCGTTACGCGGAGAACCTGGAGAGGTGCGTCGAACGCCTGGACCTGGCCGGGCTGCTCGACGTACCGGTGCGGCAGCTGTCGCTGGGGCAGCGGATGCGCGGGGACATCGCGGCGGCGCTGCTGCACGACCCGGAGGTGCTGTACCTGGACGAGCCGACGATCGGGCTGGACGTCGTCAGCAAGGCGAACGTACGCGGCTTCCTGCGGCAGTTGAACGAGGAGCGCGGGACCACGGTGCTGCTCACCACCCACGACCTCCAGGACATCGAGCAGCTGTGCGAGCGGGTGATGGTGATCGACCACGGCCGGCTCGTGTACGACGGGGCGCTCGGCGGACTGCACGCCCTGGGGGAGGGCAGCGAGCGGACGCTGGTGGTCGACCTGGAACGGGAGCTCCCGCCGCTGGAGGTGGCGGGAGCCCGGGTGGTGAAGGTGGAGGGGCCGCGGCAGTGGCTGGCGTTCCCGGCGGGGGAGTCGGCGGCACCGCTGGTGGCGGCGGTGGCGGCCAGGTACCCGCTGCTGGACCTGTCGGTACGGGATCCGGACATCGAGGACGTGATCGCGCGCATGTACGCGGGGCGGGGGTGAGGGGCCGGGGATCGAGGTAGGGGGAAATCAGGGTTCGCCCCGGGGTGGGGCGCCGGGCGTCTGCATAGGGTGGGCCACATGAGTGACGAGCGGCCGGAGAAGCCGTTGCCGGAGAAGACCTCGCTGGAGAAGCCCTCGCCGGGGAAGACCTCGCCGGGGAAGACGTCGTTGGAGAAGCCCGCCACGGGGCAGCCCTCCCCGGAGAGCGCGGCGGCGGCCGAGCCGCCCGCGCTGAGGGCGTCGGACGCCGACCGCGAGCGCGTCGTGGACCGGCTGCGGGACGCCGTCGCCGAGGGCCGGCTCGACATGGAGGAGTTCGAGGAACGGCTGGAGGCGGCCTACACGTCCCGTACGTACGCGGAACTCGAACCGCTGACCCGCGACCTGCCGGCGGCCGGCTCCTCCCCGTCCCCCGCACCCGTCTCCGCTCCGGGCCCCTCCTCGGCATGGCCGGACCGGATCGGCGGTACGGGGACCTCCGCCACGGCCGTCGCCGTCATGTCGGGCTTCCAGCGCAAGGGCCGCTGGACCGTGCCCGCCCGCTTCAACGCCGTGGCGATCTGGGGCGGCGGTGAGCTCGACCTGCGGGAGGCGGACTTCGCGGAGCGCGAGGTCGTCATCACCTGCGTCGCCGTCATGGGCGGCATCGAGATCACCGTCCCGCCGGGCGTCGAGGTCGACGTACGCGGCATCGGCATCATGGGCGCCTTCGACCAGGGCAAGTCCCTGGACAACCGGCCGGAACCCGGCGCCCCGCGCGTCGTCGTGAACGGCCTGGCCCTCTGGGGCGGGGTCGCGGTCAAGGTCAAGCAGCCGAAGGGGCAGAAGGGGCTCGATGGAGGTGTGCCCCGCAAGGAGCTCTAGGGTCTGCCGGCGGCGCGCCGGGAACTCCCCGGACCTCCCGGGAGTCGGATGCTATGCAGACAAAACCGGCCATCGGGGGAAGGGCAGGAGCGGCACGTGAACAGCAGCACGGGTGAGCGTACGAGGGGCGGCCCTCCGGCCCCGCCAAGGGGAGGGTTCGTCTTCAACGCGGCGGACGAGGAGCGCCGGCACGGCGTCCGCCGGATGAAGGCGACCGCCACGGGGCTGCTGCTCCTGGTCGCGGTCGTCTACGTACTGGCCAAGTGCGCGCAGAACGCCTGGGGCGCCGGCGCCTGGGCCGGATACGTGGCCGCCGCGGCCGAGGCGGGCATGGTGGGCGCGCTCGCGGACTGGTTCGCGGTGACCGCCCTCTTCCGGCGGCCGCTGGGCCTGCCCATCCCGCACACCGCGATCATCCCCACCAAGAAGGACCAGCTGGGGATCTCCCTCGGAGAGTTCGTCGGCGAGAACTTCCTGTCGGCGGACGTCGTACGCGCACGGCTGCACTCCCTCGCCATCGGCGGCCGGCTCGGCGCCTGGCTGGCCGAGCCCGCACACGCCGACCGCGTCACGGCGGAGCTGGCCACCGCGCTGCGCGGAGCCCTGACCGTGCTGCGGGACTCCGACGTACAGGCCGTGGTGGGCGAGGCCATCACGCGGCGGGCCGAGGCGGCGGAGATCGCCCCGGGCATCGGCAAGACCCTGGAGCGGGTCGTCGCCGACGGCGGCCACCACCGCGCCGTCGACCTCGTGTGCGCCAAGGTCCACGACTGGCTGGTCACCCACGGGGACTCGGTCATGGACGCCGTCCAGGGCGGAGCCCCCGGCTGGACCCCGCGCTTCGTCGACCGCAAGATCGGCGACCGGGTGTACAAGGAGCTGCTGCGCTTCGTCACGGAGATGCGCGACATGCCGGGCCACCCGGCGCGCGGGGCGGTGGACCGCTTCCTGCGCGACTTCGCGGTGGACCTCCAGTCGGACACGGAGACGCGGGCGCGGGTGGAGCGGCTGAAGTCCGAGGTCCTCGCGCGGGACGAGATCCAGGACGTGATCGCGTCGGCGTGGTCCGCGATCCGCACGATGATCATCTCGGCGGCGGAGGACGAGCAGAGCGAGCTGCGGCTGCGGGTCCGGTCCTCGCTGATGTCCCTGGGCGCCCGGCTCGCCACGGACGGGCGCCTGCAGGAGAAGGTGGAGGGCTGGATCGAGGGCGCGGTGGTGTACGTGGTCACCACCTACCGCAGGGAGATCACGTCGCTGATCACGGACACGGTGGCGGCCTGGGACGCCGAACACACCTCCCGCAAGATCGAGGCCCACATCGGCCGCGACCTCCAGTTCATCCGCATCAACGGCACGGTGGTGGGCGCCCTGGCGGGACTGCTGATCTACACGGTGTCGCGGGTGCTGGGGGGGTAGGGGGGCGGTGCGCGGCGCCGACCGTCCCTCCGCTGCGCGGAGTCGGCACGGGCGCTTCTGGCTGACGCGGCCGAGCAGCCATCGCGGGGAAACCCGCTCGCCCTGGCTACCTGTTTGAAGCGACCCTGTGGGCATGGAGTTCCTCTGCTACCACCGTGACCGGCTCGGCTCCCTGGCGCTGCGCGACCAGCTGCTGGAAGACCATTGGTCCTACATGGACCGGTACGCGAAGGAGATGATCGCCCGGGGCCCCACCCTCGCCGACGACGGGGACACGCCCACCGGAAGCGTGCACATCGTCGACCTGCCCGATCCCGCCGCTGCCCGCGCTTTCGCCTTTGACGAGCCGAACTACCAGGCCGGCGCCTACCGGGACGTGCTGCTGCGACGGTGGCACAACACGCTGGGGCGCACCATGTGGGACTTCCCCGGCGGCCGGACCGGCGGCAACCGGTATCTGGTGCTCGGCCTCGGCGCAGGGCAGGCCGCCGACCTCGCGGTGCCGCCCGACCGGCACGAGCTGATCGCCTACGGGCCGCTGCTGTCCGACGACGCCACCACCTGGCTGGGCACGGCGGCGCTGCTCCGCGCACCGGACCCGGAGACGGCACGCGCCATCCTGACCCCGGACCGGTACGCCGACATCGAGGTGCACAACTGGCGGGCCGGCGGGCGGCCCTCCTGATGGCCGACGTCCACCCCGGCGCCACCGCGGCAGTCCACCCGAACCCGAGGACGGATCGGCCTGACGCGCACTGACGCACCGGTGGGTCCAGGCTGTACAACCACCCCTCGGAACCTTCCGCCCCGGGCGGAGCCTGCGGGCCGGGGCGCACCTCGGGGTCTTCAGCCCGGGCAGACCCTGCGGGCCTGGGCGCAGCTCGGGGTATCGGCCCGGGCAGACCCTGCGGGCAGGGGCGCACCTTGGGGTATCGGCCCGGGCAAACCCTGCGGGCCTGGGCGCACCTCGGGGTCTTCAGCCCGGGCGGGGCCAGCGGGCCTGGGCGCAGCTCGGGGTATCGGCCCGGGCGGACCCCTGCGGGCCTGGGCGCACCTCGGCGTCTTCAGCCCCAAGCGGAGCCTGCGGGCACGGGCGCAGCTCGGGGCCTTCAGCCTTGGGCGGAGCCTGCGGGTACGGGCGGAGTTGGGCGTCCTTCTGCCTTGGGCGGAGCCCTCCAGGGGGGCGGGTGCACCTGGGGGCTTACAGGCTCAGGGGGCCCGGGCGCAGCTCGGGGTTTTTGTCTTGGCCGAGTCCCCAGGGCCGGGCGCAGCTCGGGGCCTTCCAGCCTCGCCGGCGTTTGAGGCGCGGGTCCGGGCGGAGCCCGGGGAACGGTGGAAGGGCGGGTAGGGGACAGCTCCGCGCAGCGGCCCCCTCGACAACCCCGGCCAGGGAAGCGGCCCCGGCCCGAGGGGCGGGCCACCAGCCCCCGGAACCCGCGCCGGGGGCGGGGCGCCGGCCCGAGGAGCGCCCCCGGCCAGAGCAAGGTCCCGGCCCGAGGGGACAGAGCACCCCGCGGGGACACGGCACCCCGCGGGGACACGGCACCCCGGGGGCACGGCACCCCGGGGGCACGGAACCCCGGCGGGATTGGCCGGCCCCCCCCGGAGGGACCGGTCAGGCGGAGCGGTCCGCCACGGCCCACGCGGTCGCGGCGACGACACCGGCCGCGCCGACGACCGCCGGCCACGCCCCGACCTTCTTCGCCAGCGGATGCGCCCCCGCGAAGCCGGCGAGGTACAGCGCCCCCAGCCCGGCCGCGGCCGGCACCCCGCCGCGCTTGTGCCACTCACGCCCGGCAACGAGCCCGGCGGCGCCGAGCACGACACCGCCCAGCGGCCGCTTCTTGGTCCAGCGGGCCACGGCGTAACCGCCGACCAGCCCAGCCGCCGCCACCGCGGAACTCGGTACCCGAGCCATCTCGAACTCCCTCACACGTCGTGTCTTCCATGAACTGATCTGCCATGCCATGCCATGCCATGCCATGGCCGGCCCGACCCCGCCCCGCACACGGCCACCCGGCACCGCACCGCACCCACCCGTCAAACCTAACGCGGCCCCCTCGAGGCCCGCCGTACCCCCACCGCCCCGAGCACCAGCACCGCCCCGCCCACCACCGCGTCCGGCAGCGCCTCCCGTACCGCGCGCGGCAACAGCGCGACGACCCCGAGGACGAGCAGGAAGGCGAGCGCGCACCGCCCCGCCGCCCGCAGCAGTCTGTCCGTGTTCACGGGTTGCTCAACGCCCCACCCCCGTCCGCGACACGGACCACGCGGAGGCGATTTGTCGCACACACGCCGCTTCTGCGCATCACCGGACGCGGGAACCTCCTGCGCGTAAATTCGGTCTTCCAGCAGGAATCAGCCCAATCACCCCAGGAGTCGACACAGTGATCTCCTACGGACGCACCGTCCTGGACCTCGCGGACGAACTGGTCGACACCTACGCCGAGGTCTTCTCCGCCGCGCCCTGGAACGAATGCGAAGAAACCATTCGCCAGTTCTTGACCCGCCTCCAGACGGACGTCCGGCGCCCGGGGTTCCGTATGGCCTTCGCGCAGTCCGAGGCCGGCGTCGACGGGTTCGCCACCGGCTGGCTGACGCAGGCCCCCTTCCCGCAGCACCGCGCGTACCCGCAGGTCGCGGCCCAGCTCGGAGCCGAACGGGTACGAGAGCTGCTCGTCGGGGCCCTGGAGATCGACGAGCTCGCCGTACGGGCCCACGCGCGCGGCCACGGCACCGGCCGGGCCCTGCTCGCGGAGATCACCGCGGACGCCCCGCAGCGCCGGGCCTGGCTGCTGACCTCGCGGTTCGCCACCGACACGGTGGCCACGTACCGCCGCCTGGGCTGGCAAGAGGTGCCCGCGCTCCCCGGCACCCAGACGGGCATCGTCGTCTTCCTGTCCCCGAACCACCCGGGCCGCCTGAGCTAGACCGGGTGCGCAGCGGGCATACCCGCGGCATGATCACGCCCGGAACCGCCAAAGTGGCCCGCCGCCAGCTCGGCCTCGCCACCCGCCACCAGCTCACCGCCACCGCCGGGGTCCCCGGTGGCACCGTCACCTCCCGCACCCGCCCCGGCGGGCCCTGGCAACGCCTGCTGCCCCGCGTCTACCTCCTCCAGACGGGCCCGCCCGACCACCGCCAACGGGCCCTGGCCGCCGTCCTGTACGCCGCCGAACCGGCAGCCGACCCGCTCTCCGGCGAGACCGCCGCCCTCACCGGCGCCGCCGCCCTCTCCCTCCTCGGCATCCGCGACACCCCACCCGCCCCGGCCGACGTCCTGATCCGCGCTCCGCGCCGGCTCGCCGGCACCCCGCAGGTCCGGCCCCTGACCACCTCCCGCTGGCCCCGCACCATCACCGTCGCGGGCGTCCCCAGCGCCCGCCCGGTCCGCGCCGCCGCCGACTTCGCCGCCCGCCCGGGACCCGAGGCGCACCCCGACCGGATCCGCTCGGTGCTGGCCCAGGTCGTGCAGGCCGGCTGGTGCCACCCGCACGACCTCCACGCCGAACTCCGCAGCGCCCGCCTCCTGGGCCGCCCGGCGATCCGCGCCGCCGCCGGGGAACTCCTGGCCGGGATCCGCTCGCCGGCCGAGGCCCGGGCCCGCGACGCCCTCACCGGCACCGACCTCCCGGCCCCGCTGTGGAACGCCCGCCTCTACACCCCGGACGGCACCTTCCTGGCCAGCCCGGACGCCTACTGGCCCGACGAGGGCGTGGCCCTGGAGGTCGACTCGGCGGAGTACCACTACACCCGGGACGCCTGGCAGGCCACCCTCCGCCGCCGCCTCCGCCTGGAGGCCCACGGCATCCTGGTGGCCAGCGCGACCCCGTCGATGATCCGCGACACCCCGAATGAGGTCATCGAAGCCCTCCGCACCCTCCTCACCCTGGCCACCACCCGCCCCACCCCACCCAGGGCCACAGCCCGCGGCCACGAGCAGCTCACGCTCCCGTTCAGCTAGCCCGGGCGGCGGCCAGCAGGAAGGCCACGTCCTCGGTCCGCCCGGCGTGCTGGAACGCGGCCGCGATGTTCAAGACGGCTTGTTTGTCCGCGCGTTCGCTCACGCTGGCCAGTACGGCTTCGGCGGCGTCCTCCTGCCCGACGGCCCGGCAGGAGCCCACCGCTTCGAGGAGTTCTGCCGGCGAGAGGGTGCGTCCTGCACGCCACAGCAGCAGTCCCGCGTCGCGGTGACGGCCGTCGGTGAGGAAGGACAGGAGCGTTTCCAGCTCAGTCCATTCGGCGGCGTCGGAAGGGACCGCGCGCTGCCGGTCCCCTTCCGGGAGGGGGACCGGCAGCTGAGGCCTGGCCGATGCCCTGCGCAGGACGTGACGCGAAACCGCCCTTCTCTGCAGGGGCTGGCGCCCCCAAGGGCGGAGGGGGCGCCCTGCGAGATCTGCCGCCGGACGGGAAACCGGCAAAGCCGGCGGGCTGTCAGTAGTTCCGGGAGCGTTTGATTCCTCGTCGTGCGGGACGCACGCGCAGTGCTGGACGCGTGCCAGCCGCCTCAGTTCCAGCAGCTCACCGAGGGAGCAGGGCAGGACCGCGAGGTCCGCGCCGGAGCTTTTGAGGTCCTTCAGGATCGCGTTGAAGAAGGCTTCGACCTGGGGCTCTTCGGGGATCCTGCCGCCATTGAGGTGGTTGGAAAGACTGCTCGGCACGAGGAACCCCGACCTGGCGATCTCGGCCTGGGTCTTGTGGCTGCAGTCGCGCAGCTTGCGCAGCATCTGAACCAGCTCCCGGTGCGCAGCCGACAGGCCCCCAGGCAGTTCCTTCCATTTTCCAGTACGCCGCGGCATCCCCACTCCATTCCTCCCCGACCCCGGTATCTCACCAAAGTCTTCCGGCAGAAGGGTCTTTGGGAAACCGTCCGGAGTTTTCATCTGACCTCGATATTCCGTCAGCACTGGTTTTCCGGAGCGCTGTTGAGCGACAGTTACGGCGTTCGCTGAGGTGCCGGTGGGGCCCCTCCAGCTGCCCGTGTGGACAGCCGGACAGTTCAACCCTGACCAGAGTTAAGGAGATGGGCATGAGTCTTCCGTCCTGGACGGATGAGAAGTTCGGCACGATGAAGCGCGCGGCGCTGTGGCTCGTCACGGTGGTGGGGGAGGGGAACGTCTTCACGAAGGAAGACGTGAAGCAGGCTTTCCCCGGGGTGAGCCAGGCCGACCGCCGGGTGCGCGACTTGCGCGACTTCGGGTGGAGGATCGACACCAACCGTGAAGACCTGGGGCTGAACCAGCACGAGCAGCGCTTCGTTGCCCAGGGCGAGCCGGTGTGGGAGCCGGGCAAGGGAACCCGGCCGTCCTCGTCGATCACCGATACGCGTCGCCGCGAGATCCTGGCCCGTGACGGGCACCACTGTCGCTCGTGCGGGATCACCCCGGGGGAGACCTATGCGGGCACGTTCGTGTCCGCCCAGCTCGACATCGCCCGGCGGCCGGTCGTCCAGCCGGGCGGCGGTACCGAGGTGGAGCAGGTCGCCGAGTGCAACCGCTGCCGCGTGGGAGGGAAGGGTCTGACGGCGGACGCGGCGGCCGTCCTCGCCCGGGTTGGCCGGCTCGGAGGGCTGGACCGCAAGACCCTGACGGAGTGGGTGGCAGCCGACGCCCGCGAGTTCGCCGAGGTGGAACGCCTGTGGGCGGACTTCCGTACGCTGCCGGCCGAGGCCAGGAACAAGATCCGCGCGGCTCTGTCGCTGCCCCCGGTCTGACAATAGGTATACGAGTGGGGGCTGCGTGGCGCAGCGGCCCCCGCCTCTTCCCGCGCAACTACGCATCCATGGACATGCAGTCAGAGGAGAACGCACCGTGAGCATGGACTTCGGCCGGCCGCCCCGTGCCGCTGAAAACGAGGAACTGGTCGAGAAGCGGCTCAAGGAAGTCAGCGCGGGCGACGGCCTCCAGGAAACACTGACGGTTGAGTGGCGGACGAAGCCGCTGGTGGTCCAGGTCATCGATCTGCCGGTCGACCGGCTGTACTTCAACCCCTCCACGCACCGGATCCGGGCCCAGCGCAGCTTCGACCTGGAGCGTGACCGCCTGCTCACCGAGAACCCCTGGACGCCGGAGAGCCAGGACTACCTGCGGTACCTGCTCCAGGCCCTCCCCTCGAACCCGGCCAAGAGGGACGGGGATTTCGACGAGCTCAAGGCGAGCCTGAAGGAGTACCGCCAGAACGAGCCCGGTCTCGTCACGCGTGAAGGGATCCTCGTCAACGGCAACACCCGGGTCGCCGCGCTGCGCGAGCTCGGTGTGCCGAGCGTCCGGGTCGGAGTGCTTCCTGAGTCCTGCACCTGGTCCGACATCAACGCGGTCGAACTGTCGCTGCAGCTGCGCCACGACACCCGTCGGCCGTACTCGTACATCAACCGGCTGCTGACCATCGAGGAGCAGGCGGCGGCGGGCCGGCCGCTCGCCGATATCGCCAAGGACTTCCGGATCCGGACGGAGACCGCCGAGCAGGACCGCTGGGTGCTGTCCACGCTCAACGACCTCGTCGCGCGGTCCAAGACGGGGTCGGCACAGCTCAAGCTGCTGGACTTCGAGGACCAGCAGGAGAAGCTGCGTGAGCTCCACCGTGCCTTCATGAAGGCTGCCCGTCAGAATCCCGGGCAGGCTGACCTGCTGAAGGAGAACCGGCTCGCACTGATCGTGCTGGAGTTCTCGAAGACGGACGTGCGTCTCGCGGACGTGGACTTCCGCAGCCGGTACCTCCAGCGGCACCTTCCGGAGCAGCTCAAGCAGGCTCCCGCACAGCCCGCCGCCGCCCGCGTCATTCCGGGCCTCAACCGGTCTCTGCCGGCTGACAATCCGCACGTGGCGGCCGCGAAGGCCTTCACGAACACACTGCTGCAGGCGAAGGCCGTGGAGCGGGCGCCCGAGGCGGTCAGCCAGCAGGAGTCCGACGAGGCGGCCGAGCTGTGGCGGCAGGCGAGGGAGGCGGTGGAGGAAGCGCTCGTGCCGGCGGGCAAGGACGCCCGTGTCCGCAAGCGCAAGCAGGCTGCACCGGACCGCCTGAACGACGCCGTCCAGGACATCGAACAGTGCGTAACGGACATGACCCTCGCCCGGGCTTCGCGCAACCTGGACGAGGAGACGCTCGACGAGGCGATCCTGGCGCTGAGGGCCAGTCTCGTGAAGCTCGCCCGTGAGGCGTCGCGCATCGAGGAACCCGGGGACGGCGTGGTGTGGCTGCTCGGGGCCGTGCAGCGCAAGGAGGAGGAGTGACCGAGCCGTCACTGCACCTGGCCTTTGACGTCTCCCGGACGAAGGCCGTACTCCGTGCTGCCGAGCCGTTCGGTGCTGACCTGACGCACGTGGCCACAGCCTTCCCGGTCGGCGGACAGCGCGGCCCTCACATGCTGGAGGTCCCGCTCGATGACTTCCTCGCGGGTCTGCACGTGCTGTCGGAGTGGCCGGCCCCCGATTCCGTCGAGTGGGACGAGGACCTGCTCGCGCTCGTCAGCGATGTCTTCGACGACGCGGACCAGGCTGCCGCCTGCCTCGATGAGGCACCGCAGGCCGACGGCACCGGCAGCGCCGGTTCAGCGGAGGCCGCCGCGGTCCCCGGTCTCCTCGGTGATGACTGGCGCGCTGACCTCACGGGCTTCCAGCGGCGGGACATCGCCAGGCTGCTCGCCATGAGGCACGGCGCGAACTTCAGTGTCCCCGGCGCCGGCAAGACCAGGGTCGGTCTGGCCGTCTACGCGGCGATGAGGGAACGCGGGACGGCCCGGCGGCTGCTCGTCGTGAGCCCCAAGTCGGCCTATGAGTCCTGGATCTCCGAGACCCTGGAGTGTTTCGGGAACCCGCCGCTGACCACCGTCATGGGCAGGACGCCGGATCCGCACGCCGAGCTCCTGATCGTCAACTACGAGCGCCTGGACCGCTCGCTGACGGGACTGGCCGGGTGGCTGCGCGCTGCCCCGTCGATGGTGATCCTCGATGAGGCGCACCGGATGAAGCTGGGGGCCGAAGGGATCTACGGGAGCGCCTGCATGGCGCTCGGCCCGCTGAGCCGGCGCCGTCTGATCCTCACAGGCACCCCGGCTCCCAACGGTGCCCGGGACCTGGAGAACCTGCTGTCGTTCGTCTGGCCCGGCCACGGCCGCCGGGTGGTGACACAAGCGGTGGCGGGCGGCGACCTGGCCCACGCGAGTTCCGTACTCCGTCCGCTGTTCACCCGCACGACGAAGAAGGAACTGGGACTGCCACCCTTCCAGCCGGTCATCCGGACGGTGCCGCTGGAGGGGCTGCACAGGGAGATCTACGACGCCCTCGTCGGGCGGTTCACCGCGCGCGCCGAGCTGTCGAGGGAGGACTTCGACGCCCTGGGCAAGGCGATGCTCCGGCTGCTCATGGCCGCTACCAGCCCTGCCCTGCTGGTAGAGGGAAGCAGCAGGCACGAGGCCCTCAATTTCCAGGTGCCGCCCCTGGACATTCCGCAGGACGAGCCGCTCTACGGTCTGCTGCAGCGGCTTCCTCAATATGAGATGCCGCCCAAGTACCGAGAATTGAGGGAGATCGTTTCCAGGAATGCGGCAGCGGGTCGCAAGACCCTGGTGTGGTCGACCTTCGTTCGTAATATCACGAGCCTTGAACGGCTGCTGGGCGAGTTCCAGCCCGCCGTGGTGCACGGTGGCACGCAGGACCGGGAAGATCAGATCAGCCGGTTCCGCAACGACCCGGACTGTCTCGTGCTGATCTCCAATCCGGCCACGCTGGGTGAGGGCATCAGCCTGCACCGCCACTGCCATGACGCTGTTTACGTGGACCGGGATTTCATGGCAGGGCGGTTCCTGCAGAGCCTGGACCGTATCCACCGTCTCGGGCTGGCCCCGGATACTGAGACCCGCGTCACGGTGCTCGCGTCCGAGGGCACTATCGACGAGGTGGTCGCGCTGCGCCTTGCGGAGAAGCTGGAGTTCATGGGGGCCATCCTGGACGATCCTTCGGTGCGGCAGCTGGGCGACCTCCAGGACGAGCAGCCGGTGACCGCCGGCATGGACGAGGCCGACATGCGCGCCCTCCTGGAGCACGTGCGGGTCGCCGGAGTCCGCTGAGAAGCCGCGGCCGGGTGTGCCGGACGAGGGCTGGCGCACCCCGGCGGACCGAGGTGTCCCCTGGTGTCGGTGGCAGATGCGACACTTGCCTGTCTGCATCTGCTACACCAGGAGGACTCGATGGGCGCCCGCGACGACGCGCTGACCTCGATTGAGATTTGTGCCGGCGCCGGGGGGCAGGCCATCGGCCTCCACCAGGCGGGTTTCAAGCACCTCGCACTCGTCGAGATCGACCAGTACGCCGCAGCGACCCTGCGGCGCAACATCGCCCACCGGGACGGCTGGGAATTCGAGCGGGATTTCTGCGACATCATCGAGGGCGATGTCAATGACTTCAAGCCGACAGTGCAGCTGGAGAAGGCTGTGAAATTCCTCGGCCACTCCGTGAAGGAGGGGGAGCTTGACCTCCTTGCAGGTGGCGTTCCCTGCCCGCCTTTCTCGCATGCGGGAAAGCAGCTGGGGAAAGATGACGAACGTGACCTTTTCCCGCGGATGCTGCAGCTCGTAGATGAGCTCCGGCCCAAGGCGGTCATGATCGAGAATGTCCGCGGCATCAAGGACGACAAGTTCACCGAATACCGGGACTGGGTCGAGGCGCGCCTGCAGGGCGGAATGGCCGTGGATCCCGTGACGGGTGTCCGCAGCGAGCTGCCCGGTGCCGGGTACAAGGTATGCGGCTGGGAGGTCCTGGAAGCCAGCGATTTCGGTGTGCCGCAGCTGCGGCCGCGGGCGATCCTCGTCGCCATCCGCGCGGACATCCCGGGCGTTGACGATTTCCAGTGGCCCGTTCCGAACGCCAAGGTCACGACGGTGGGCCAGGCCCTCGATGAAACGATGGAAGAGCGGTACCAGCCGTTCATCGCGAAGGGCGGCGCGCTGGGTCAGAAGGCCGCCAAGGCGCTGAAGGACTGGCGCAGGGACGCCACCGGTATCGCCCCCACCCTCGTCGGAGGCTCCAAGAAGCACGGCGGAGCTGACCTCGGGCCGAGCCGGGCCAAGGCGGCCTGGGCGAAGCTCGGAGTGAATGCCCTCGGCGTAGCCAACGCGCCGAAGGACGTCCTGAAGAAGGACAGCGCGGACCGCGACCTCTTCCGCGCGGGCGGACCCATGCTCACGGTCACCCAGGCCGCGATCATCCAGGGCTTCCCCGCGGAATGGGACTTCGAGGGAGACCCGTCCGAGGGCAGGCTCCCCGGCAAGACCGCGCAGTACCGCCAGGTCGGCAACGCCTTCCCGCCGCCCGTGGCCCGCGTGGTCGGTGAGGCCATCGCCAAGGTACTGCGAGGGCCGCGCACGGAGGGTGCGCAGGCCGGGAACTAGCGGCGGCGCTCCTGCACGGCGGCGGCGATCGCCGCCGCGCAGGCCTCCGATCCCTCGTGCTCCCAGAACCGCAGCACGAGCCAGCCGGCCTCCTCGAGCTGGCGGTCGGTGTCACGATCCCTCGCGATGTTCCGGGCGACTTTCTCCGACCAGTAGCCCTCGTTGGTCTTGGGCGGCACGTAGTGCTCGGGGCATCCGTGCCAGTAGCAGCCGTCCACGAAGACCGCCACCTTCGCCGGCCCGAAAACGAGGTCAGCCGTCCGCCGGAGCCTGGGAAGCGGCCGGGCGGCGACCCGGTAGCGCAGTCCCCGTGCGTGGACGAGACGCCTGATGACCCACTCCGGCTTGGTGTCCCGGCTGCGGATCGCCTGCATGTTGCGCCGCCGGGCAGCCGAGGAGGCCCAGGAGCCCTCAGGGGGCTGCCACTGGTCCGCTGCCGTCATGGGGTTGTCCTTCCTCCAGCCGCAGTGCGACCCAGTCCTCCGGCCCCAGCGTGATCTTGTGTGCGGCTGCAAGATCCTGCTGGTCGCGCCATTTCCCGCACAGCAGCGTAAGACCGTCCCGCGCGAGGTGCTTCCTGATGTTGCGGGCCCGGCGCAGCGGATCGTGCCTCCCAGCGCCGACCGTCGCGATGACACTGCGCGAAATGACCTGTCCCTCGAGGTAGCGGAACATCAGGGCGAAACGGTGCTCCTGCCCGGGACGCTTCGCGAGGACACGGGCTGCCTCCTCCGCCGTGAGCCGCGTCAGGGGGTTGACCGGCAGCGGCGTCCAGTCGTACAGCGGAATGCTCCACCGTTCCCGGGCGTCTACGGCGAGACCTCGTTTGCCGTCCTTGTTGCCCTTGCCGCGGTAGAGCCACGAGCGGTGGGCCCGGACCAGCCAAGACCGGTGCCGACTGCGCCCGAGCTGTATCTGCGTACAGATGCAGAGCTGGCAGTGAGCCTCTGACGGTATCGCCCAGTTCGCACCCACGGTCGCCTTGATGTCAACGGGCACCGACGCGATGCACGTGTCCAGCGGCGCCTGCTTCGGCAGACTGAACGACCGCAGCACTTCGTACTCGAGCTTCGCGCCCACCGACGCCCTCTCGCCCGGGTGGACATCAGGAGACGACAAGTCGTAGCGGCCGGTCCGTGCTCCGTCCAGGACGTAGTCGATGGAGTTGGCGATGGCTCTTGTGTACAGGCCGCCGACATCGAAGGGCCGCAGCCAGTCCAAAACAGCCCGGGCGTCCGGGTCGTCGGCGGGGGCGAGCAGTACGTGCTCGCCCGCGTCGGTGTTCGTACAGATCTCGCCCGGTCCCTGGAGGGCGAGACGCCCCTTGCTCATGCGCCCGCAGCTCCCACGTCTTCGCCGTGGCACTCCGCGTAGGGCTTGCCTGAGGTGCACCAGCAGGGGGACGTGGGGGTGGGGGGCCAGGGGGTGGCTTTGCCTCGGGCGGCCAGGGTGGTGGCGTATTCCGGGAGGAGGGCCGGGGAGGCCGGGGAGGTTTTCTCCGAGGCCGCGAAGGCTTCGTACGAGGGGACGCTGCCCGTCACGATGCCGAGGTTCGTGGTGCCGGAGGCTGACAGGGCGCGGAGGGAGGATTCCACGGACTGGAGGTGGGCTTCCCGGGTGGGGTACTCCGTCGCGAGGGTGGGGTAGCTGGTGAGGAGCTCGGACAGTTCGCGGGCCGGCCAGTGCAGGATCGCCACCGGGAAGGGGCGGGACAGGGCGGCGCGGCGGTCGCCGAGTTCGGCGCGGAGGCGGGCGATCTCGGCGCGGAGTTCGGCAGGGTCTTCGGAGCCCAGGGCCCAGATGCGCTTCGGGTCGTGGAGTTCGTCCAGCGGGATCGGGCCTGTGTGGCGGGTGTCGGCCACCATGTCCCAGTCGTCGTGGGGGAGTCCGAGGAGCCTGCGGACGCGGTGGCGGCCCGTCAGGAGTGCGGTGGTGGCGTGGGTGAGGGGGGTGTCCTCCGAGGTGAGGAGGGTGGCCGCCTCCGTGAAGCACTCGTGGGAGGACTCGAGTTCGTCGTGGGATTCCAGGGCCTCGGCGATGACTTCCCAGGGTGCCGGGTCCGTGGGGGCGGCGGCGCGGATGCCGGAGATCAGGGCACGGGCCTCGGCCTCGTGGCCGTACTCCCACAGGTTCGCGGCCTGGAGAGCCTTGATCAGGTGGGGGTTGGCGGGGGAGGAGGAGAGGAGCTGGTCGTAGAGGGCGCTCGCGCGTTCCCGGGCGTCGGCCAGTTCGAGGTGGGCCGCGGCCTGGAGGAGCAAGGGCTCCTGGTCCTCGGGGTAGCGGGTCGCCGTGCGGATCAGACGCTCGGCTTCGGCGGTGTGCTCGGCAGGCGTGTCGGGGCGCATGGTTCACACCGTACTGCTGCTGGTCAGTTGAGGGGGGAGGTCTTAGGGTGCCCGCCGTGCGGGATCGCGTGCGGGTGGTGGTGCAGAGGGGCGGCCGGCCGGTGGGGCGGGCGGGTCTGGTGCGGCTGTGGTGGGTGGGTGGCGAGGTGCTCACCACGGTGGGTGTGGTGGTGGCGCTGCTGGTCGTGCACCAGGTGTGGTGGACCAACCGGCAGGCCGCGGCGGCCGCGCAGGAGCAGGTCCAGGTGTTGGAGGAGGGGTGGGGGAGGTCCGGGGGCGTCGTCGCGTCCGAGTCCCCTTCCGGGGATGGGGCCGGGGCTCCGGCGGGCGACGGGGGTGGGGATCCGGTCGTTGTCGAGGGTGGGTCCAGCGGTCCTCCGGTGGCGCCTGCTCCGGGGAAGGGCCGCGGGGCGGCCTCGCCGTCGCCGCCACCCGGGGGGAAGGCTCCGGCGGGCCGGGTGCCGGCGCGGGACGAGGCGTACGCGGTGTTGCGGATTCCGCGGATCGGGCTCGCCGTGCCCGTCGCCGAGGGGGTGGACAAGCGGGCCGTGCTGGACAAGGGGTACGCCGGCCACTACGCGGGGACCGCGCAGCCCGGTGCGGAGGGGAACTTCGCGCTCGCCGGGCACCGGAACACGCACGGGGAGCCGTTCCGGTACCTGAACCGGCTGCGGGACGGGGACGAGGTGTACGTCGACGTGCGGGGGCGGCGGTACGTGTACGTGGTGGGGAAGGTGCTGGCGGAGACGAGCCCGGGGGACGTAGGGGTCATCGCTCCGGTGCCGCGGAGCGGGGTCAAGCCCGGGTACGGCTATGAGGTGGCCGGCTCCTACATCACGCTGACCACGTGCACGCCCGAGTACAGCTCCAGGTACCGGATGGTGGTGTGGGGGGCCCTCAAGACCGTTGTCAGTGCGGAGCATTAGTATCGGGCGTGGGTTCGACTTTCGAGGAGGGGGTGGGGATGGTGTTCGAGCGGTTCGTCCGTGCGCGGTCCTTCTTCGTCTCCTCCGTCCTGTCGTCCTCGCGCGTGGTGCGGGTGCTCGTCGCGCTGTTGCTGCTCGGCGGGTTCCTCGGGCTGGTGTCCGGGGACGCGGGGCTGGCCGCCGGGGTGGTCGTGCTGGCCGCCGCCGTCGCCGTGGGGGCCGCCGTGCTGGCCGCGTCCCTCGTACGGCCCGTGCCGCCGCACCGAATACGTACCGCGATCCGTGATCGCGAGCAGCGCACGGCGTTCCTGCCGCAGCGCGATCCCGACGCCTCGGGCCGGTCGCGGCCCAGGGCACCCGGCCGTCCGGTCCTGACGGCCGCGTAGGGGCGCGCAGTGCCTCCTGCCTTCTGCTGACCGATCGCTGTTGTCGCCCCTCGCGGGTCGTCACGCCGAAATGCACCTCTTTCGACGTTTGACGAGACCCCTCGGAGGGCCCGCGTGTCCGTTTTCACTGATCTTGTCGTCGAGCTGGGCCGGCTTCTGGAGCCGGTGCTGGCCGAGTCCGCGACCGCTGCCGCGATCGTGCTGTTCACCGTTCTCGTACGGCTGGCCCTGTACCCGCTGGGCCGTGCCGCGTTCCGTGCGGCGACGCCGGCGGCCGGCTGCCTGCCCATGCTGCTGCAGCTGCCGGTGTTCTACCTGATGTACCGGTCGTTCTCCTCGGGCGGGGAGCTGCTCGGGCACCGGCTGTTCGCCGCGCCGCTCGGGGCCCGCTGGACGGGGGCGCTGGAGGAGGGCGGCCCGTTCGGAGCGCAGGGGCTGGTGTTCCTCGCGCTGTTCGCCGCCATCGCGGTGGTGGCCGCCTGGAGCGCGGTGCGGGGGCGGCGGGCTGCCGCGGCCGCGCCCGTGCCCGCGCCCGTGCCGGTGCCGGTCGGTGGGAAGGGGGCTTCGCCGGCGCTGAGTGCCGAGCAGGTGGAGGCGATGCGGAAGCTGGGCGGCGTAGTGCCCCTGCTGTCGTTCGGGACGCTGGTGACCGCGGCCGTGGTCCCGCTGGCCGCCGGGCTCTACCTGCTGACCACCACCGCCTGGTCGGTCGGGGAGCGGGCCTGGCTCCAGTACCGGAAGGAGAGCGCCGCGCGTTCCAGTCTGTGAACGGGGTCTTGCGGATTGGCCGGACTTCTTGGAGGATCAGCCAATCCTCCGATGGCCGCAACCCATCGGCCGGCCCGTGCCGTGCCCGTTCCACCGGCATGCCCATGGGTCGACCACCCACGACCACGGGAGAATGCCCATGAAGCTGCTGCGTGTCGGACCCGCCGGGTCGGAGCGCCCCGCGCTGCTCGACCAGGACGGGACCCTGCGGGACCTGTCCGGCCTGATCACGGATGTGGACGGCGCCCTGCTGTCCGACGAGTCCGTACTGTCCCGGGTACGGGAGGCCGCGGAGGGCGGCGAGCTGCCGGTCCTGGACGCCGAGGGGCTGCGGATCGGCTCCGCGGTCGGCCGGATCGGCAAGGTCGTGGGCATCGGGCTGAACTACTTCGGGCACGCGGCCGAGATCGGTGCGGAGCCGCCGGCCGAGCCGATCCTGTTCCTGAAGGCCGCGGACACCGTGGTCGGCCCCGACGACACCGTGCTCATCCCGCGCGGCAGCGTGAAGACCGACTGGGAGGCCGAGCTCGGCGTCGTCATCGGCAGCACCGCCCGCTACCTGGGCTCCGCCGAGGAGGGTCTGGCGCACGTGGGCGGCTACGTGCTGGTCAACGACGTGTCGGAGCGCGAGTTCCAGATCGAGCGCGGCGGCACCTGGGACAAGGGCAAGAACTGCGAGACCTTCACTCCGCTCGGCCCGTGGCTGGTCACAGCCGACGAGGTCCCCGATCCGCAGGTCCTGGACGTCAAGCTGTGGGTCAACGGCGAGCTCAGGCAGGACGGCAACACCGCCGACCAGATCTTCCCGGTCGGCGAGGTCGTGCGGTACCTGAGCCAGTTCATGACCCTGTACCCGGGCGACGTCATCGTCACCGGCACCCCGGCCGGCGTGGCCATGGGCCAGCCGGAGCCGAAGCCGTACCTGCGGGCCGGCGACGTGGTGGAGCTGGAGATCGAGAAGCTCGGCCGGCAGCGGCAGGAGTTCAAGAGCGCGTAGTGCGCGCAGCCCGCGCAGCCCGCGCAGCCCGCACTGTGCGCGTTGGGCGGGAGTGCGGGGAGGGGCGGGCTGCCGGTGGCGGCCCGCCCCTCCCCGTGTGCGTGACGGTGGAGCGGTGCCGGTCAGCCCTCGGCCGAGGCGCGCCGACGGCGGTTGGCGACGACCAGGCCGGCGCCCGCGGCGAGCGCGGCGGCGCCGGTGCCGGCGATCCACGTCTCGGAGCCGGCGCCCGTGCTGGCGAGCGGGGTGGAGCCGGAGCCGCCGGCCGGGGTGGCGTTGGCGTTGCCGCCGGTGCCCTTGGCGACGGCGGGCTGGACCACGCCGGCGGTGCCGGTGCCCGCGCCCGTGCCGGTGTTCGTGCCGGTTCCGGTGCCGCCCGTGGTGCCCGAGCCGCCGGTGTGGCCGGCGGCCTTGTCCTTGGCGCGCGCCACGTGCTGGCCGGTCTTGAGGAACTCCGTGCGGTCCGCCGCGGTGCCCTTGAGGGCGGCGAGGGCGGCCTTCTTCAGCTCCGGGCCGGCGTTGGCGACCATCCTCGCGATGTCGACCCTGTTGTCGTCGTCGCGGAGCAGGTGCTGCTCGTTCTTCACGAACTCGCGCAGCTGCTCGGGGGTCGGGTTGCTCTCGAGGAGCTTGATGATCCCCTCCTTCAGGCCCGGCCCCGCGTCCTTCAGCATGCCGAGCAGCGCGACCCGGTCGTCCTCGGCGCGGACCTTGTGCTGGCCGGTGGCGACGAACTCGCGGATCTGCTCGCGCGTGCCGTGGCTCATGAGGTCGTTGACGGCCTGGGTGATGCCCCGGCCGGCGCCGTTCAGCATGCGCATCATCTCGACGCGGTCGTCCTCGAGGCGGGCCACGTGCTGGCCGTTCTTGAGGAACTCGGTGAAGGCGTCCTGGTTGTTCTTGAGCAGGGCCTCCTTGGCCGCGGCCTTCACGGCCTTCCCGCCGACGTCGATGATCTTCGAGATCCGGACGTAGTCGTCGTCGAACTGCTGCCGTGCGTACTCGACGTTCAGGAAGTGCCGCACGGCGTCGGCGTCGCCCTTGAGCGCCTTCGCGGCGGCCTCGCGGACGCCGGGGCCGCTCGCCGGGTCGTTCAGGATCTGCTGTACCCGGGCCCGCTCCTGGGCTGCCGGGTCCTCGGCCGGGGTCTTCGCCGGGGTCGTCGTGGGCTGCGCGCCGCCCTGCGGGTCCTGGTCGGGCGCGGTCGGCGACGACGGGGCCGTCGCCGACGAGGCGTCGGCCGCGAAGGCGGGCGAGGAGAGCAGGACAGCCGGGGCGATCGCGGCGGTGGCCACGACGGACGCGATCCGGGGCAGCTTCACAGGCAGGGTTTCCGTTCTTCACACGTGTGATGATCAACAGCCCGTGCAGGATAGATCGCGATTCGGTGCTCAATGCATCGATTTTCCGACAAAGGCCGGTCACGCCGGGCGGATCACATCTCCACGGTCACCCCCTCGAGGGAGGACCTGCGGGCCGCCTCCAGTACCGCCAGGCAGCGTGCCGCCTCCTGCGCGGTGACCGGCGCCGGGCCGCCCGTCCGCAGCGCCGCCGCGACGGCGGCGTAGTACGCGGGGTAGTCCCCGGGAGAAGTGCGCACCGGGATTCCGCCGCCGGTCAGGGGGGACTCGCCGGAGCCCAGCCGCCCCCACAGGTGCTCGGGCTCCTCGCCCCAGGGCTGCGCGCCGGGGTCGCCGCCGCCCGGCCGCAGGCCCTCGCGCAGGGCGGCCTCCTGGGGGTCCAGGCCGTACTTGACGTAGCCGGCGTGCGAGCCGAGCACGCGGAACCGCGGGCCGAGCTGGGCCGCGGTCGCGCTGACGTAGAGGTGGGAGCGGACACCGTTCGCATGCGTGATCGCGATGAACGTGTCGTCGTCGGCCTCCGCGGCCGGGCGGCGCACATCGGTCTCCGCGTAGACGCGCACCGCCGGGCCGAAGAGCACCAGCGCCTGGTCGACGACGTGGCTGCCGAGGTCGTACAGCAGGCCGCCGATCTCCTCCGGGGCCCCGGACTCCCTCCAGCCGCCCTTGAGCTGCGGCCGCCAGCGCTCGTAGCGGGACTCGAAGCGCTGGACCTCGCCGAGCTCGCCGTCGGCGAGGAGGCGGCGCAGGGTGAGGAAGTCGTTGTCCCAGCGGCGGTTCTGGAAGACGGAGAGGAAGGTCCCCGTGCGCTCCGCGAGCGCGGCCAGTCCGTACGCCTCGGCGGCGGTGGCGGCCAGCGGCTTGTCCACGACCACGGGGATGCCGGCGGTGAGGGCGGTGGTGGCGAGGGGCACGTGGGTCTTGTTGGGGGAGGCGACGACGACCAGGTCGGGCGCGTCCGGCCGCTGCCACAGCTCGTCGGCGGAGGCGGCGATGCGGACGCCGGGGTGGGCCTCGCGCGCCTGGGCCTGCCGGCCGGGATCGGAGGTGACGACGGTGTCGAGGAGGAGGCCGTCGGTCGCGGACACGAGCGGGGCGTGGAAGACGGAGCCGGCGAGTCCGTAGCCGATGAGCGCTACGCGCAGCGGGGAGGCGGGGGAGGAGGCGGAGGCCGGGGAGGGGGTGGCGTTCATGGGGACACTTTGGCAACAGCGTTGTGTAAGTGCAAGGAGGGTGGACAATGGGCTGGTGAACAGGGGCGAGGGCGGGAGCGGGCGTGGCGGGGCGAACCTGCCGGCGCTGCGCGGGCACAACGAGGCGCTGCTGCTGGACCTGCTGCGCGCCGCGGGGGCGCCGGGGCTGGGCCGCGCCGAGCTCGCGGCGCGTACGGGGCTCACCCCGCAGGCCGTCAGCAAGATCACCGCCCGGCTCGTGGCGGAGGGGCTCGTGGCCGAGGCCGGCCGCGGCGCCTCGACCGGCGGCAAGCCGCGCACGCTGCTGCGGCTGGTGCCCGGGGCCCGGCACGCGGTCGGGGTGCACCTGGACCGCGACGAGCTGAGCGCGGTCCGCGTCGACCTGGCGGGCGGCGTGGTCGCGCGGTGGAGCGGGCCGCTGGACTTCGGGGCCGGCCCCGGGGAGGTGGTGGATTGCGTCGTACGAGCGGTCGCGCGGGTGTCCGGAGAGGCGGGGGCGGGGCCGCCGCTGCTCGGGGTGGGCGCCGCCGCGCCGGGCCCGCTGGACTGGCGGAGCGGGGTGCTCGGGAGGGTGACGGGGTTCCCGGACTGGGCGGGGTACCCGTTGCGGGAGGTGCTGGCGGGGCGGCTGGGGCTGCCGGTGGTGCTGGACAAGGACACCAACGCCGGGGTCGCGGCGGGAGCTCCGGGGGATCCCGGGGCTCCGGGCGGGCCGGGCTCCGGCACGACGGTGTACCTCCACGTCGGCAGCGGGCTCGGCGCCGGGCTGCGGATCGACGGGTCGGTGCACCGGGGGGCGCGCTCGGCGGCGGGGGAGTTCGGCCACCAGGTGCTGCGGCTGGACGGGCCGCCGTGTCGGTGCGGCGGGCGCGGCTGCCTGGAGGTGCTCTGCCTGGCGGCGGTGGCCCGGGGCGACGTGGCGGAGGCGGCGCGGATCCTGGGGGAAGGGGCGGCGAACCTGGCCGCGCTGCTGGACGTGGACCGGATCCTGCTCGGTGGCCGGGTGGTGGACGCGGACCCGGAGCCCTTCGTGGCCGGGGTCCGCGCGGTGCTGGCGTCCCGCGTCCTGCTGGAGCGCCCGCCGTCGGTCGAGCCGTCCCCGGCCGGGGTCGCGGAGGGGGCGGCGGCGCTGGTGCGGGGGCGGGTGTTCGGGTGGGCCTGACCCTGGCCTGGCCGGCGGGGTGCGGGGGGCTGCGCCGGGGCCGGGCCTTGGCGGGGCCGGGCCGGCGGGCCGGGCGGGGTGGGCCGCTGCGCGGGGCGGGATCCCCTACCCGCCCTTCCACCGTTCCTCGGGGCTCCGCCCCAAGCCCCGCACGTCAAATGCTGGTGGGGCTGGATGGGGGGCTTCGCCCCGAGGCCCGCGCCTCAAATGCCGGTGGGGCTGGATGGGGGGCTTCGCCCCGAGCCCCGCACGTCAAATGCTGGTGGGGCTGGATGGGGGGCTTCGCCCCGAGGCCCGCGCCTCAAATGCTGGTGGGGCTGGATGGGGGGCTTCGCCCCGAGCCCCGCACGTCAAACGCTGGTGGGGCTGGATGGGGGGCTTCGCCCCGAGGCCCGCGCCTCAAATGCTGGTGGGGCTGGATGGGGGGCTTCGCCCCGAGCCCCGCACGTCAAATGCTGGTGGGGCTGGATGGGGGGCTTCGCCCCGAGCCCCGCACGTCAAACGCTGGTGGGGCTGGATGGGGGGCTTCGCCCCGAACCCCGCACGTCAAACGCTGGTGGGGCTGGATGGGGGGCTTCGCCCCGAACCCCGCACCTCAAATGCCGGTGGGGCTGGATGGGGGGGCTTCGCCCCGAGGCCCGCGCCTCAGGCGCCGGTGGGCTGGATGGGGGCTCCGCTCTGAGCCCCGCGCTTCAAGTGCCGGTGGGGCTGGGTGGGGGGCTTCGCCCCGAACCCCGCACCTCAAAATGCCGGTGGGGCTGGCGGGGGGCTCCGCCCCGAGCCCTCCGCCTCAGGCGCCGGTGGGGGGCTTCGCCCCGAGCCCCGAGCCCTCCGCCTCAGGCGCCGGTGGGGGCTCCCCCCGAACCCCGCACCCCAGGCGCCGGTGGGCTGGATCGGGGGCTCCGGGCCCCGCGCGTCGGGGGCCCGGTTTGACCCCGGCCGCCGTTCGGGCGTAAACCGGCAGGGTTCGCGCGTGGGGTGCGGGGCCCGGGGTGCGGGGTCGTGGCAGGGTGCGGACAAGGGGCGGGGTGATTGTCGCCTCGTCCGAACATCGTTCTGGTTCGTTGCCTTCCGTACCGTCCGGCGAGCAGCAAAGGGTCCTCCATGCGACTGCGCGACACCCGCAACGCCCTTGCCCTCACCGCCCTCCTGCTCGCCCTCGGCGCCCCCACCGCCACCGCCGACATCGGCAACGGCGGCGGTGCCCGACCCGCCCCCGCGCTGCCCTCCCGGGCGCACGCCACCTGCGGCGACGGCAAGGCCACCGCCTTCCCCATCGGGGCGCGGATCCGGGGCGGGCCGGCGGTCTACCGGGCCGGTGCCGGGCCGCAGAGCTGGCTGCTGGACCTGACCAACACCACCAGCGGTACCTGCACGGCCATCCACCCCGTGGTCGTCTTCACAGACCCCGCCCGGGCCCTGCGCCCCGCCCACCTCAAGATGGAGTTCGACGCGCCCGGCGGCCCCTACCCCGTCACCCTGGAGCGCTCCGACCGCGGCGAGATCATCGCCGTGTTCGACGGCGGGAGCAGGTTCTCCGGCCTGTCGGTCCCGGCCGGGGGTTCGGCCACCGTCAAGGTGCGGCTCGCCTTCGCCCCCGACGCCCCCCTCGGCGAGGTCGTCGCCGACGCCGCGCTGGTCCAGCGCCAGGCCGACGACGGCGAGTGGGTCGGCGAGGCCGGCGGGTACCGCTTCACGGTGCAGGGGCCGCAGGACCCGGCCGAGGCGGGCTCGCTCGCGCACACCGGTCCCCGCGAGTGGGCCTACGGCGGGATGGCCGTCGCGGCGCTCGCCGCCGGGGGCGGGCTGCTGCTCGGGGCGCGGAGGATCAGGGCGTCGGCGTGACCGTCGTCGGCGTGACCCGCGTCGGCGTGACCCCTCGGCGTGACCGTCGTCGGCGTGACCCTTCGCCGTGACCCTTCGCCGTCCCCGTCGGCATGACCCGTCGGCGTAACCAGACCCCGTACGCGTAGCCAGGCCCGTACGCCTGACCAGGCCCCTACGCGTAACCCCGCCCCGTACGCGTAGCCCGCCCGCCCCGTACACCTGCCCCGCGTACAGTCCGAGCGTGGAAGACCAGAACACGCCGCCCCACCGCCCCGGCTCGCCCGTCCGCTCCGGCATCCCCGAGCACGGCCGCATCCCCAAGTACTACGCCGTCAAGGCCCGCATCGCCGACCTCCTCGACGAGCTCGGCGAAGGCGGCCTGCTGCCCACCGAGCGCGATCTCGCCGAGCGGTACGAGGTGGCCCGCGAGACGGTACGCCAGGCCCTGCGCGAGCTGCTGCTCGAAGGCCGGCTGCGCCGTTCCGGACGCGGGACGGTGGTCGCCGGCCCCAAGCTGGAGCAGCCGCTCTCCCTCGCCAGCTACACCGAGGGGGTGCGCCGTCAGGGCCGGCGCCCGGGCCGCAACCTGATCGGCCTCGAGCGTTTCCCCTGCCCGCCCGACCTCGCGCCCGGCATCGGCGCCGAGGCGGGCGAGCCCGTCTGGCACCTGGAGCGGGTGCTGCTCGCCGACGACGAGCGCGTCGGGCTGGAGAGCACGTACATCCGGGTTGCCCGGGTCCCCCGCCTCGACGTCGATTTCAAGCCGGACTCCTCCTTCTACGGCTACCTCCACGACAGCCTCGGCATCTCCTTCGGGGATGCGGACGAGAAGCTGGAGACCGTCCTCGCCACCCCCCGCGAGGCCCTGCTGATCGGCACCCCGCCCGCGCTCCCGATGCTGCTCATCCACCGCTTCTCGCGGGACCGGGACGGTCGGCCGCTGGAACGGGTGCGTTCGCTCTACCGTGGCGACCGGTTCAGCTTCACGACCCACCTGCGGCCCGAATAGCCCGGCGAGTCCCGCTCGAATCCCCGTCAATCGGACAAACAGCGGCCCACTCGCATCACAGAACGATAACGGGTCTAGTCCAAGCGTCGAGGGCTGTTCACTGCCCCGTCGCCCACGCGATCCCCCCGGGTCACCGGTCGCGCCGACCGTGGACGCCGTGAGAGTCATAGTCGTCGGAGGCGGCGTGGTCGGCACCATGCACGCCTGGCAAGCAGTCCAACGCGGCCACGAGGTCGTCCAGATCGAGCGCGAGGCCGAGGCGCGCGGCGCCTCACTGCGCAATTTCGGCCAGATCTGGGTCAGCGGCCGGGCCGGGGGCGAGGAGCTCGACACCGCCCTGCGCGCCCGGGAGCTCTGGGAGCGGATCGGCGCGGAGGTGCCCGGCCTGGGCTTCCGCGCCATCGGCTCCCTCACCCCCGTACGCAACGCCCGCGAGTACGCGGTCGCCGAGGCGGCCGCCGCCCGCCCCGACGCCGCCGCCCGCGGCTACGAGCTGGTCTCCGCCGCCGAGGCACGGGCGGTCAACCCGGCCCTGCGCGGGGCCTTCGAGGCCGCCCTGTGGTGCGAGCGCGACGCGGCCGTCGAACCGCGCACCGCCCAGCTCCACCTCCGCGAGGCCCTCCGCGCCTCCGGCCGCTACACCTTCGTCCCCGGCCGCGAGGTGCGCGACCTGGCCGGCCCGGGCGCGGTCCGGGACGACCACGGCGACGTCCACCGCGGTGACGCCGTCGTCCTCGCCACCGGCGCCTGGCTGTCCGGCCTGGTCCGCGAACTCGCCCCCGAACTGCCCGTCCGCCGCGTCCGGCTCCAGATGATGCAGACCGCCCCGCTGGGCGAGCCGCTCACCACCTCCGTCGCCGACGCCGACAGCTTCCGCTACTACCCCGCCTACCGCGGCGACGCGCTCGACGTCCTCAACGCCGAGCAGGCGCAGACACCCGTCGCCGCCGCGCACAGGATGCAGCTGCTGATGGTCCAGCGCCTCGACGGCGGACTGACCATCGGCGACACCCACGAGTACGAGCACCCCTTCGCGTTCGACACCCTCGAAGACCCCTACGACCACCTCACCCAGGTCGTCGAGTCCTTCCTGGGCCGGCCCCTGCCGAAGATCAGGCACCGCTGGGCCGGCGTGTACGCGCAGTGCACCGACACCACCCGCGTCGTCCACCGCCAGCAGGTGGCCGACGGCGTCTGGCTGGTGACCGGACCCGGCGGCCGCGGCATGACCTGCTCGCCCGCCATAGCCGAGACCACCGCGAACGAACTGGGCTGGTGAACCGCATGACCGACAACGTGCCCGACAACATCCCCGACAACGTGCCCGGCAACGTCCCCAACGGCATCCTCGGCAACGTCCCCAGGAAGCTGGTCGTCCTCGACATGGCCGGCACCACCGTCGCCGACGGCGGTCTCGTCGAGCGCGCCTTCGAGCAGGCCGCCGCCCGCCTCGGCGTCGAACCGGGCACCCCCGCCCACGCCGAGAAGCTCCAGTACGTCCGCGACACCATGGGCGAGTCGAAGATCTCCGTCTTCCGCCACCTCTTCGGCACGCAGGAGCGCGCCCGGCTCGCCAACTCCGCCTTCGAGGAGGCGTACGCGGAACTCGTCGACGGCGGCCTCGTCGCCCCGCTCCCCGGCGCCCGCGCCGCCATCGAGGAACTCCGCGCCGCCGGCCACACCGTCGCCCTGACCACCGGCTTCGCCCGCGTCACCCAGGACGCCATCCTCGACGCCCTCGGCTGGCGCGACCTCGCCGACCTCACCCTGTGCCCCGCCGACGCGGGCGGCCGCGGCCGCCCCTACCCGGACATGGTGCTGGCCGCGTTCCTGCGCACCGGCGCCGTGGCCGACGTACGCGACACCGTCGTCGCCGGCGACACCGCCTACGACATGCTCAGCGGCCGCCGCGCCGGCGCCGGCACCGTCGCCGGGGTCCTCACCGGCGCTCACGACCGCGCCACGCTGGCCGGACACGGCGCGACCCACGTACTCGGCTCCGTCACCGAGCTCCCCGCCCTCCTCGCCCCGCTCGCGGAGCCGTCGTGAGCGGCATCCGCTTCGACTCCGTCTCGGTCGCCTACCACGGCACCACCGTCCTGGACTCCCTCGACCTGACCGTCGAGCCCGGCGAGGTCATGGCCCTCCTCGGCCCCTCCGGATCCGGCAAGACCACCGCCCTGCGCGCGGTCGCCGGTTTCGTCCGGCCCGCCTCCGGGCGGGTGCTGCTCGGCGGCAGGGACGTCACCGCCCTGCCGCCGCACAAGCGCGGCATCGGGATGGTCGTCCAGCAGTACGCGCTCTTCCCGCACATGCGCGTCGAGGACAACGTCGCGTTCGGGCTCAGGGCGCAGAAGGCCCCCAAGGCGGAGGTCCCCGCCCGTGTCGCCGAGGCGCTGGAGATGACGGGGATGGCCGCCTACGCCCGCCGCTACCCCCGCGAACTGTCCGGCGGCCAGCAGCAGCGCGTCGCCATCGCCCGCGCCCTCGCCATCCGTCCCGGCGTCCTCCTCCTGGACGAGCCGCTCTCGGCCCTCGACGCCCAGTTGCGGTCCGGGATGCTGGCCGAGCTGGCCCGGCTGCACCGCGAACTGCCCGAGGTGTCCATCCTGTACGTCACCCACGACCAGGTCGAGGCGCTGACGCTGGCCGACCGGATCGCCGTCATGGACCGGGCCCGCCTCCAGGACTGCGGCACCCCGCAGCAGCTGTACCGGGCGCCGCGCACCGAGTTCACCGCGTCCTTCGTCGGCAACGCCAACCTGCTGCCGGTGACGGTGGCCGACGGCGGGGCCGTCTTCGCGGGCCGCCCGCTGGCCCTCGACGCCGGGCCCGCGGCCCCGGGCTCCACCGCCACCCTGTGCGTACGCCCGCACCTGCTCGGACTCGGCGAGGGGCCGAACGCCCTGCGCGGCACGATCACCGAGGTGCAGTGGCGCGGCTCGACGCACCGGCTGTACGTGGACGTGGGCGGGCACCGGGTGAAGGCGGACCTGCCCGAGCTGAGGGAGACCCCGGCGCTGGGCGACGAGGTGACCCTGCACTTCGAGCCCCGCGACGCGGTGCTGCTGGCGGCGGGGGTCTGTGATGGCTGAGGCCACCTCGCCGGCCCCCGCCCGGCACGCCCCCGCTCCGCCGGCCCCCGCTCCGCCGGCCCCCGCTCCGCCGGCCCACACTCCCCCGGCCCCCAGCCCCGGCCCGGACACCCCCAGCCCCGGCCCGGACACCCCCGGCGCCGGCCCCGACCCGCGGCTGAGCCTGCCCCGCGCCGTCTGGGCGCTGCCCCCGGTGGTGGTGCTGGTGCTGGTGTTCCTCTACCCCCTCGCGCTGGTCGTCCGGCAGTCCTTCACCCCCGAGAACGGCGGCGGCGCCCTCGACGCCTACTCCGCCGTCTTCGCCTCGAACGCCTTCCGCGAGGCCCTCGGCACCACCGTCTGGCTGGCCGTCGGCGCCACCGCCGGCTGCCTCCTCCTCGGCTTCACCCTCGCCCTGGTCATCGCGTTCGTACCGTTCCCCGGGGCCAGGGCCGTCGCCAAGTTCATCGACGTCTTCCTCTCCTTCCCCTCCTTCCTCATCACCCTCGCCCTGCTCTTCATCTACGGCTCGGTGGGCATGGCCAACGGCGTCTGGACCGGCGTCCTCGGCGTCTCCGAGGGCCCCTTCCACTTCCTCACCACTCCCTGGGGCGTCCTCCTCGCGGAGATCACGTACTTCACCCCCTTCGTGATGCGCCCGCTGCTCGCCGCCTTCTCCCAGCTGGACACCGCTCAGCTGGAGGTCGCCGCGGGCCTCGGCGCCCGCCCCGCCCGGATCGTCCGGCAGGTGATCCTCCCCGAGGCCCTGCCCGCCCTGGCCGCCGGCGGCAGCCTCGTCCTCGTCCTGTGCCTCAACGAGTTCGGGATCGTCCTGTTCACCGGGGCCAAGGACGTCACGACCCTGCCGATGCTCGTCTACGGCAAGGCGATCCTCGAATCCGACTACGCGGCCGCCTGCGTGGTCGCCGTCGTCAACATCGCGATATCCGTCGGCCTGTTCGGCCTCTACCGGGTGGTGGGCAAGCGTGCTGGTGCATAGCAAGGGCGGCCGCTGGGCCGCCTGGGGCCTGTTCGGCGTCCTCTTCCTGCCCCTCTTCGCCCTGCCCCTCCTCGTGGTGGTGGCCGCCTCCTTCGCCACCCACTGGTCCGGGGCCCTGCCCTCCGGCCCGACCACGGCGAACTACGCCGCGGCCGTCCGCGGGGAGTCCCTCCAGGCCCTGACCACCTCCCTGGCCACCGCCCTGGCCGCGAGCCTGCTCGCGCTGACCGTCGGCACCTGGGCCGCGCTGGCCGCCGCGTCCCTCGGCCGGCGCGGCAAGCGGTGCCTGGACGCCCTGTTCGTGCTGCCCGTCGCCGTGCCGTCCGTGGTCGTCGGACTCGCCGTGCTCGTCGCCTTCAGCCGGCCGCCCGTCCTCCTCAACGGCACCGGCTCCATCGTCGTCCTGGCGCACACGGTCCTCGTCACGGCGTTCGCCTACCAGTCGGTTTCCGCGGCCATCGTCCGTCTCGACCCCGCGTACGAGCAGGCCGCGGCCTCCCTGGGCGCCCGTCCCGGCCGCGTGCTGTGGCGGATCCGCCTCCCGCTCCTGCTGCCGTCCCTCACCGCGGCCGCGGGTCTGTGCTTCGCCCTCTCCATGGGCGAGCTGAGCGCCACGATGATGCTCTACCCGCCGGACTGGATGCCCCTCCCGGTCCGGATCTTCACCGCCACCGACCGCGGTTCGCTCTTCGCCGGCTCCGCCGTCGCCGTGGTCCTGATGGCCACCACCCTGCTGGTGCTGCTGGCCGTCTCCCGCGTCCGCACCCGCGCCTCCTACCGCTGACTCCCTCCGGTAACCCCGCCCCCGCCGACCCCCCTCCGGTGTCCCCGTCCCCCGCAGACTCCCTTTCCCCGTAAGGAAGTTCCATGACCGGCACGTCCACGTCCACGTCCACGTTCACGCTCCGCACCGCCGCCGCCCTCACCGGCGGCCTCGCCCTCGCCGCCTCCCTCACCGCCTGCGGCGGCGGATCCACCCCGGCCGCCGACGCCGGGGACGGCGGCGAGAAGGTGGTCACCGTCTACAGCGCCGACGGACTCAAGAGCGACAAGGGCGACGGCTGGTACGACAAGGTCTTCGCCGAGTTCACCAAGAAGACCGGCATCGAGGTCAAGTACGTCGAGGGCGGCTCCGGCGAGATGGTGCAGCGCGCCGTCCGCGAAAAGACCAACACCCAGGCCGACGTACTGATCACGCTGCCCCCCTTCATCCAGCAGGCCGACGGAAAGGGGCTGCTCCAGGCGTACGCCCCGCAGGGCTCCGACCAGGTCAACGGGGCCGACAAGGCCGCCGACGGCAAGTGGACCTCCGTCGTCAACAACTACTTCGGCTTCGTCTACAACAAGAAGGAACTCGGCCAGGCGCCCAAGACCTGGGAGGAGCTGCTCGACGCCAAGTACAAGGGCAAGCTCCAGTACTCCACCCCGGGTGTCGCGGGCGACGGCACGGCCGTCCTGATCAAGTCGATGCACGACTTCGGCGGCAAGGAGCCGGCGCTGGAGTACCTGAAGAAGCTCCAGGCCAACAACGTCGGCCCGTCCTCCTCCACCAGCAAGCTCGCGCCGAAGACCGACAAGGGCGAGCTGCTCGTCGCCAACGGCGACGTCCAGATGAACTTCGCGCAGTCCAAGTCCATGCCCAACCTGGGCATCTGGTTCCCCGCCAAGGACGGCGGCAAGCCCACCACCTTCGCCCTGCCCTACGCAGCCGGCCTGGTCGCCAAGGCCCCGCACGCCGAGAACGGCAGGAAGCTCCTCGACTTCATGCTCGGCGAGGAGGCGCAGAAGCAGGTCAGCGAGATCGGCGGCGGCTTCCCGGCGCGCGCCGACGTCAAGCCGACCGACGCCAACGCCATCGAACTCACCAGGCTGATGGCCGGAGTCGAGGTCTTCCAGCCGGACTGGGCCGACATCGACAAGAACCTCACCGCCCACGTCGACGCGTGGAAGTCCGCGACCGGCAGCTGAGACGTAACCCGGCGGCCACCCACGGCCGCGACAGTCACCAGTACATAACGGGTCTGGACCGAAGGTCGCTCCCTGCGGTCCGGGCCCGCCGCACGTCCGCGTGCACGCACCCACTCCGCAGGTTCCCGCTCGATCCGCCGCGCCTTCCCCGACGCTCCTGGAGGAGCACGTGTCCACTGTCCCGCCCGGACGCACCCTCGCCGTGGCCGCCACCGCCACGGTCCTGCTCGCCACCACCCTCGGCCTCGGCGCCACCGCCTGGGCCGCCCCCCACCCCACCGACCCCGCGAAGGCGGCGGCCGAGGCCGCTGCCAAGGCCGCCGCCTCCGCCCCGGCCCCCGCCGCGGCGCAGGCGAACACCGACAAGGTGCTCGTCATCGGCCTCGACGGTGTCGTCCTCGACCGCGTCAAGGCCGCCAACGCCCCCCACCTGGGCGGCCTGATGGCCGAGGGCCTCACCGCCCGCAGCACCCTCTACGCCAACCCGATGGCCGCCACCTCCTCCGGCCCCGGCTGGTCCACCATCGCCACCGGCGTCTGGCCCGACAAGCACGGCGTGAAGGACAACTCCTTCACCGGCAAGAACTACGGCGCCCACCCCGACTTCCTGACCCGCGCCGAGAACGCCAAGCCGTCCCTCAACACCTACGCGGCCGCCGACTGGGAGCCCATCACCTCCACCGACCAGAACGGCCCGGTCTTCTCCGCCAAGGTCGACAAGCGGCTCTCCCTCAAGGGCGACCGCGACGGCTACGGCAACGAGGACCCGAAGATCGCCGCGGCCGCCTCCGCCGAGCTGCGCGACGGCAACCCCGACGCCGCCTTCGTCTACCTCGGCCAGGTCGACTCCGCCGGCCACTCCTACGGGGCCGCCAGCCAGCAGTACCTCGACGCCATCGGCCGCGTCGACACCCTCGTCGGCCAGCTCCTCACCGCCGTCAAGAACCGCCCGACGTACGCCCAGGAGAACTGGAAGATCCTGGTCACCACCGACCACGGGCACACCGACGGCGGCGGCCACGGCGGCTCCACCATCCAGGAGCGCGGCACCTTCGTCATCGCCAGGGGGGCGGGCATCCCGGCCGGTTCCGTGCGCGAGGACGTGCGCCTCGTCGACGTCGCCGCGACCGCGCTCGCCCAGCTCGGCGTCAGCACGGCCGCCCTGGACGGCGTACCGCTGGCGAGCCCGGACGGCGACCCCTTCGACACGCTGCGCCCGAGCCTCCAGGCCCGCGTGGACGAGACCGGGATCCCCGTCGGCACCAAGGGCTTCACGCATACCCCGCCCGCGGGCTGGTCCGTCGACAACTCGAAGATGGGCACCGGCGGAGTCACCGAATGGGCCGGCTGGGCCTTCGCCACCGACGAGTTCTGGAGCCAGGCGCAGCGCGACCAGTGGCGCGAGCTGAACGTCCGCTCCCGCGACGTGTTCGCCGTCGCCGACTCCGACGAGTGGGACGACAAGGCCCACACCGGCACCTTCGACTCCACCCTGATCACCCCCAAGTGGGCGGTCACCGGCGGCACCACGCGCACCCTGGACTTCCGGACGCACTACCGCCACGAGGCCGGCCAGACCGCGCAGGTCCTCGTCTCGTACGACGGCGGCGCCCCGGCGGTGGTGAAGACGTACACCGCCGACGCCGTCGCCAGGGCGGAGTCCCTCCAGCTCCAGGTCCCCGCCGGTGCCACGGACGTCCAGGTCCGCTTCCGCTACAGCGGCAGCAACAACTGGTACTGGACCGTGGACGACGTCCGCCTCGGCCAGTAGTCCCCGGCCGGTACGTCCGGGCCGTGGACGCCCCCCGCGTCCGCGGCCCGCGCCCGCTAGGGTGGTGGTACAGACCACAGACCCACAGGTCAGCGGCCACCAGAGCGGAGAGAAGTCAGTGGCGGAGCGCAAGCCGATCGAATCCTGGCTCACCGACATGGACGGCGTCCTCATCCACGAGGGCACCCCGATCCCCGGTGCGGACGCCTTCATCAAGCGGCTGCGCGATTCCGGCAAGCCCTTCCTGGTGCTGACCAACAACTCCATCTACACCCCGCGCGACCTGCAGGCCCGGCTGAGCCGGATGGGCCTGGACGTGCCCGTCGAGAACATCTGGACCTCGGCGCTCGCCACCGCCAAGTTCCTCGACGACCAGCGCCCGGGCGGCACCGCGTACGTCATCGGCGAGGCGGGCCTGACCACCGCCCTGCACGACATCGGCTACGTCCTGACCGACCACGAGCCCGACTACGTGGTCCTCGGGGAGACGCGGACCTACTCGTTCGAGGCCATGACGAAGGCGGTCCGGCTGATCAACGGCGGCGCCCGCTTCATCTGCACCAACCCGGACGAGACCGGCCCCTCCACCGAGGGCCCCCTCCCGGCGACGGGGGCGGTCGCCGCGCTGATCACCAAGGCGACCGGCAAGAAGCCGTACTTCGCGGGCAAGCCGAACCCGCTGATGATGCGTACGGGCCTCAACGCCATCGGCGCCCACTCCGAGACCAGCGCGATGATCGGCGACCGCATGGACACCGACGTGCTGGCCGGCCTGGAGGCGGGCATGCAGACCTTCCTCGTGCTGACCGGTCTGACCACGGCCCAGGACACCGAGAGGTTCCCCTACCGGCCCACCAAGACCGTCGACTCCATCGCCGACCTGGTCGACCTGGTCTAGCCGCCCGCGGCCGCGCGTTAGCGCGTACGGCTGACACGTACGGGCCAAGAGAGCGCCGCTCCGGATGCGGAGCGGCGCGCCGCGCGTGAATCTCCTTGTTGAGGAGGTTCACCATGCGCTGTTCTCTGATCGCTCTCCGTGTCGCAGGGGCCGCCGTCGCCCTGACGGCGTTCGCCGCCGTGACCGCCCCCGCCGCCCTCGCGAACGAGTGGGACCGCGGCGGCGTCTCGGCGGAACCGAACCCGGCCGACCCGGGGGCGCACGTCAAGATCCGCGTCCGGGGCTGCGACGGCGACTGGGGGGTGGCCCGTTCGCCCGTCTTCGTCTCCGACGCCCGGCTCTTCCCGGGGCACGGCGACGGCCGGACCCTCCATGGCGAGGCGAAGATCCGCCCGCACGCCGACCCGGGCTGGCACGAGATCCGGATCAAGTGCGAGGGCGCCGACGGCCTGCGCGGCTCCATCGAGATCCGCCGCGACCACCACCGCCCCGACCCGCACCACTCGCCGGTCTGGCCGGTCCACGCGGGCGGCGGCGGGATGTCCGCCGAGGTCGCGGAGACGACCCGGCTGGCGACGGCCGCGAAGAAGAGCCACGGCGGCGACGGTCCCGGGCTGCCCCACACCGTGATCGGCGCCGTCCTCGCCGCCGCGGCCACCCTGGCGGTCGCCGGCCGGGCCATCACCCTGCGCCGCCGCCGCAACGGCGGATGAGCGAGCCCAGGGCCTCCGCGGGCGGCCGGCTGCTGACCTTCGCCGCCTGGACGGTGCTGGTGATGGGCCTGTGGCTGTGGGGCAAGGAGATCACCGGGGTTCCGCCCGCCGCGCCCGCCGGGCAGCAGGCCGCCGGGCAGTCGGGGCCGGCCCTCCCGGCCGCGCGGGCCCCGCTGTCCGGGGCGATGCCCGCGCGGGTCGACGTACCGGACCTGGGGGTCCGGGCGCCGGTGATCGCGCGGGGCCTCGACGCGCAGGGGGCGATCGACCCGCCGCCGTACGAGCTCCCGGGCACGGTGGGCTGGTGGGGGGCGGGCCCCGCGCCCGGGGCGGCGGGTGCGGCGCTGATGGTGGGGCACGTGGACACGAAGTCCAAGCCGGCCGTCTTCTACGGCCTGAGCACGCTCAAGCCGGGCCAGAAGATCCGCGTGGCGCGGGCGGACGCGACGGTCGCCGAGTTCACGGTGGAGGACGTACGCGTCTACGAGCGCGCGGGCTTCGACCCGCACGCGGCGTACGGCCCCCGGGTGAAGGGCCGGGCCGAACTGCGGCTCGTGACCTGCGGCGGGAACTACGACAAGACGGCCCGGCAGTACTCGGCGAACGTGGTGGTCTCCGCGTACCTGACGGGGGCGGGCGCGGTCGCGGGGACGGGCGCGGCCGCGGTCTGACCCGTCCGGACCGGGGAACGGAGCCGGGGGCGATTCGGAAACGATTCCGGAAACGAAGAAGTCCCCCGCAGCTTTCGCTGCGGGGGACTTCTCCTCGTCTGTGCGCCGCCAGGGACTCGAACCCCGGACCCGCTGATTAAGAGTCAGCTGCTCTAACCAACTGAGCTAGCGGCGCTTGCTGACAGGGAAAACTCTACCCCACCTGCCGAGGTGCTCGTGACCAGCCGCGCCCGTGTTGTCCGATTAACCCATGTTTGGGGGTTTATCGTGCACGATATGTCTGGTCGAGCCGAATCTGATGCCCCGACAGATGCGTGCCCGGCCGACCAGTGGACGAGCAGGGGAGTGGACGGAACCGCATGACGATGCAGCCTCCGGTGCATGTGCAGATGCCGACGCCGCCGACGCCGATGACGATGCCGGTCTTCGAGGAGTACGAGCCCGCCGGCGACTGCGTGTGCCTCGGGTGCGCGCAGCGGCGCCGCACCCTCGCGCGCGGGCGGGCCATAGCGCTCCGGGACGGCGGTCACCCGGCCGCGCGCGGGGCGCGCCGGGCGCTGGTGCTGGCGACCGCGGCGGGGGTGGTGCTCGGCGGCGGCGGTTCGGCGGCGCTGGCCGCGGCCGGGAAGGTGCCGGGTCCGGGGCCGGTGGCGCTGGACGACCGCAACGGCTCCGACGGTCCGGGCACCCCGCAGGGCGGCCGGGCCCCGCTGCACGGACGCCCGGCCCCGGTCACGGGTCCGCGTCCGCCGTCCTCGGCGGCGGGCCGACCGGGCGCGCCGCCCGCGGTGCGGGCCATCGACCGGGCCACGATCATCAACCGGGCGAAGATCTGGCTGGACGCCCAGGTCCCCTACAGCATGTCCGAGTACTGGTCGGACGGCTACCGGCAGGACTGCTCGGGGTACGTCTCCATGGTCTGGAACCTCGGGACGAACGAGTGGACCGGCAGCCTCGACACCTTCGCCACGAAGATCACGAAGGAGGAGCTGCTGCCGGGGGACATGCTGCTCTTCCACAACCCGGCGGACCCGAACAACGGCTCGCACGTCGTCATCTTCGGCGGCTGGGCCGACGAGACGCGCACCCACTACGTCGCGTACGAGCAGACCCGCCCGTACACGCGGAAGCTGGCCACGCCGTACGGGTACTGGAAGAACTCGGAGAAGTACCTCCCGTACCGCTACAACGGCGTGACCACGGGGGTCCTCCCGGACGTGCCGGTTCCGGGCGCCCCGGCGGCGGGCACGGCGGCCTTCCCCGGCGCGGCGAAGTTCGGCCCGGGCGCCGACAACGAGTACGTCACCGAGCTGGCCAGGATGCTGATCGGGCGGGGCGCCCTGCGGTTCTACCCCAAGGGGGCGAGCTCGAAGTGGAGCGAGGCCGACCGGCAGGCCACGCAGGCCTTCCAGCAGGCGCAGGGCTGGACGGGCGCCGACGCCGACGGCATCCCCGGCGAGCACACCTGGCGGCTGCTGGTGCAGCGCCAGGGCAACGACATCCCGCCGACGGGCCGGACGGCTCCGGGCACCGTGAAGCCGCCGAAGGCGCCGCCGGGGGCCCTGCCGGGTTCCGTCGGGGTGCCCGCCTATCCCGGGCCGCGGGTCTTCCGCCCGGGGCAGTCCCATCCGGCCGTACTCGCCCTCGGCCGCCGGCTGGTGCAGAAGGGCTTCGGCAAGTACTACACGTCCGGCCCGGGCCTGCGCTGGAGCGAGGCCGACCGCCGCAACGTCGAGGCCTTCCAGCGCGCCCAGGGCTGGCGCGGCGCCTCGGCCGACGGCTACCCGGGCCCGGAAACCTGGCGCCGGCTGTTCGCATGACGGAGGCAACGATGTACCCCACCCGCACCACCTTCACGACGGGCACCTGCCGGCTCCCCGCCGTTCCGCCTGCGGCGACGCTTGCGGAACCGGTCGCGGTGTACCGGGGCACCTGGGCCCCGCCCCCCACCACCCCGCCGCCGACGACGCAGCCCACCCTCGCCGGGCACCCGGCCGACCCCGCGCGGGCGCTGCCGACGGCCCCCGCCGGGCACCCCGCGCCGGGGGCGCAGCCGGCCCGGGCGGCCCTCGCCTGGCCGGCCACCCCCGCGCCGGCGGCGCAGCCCGCCGAGCCCGCGCGGACGCCGCAGCCGGCCCCTGCCGGGCATCCGGCCGGCCCGGCGGGTCCGGAGGCCCCGTCCGGGCACCCCGCCCCAGGGGTGGAGCCGGCCCGGGCGGCCGCACCCGGCCCGGCTGCTGCCGCCTGGCCGGCCACCCCCGCGCCGGCGGCGCAGCCTGCGCCCGCCGCACCTGCGCACCCGGCCGAGCCCGCCCGAGCGCGGACGCCGCAGTCGGACCCCGCCGGGCACCCCGTGCCGGGGGCGGAGCCCGCCCTGGCGGTCGTGCCCGGCCTGCGGGCCGAACCGTTGGCCTCCGTGCGCCCGGCGGCGCAGCCGGTCCCCGCCTGGCCGGCCGGCCAGGCGGCTCCGCAGCTCGGAGCCTGGGCGGCGCCGGCCCCCGCCGGGTACTCCGTGCCGGGTGCGGAGCCCGCCCGGGCAGCCGCAACCGAGCCGGCGGTCCCCGCCCGGGCAGCCGCAACCGAGCCGGCGGTCCCCGCCCGGCCGGTGGTGCAGCCGGCCGAGTCCGCGCGGATGCCGCAGCCGGCCCCTGTCGGCCCGGCGCCGGAGGTTGCCGCCTGGACGTCGGCGGCCCCCGCGCCGGCGCGCCCGGCCGCGCCCGGCACGCGGACCGGGCCGGTGGAGGCCGCCCCGGCGGCGACGCAGCCGTTCGGGGCCACCCGGTTCGGGTCCGGGGTCGCCGCCGCGCACCCGGTAGGCCCGGAACCGGCCGTGCCCGGGCCGGCGGCGGAGCACGCGCGGGGGGACGTGCCCGCCGCCCGGGGTCAGGGCGGGGACGGGGGCGGGGCCGGGATCCCGCACCCCACCCCCGAGCCCCCGTCCGGCGTGCCCGGGCCCGGGCCCGCCGAGATCGCCGCCCGGGCCGTCGCGCGCGGGATGCGCACCGAGGACCCCGGCCCGCGCGACGGCCTCCCGCGCCCCCCGCGCGGCAGCGGCACCGGCACCGCCGTCACGCAGGTCCCGCTGCACCTCCCGTTCCGCCCGCAGCCGCACGCCCCCGCCTCCCCGGCCGCCGCCCCCGTCGCCCGTGCCCCGAGGAAGCCGCCCGCCGGGCGCCGCGTGCCCCGGGGTGACGACCGGCTCCGGGAGCACCGCGGGCCCGTGCTGCCCGGCTGGATCGCGGTGCTGGTCGGCGGCTTCGCCCTCCTCGGCTGCGCGGCCGTGCTGTGGCGGGCCGGGGTGGTCCCCGCCGCCGTGGTCGCCGCCTTCGGGGCCACGCCCCGCGCCTACCAGGGGCTGCGCGCCGCGCACTGGCCCCCGCTCGCCTTCCTCGGCATCGTCACCCTCCTCGCGCTCGGCGGCCTCGGCCGGGCCAAGGCGGGCCACGCCTGGGTGCTCACCCTCTTCGGCCGTTACCGCGGCACGGTCCGGCGTACCGGCCTGACCTGGATCAGCCCGCTCCTGCTGCGCCAGCGGGTCGACGTCCGGCTGCGCCACTGGCGCAGCGAGCCGATGGCCGCCGTGGACTCCGGCGGCCTCGCCCTCCAGGTGGTGGTGCAGGTCGTCTGGCAGGTGAAGGACACGGCCAGGGCCACCCTCGCCGTCGAGGACCACATCGACTACCTGGCCGAGCAGGTCGAGTCGGCCATGGCCCGGGTGCTGTCCCAGCTGCCGGCCGACGCCTTCCACGAGGACGCCCCGACCCTGCGCGACGCCGAGGCCGTCGGCGACGCGCTGACCCGCATGGTGGCGGCCGAGACGGAGGCGGTGGGGATCGAGGTGTTCTCCGCCCAGCCCACCCGGATCGAGTACGCGCCGGAGGTCGCGGAGGCGATGCGCCGCCGCCGGGTCGCCGCGATCGACGCGAAGCACCGGGACACGGTGCTGACCTCGGTGGTCGACGCCGTGGACGACACGGTCCACCGGCTGACCTCGCGCGGCATCGTGGAGCTGGACGACTACGAACGCAAGGCCCTGGTGAAGGACCTCACCGTCGCCTTCTACACCGGGCGGTCCGACCAGTAGCGGCAGTCGCAGGGGTTGCACGGGAGTTCCACGGAGTTCCAGGCGGAGACGGGTGGCCGGTAATGACCGGACCACCCGTTTTCGCATTGGTATAGACATGGCCAACTCCCGTCAATACTGTGGGACTTGGTCTAGACCTAGTGCCACCGCTCGGAGTCGCAGTCCCCACCGGCCCGCCAGGGCCGATCCCCACGCGCGCGCACGGCCCCCCGCCGGAATCCCCGACCATCCCCCCACACGCCCAAGGAGCACCATGCGTTCCTTCCGCATGCCCTCATGGCCCACGAACCCCACGCGCCCCGGACGCCCCTCGCGCTCCGTGCGCGTCGGCGCGGCCGCGACGGCCGGTCTCGGCCTCCTCGCCGGCGCCGCCCTGTTCGGTGCGCCCAGCGCCAGCGGCCACGGCTACACCGACACCCCCATCAGCCGCCAGAAGCTCTGTGCCAACAGGACGGTCTCCGACTGCGGACCCATCCAGTGGGAACCGCAGAGCGTCGAGGGCTACAAGGGCTTCCCGGCGGCCGGTCCCGCCGACGGGAAGATATGCGCCGGCGGTCACGCCGAGTTCGCCCAGCTCGACGACCCGCGCGGCGGCAACTGGCCCGCGACCCGCGTGAACTCCGGCCAGCCCTTCGACTTCCGCTGGCAGTTCACCGCGAACCACTCCACCACCGACTTCAGGTACTACGTCACCAAGAACGGCTGGGACCCGACCAGGCCCCTCACCCGGGCCTCCCTCGACCCGCAGCCCTTCCTCGTCGTCCCCTACAACGGCGGCCGCCCGGACATGACCACCATCCACCGCGGCTCCATGCCCGCCGGCAAGTCGGGGCGGCACATGATCCTGGCCGTCTGGACCGTCAACGACACCCCGATGGCCTTCTACGCCTGCTCCGACGTTCAATTCTGACGGAACGTCAGCTAACCTCCGGCGGCATGCGGACCACGACAGCACCCGATGCCGCCGAGACCGTCGCGGAACTCGTCGCGCGCCAGTGGGGCGACCACCGGCCGGGACTGATGTACGGGGCCGGCGCGGCCGACAGCGCCGGGCCCACCGTCCTCAGCCGCCACCGGGCCGCCCAGGAGGCCGCCGTACGCGCCGCGCTCCTCGCCGACCTCCTGCCGGCGGGCGCGGAACCGCACGTGGGCGTGCTGCTCGACAACACCCCCGAGTTCCCGGCCTGGCTCGGCGCGGCGGCGCTCGCGGGGGCCGCCGTCGCCGGGATCAACCCCACCCGGCGCGGCCCCGAGCTGGCCCGCGACATCCTGCACACCGACTGCCGGATCCTGGTCACCGAGCCCGCGCACCTCCCCCTCCTGCGCGGCCTCGACCTGCCCGGCGTACGCCTCCTGGTGACCGGCACCGAGGAGTACGCGGCCCTGCTCGCCCCGTACGCCGCCGCGGAGCCCGGCGAGGCCCGGGTACGGCCCGGCGGCCCCCGCCCCGACACCCGGCTGCTCCTCTACTTCACCTCCGGCTCCACCGGCGCCCCCAAGGCGGCCGTCTGCAGCCAGGGCCGCCTCGCCGCCGCCGGGGGATCGCTCGCCCGCCACTTCTCGGTCACCCCGGACGACGTCCACTACGTCTGCATGCCGCTCTTCCACGGCAACGCCGTCATCGCCGACTGGCTGCCCGCCCTCTGGGCCGGCGCCCCGGTCGCGCTGCGCCGCCGCTTCTCGGCCTCCGCGTTCCTGGACGACGTACGGGCCTACGGGGCGACGTACTTCACCTACGTCGGCCGGGCCGTCCAGTACCTGCTGGCCACCGAGCCCCGCCCCGACGACCGCGCACACCGGCTGCGCCTCGGCTTCGGCACCGAGGCGGGGGCGGTGGACGCGGCCCGCTTCGCCGAACGGTTCGGGGTCCGGCTGGTCGAGGGGTACGGGGCCACCGAGGGCGGCGCCTCCGTCCAGCGCGGCCCCGGCACCCCGGAGGGCGCGCTGGGCCGGGCCGCCCCGGGGGACGACCTGGCCGTGGTCGATCCGGAGACGGGCCGCGAGTGCCCGCCGGCCCGGCTGGACGCGCGGGGCCGGCTGCTCAACGGGGAGGAGGCCATCGGCGAGCTCGTCAACCGGGGCCGGAGCGCCTTCGAGGGCTACTGGCGCAATCCCGACGCCGAGGCGGCCCGCACCCGGGGAGGCTGGTACTGGACCGGCGACCTCTTCTTCCGGGATCCCGAGGGCTTCCTCTACTTCGCGGGCCGCACCGACGACCGGCTTCGGGTCGACAGCGAGAACCTGGCCGCCGCCGTGATCGAGAACGTCCTGGCCCGCTGGGAGGCGGCGGCCGCCGTCGCCGTGTACGCGGTCCCGGACGAGGTCGCGGGCGACCAGGTGATGGCCGCCGTGGCCCTGCGGGAGGGCGCGGCCTTCGCCCCTGACGCCTTCAGCGCCTTCCTCGCCGCCCAGCCGGACCTCGGCACGAAGATGGCCCCGCGTTACGTCCGGATCCTCGACGAGCTGCCCGTCACCGCCACGAACAAGGTCCACCGGGTGGCCCTGCGCCGGGCCGGCTTCCTCGGCCCCGGCCCGGTCTGGCACCGGACCGGCGGCGCCTACCGCCCGCTCGACGGGGAGGACCTGGCCGCGCTGCTGGCCGCGTACGAGGCCCGGGGCCGCCGGGAGCTGCTGGACCGCTGACCGGACCGCTGAGGGGCCGCCGGGCGGCGCCCCTGTCATTGGTTTGGAGCACCCCCGGGGAGCAGGTAGTATTTTCTCTGTCAGCAGGCGCCGCTAGCTCAGTTGGTTAGAGCAGCTGACTCTTAATCAGCGGGTCCGGGGTTCGAGTCCCTGGCGGCGCACCTGTCCTTCGGGCGGTTTCCGGTTCACCGGGAACCGCCCGAAGTGTTTTCCGGGCCGCCCGCCCCGTCCTCCCCGCCCCGCACCTCGGCCCCCTGCCCGGGGCCTCAGAGCGTGAGCGACAGCAGCAGCGGCGCGGCCTTGCGGTTCAGGGCGTCGGCCGCGGCGCGCAGCCGGTGGGCGTGCTCGACGGGCATGGACAGGGCGAGGCAGCCCACGGCGGCGCCGGCCGTGATGGGGACGGCCGCGCAGACGGTGCCGACGGCGTACTCCGGGAGGTCCAGGACGGGGACGGTGGCCGGCTGGGCGTCCAGCTTGGAGAAGAGGATCCGCTCGTTCACGATCGTCTTCGACGTCAGCCGGGCGATCTTGTGCCGGGACAGGTGGTCGCGCCGCCCGTTCAGGTCGAGCTGGGTCAGCAGGCACTTGCCGACCGCGCTGGCGTGGGCGGCCGAGCGGAAGTCGACCCACTCGTGCACCTTGGGCGTGCGGGGGCTGTCCGCGAACTGGGTGATGCGGACCTCGCCGTCCACGTAGCGGCTGATGTAGACGGCGGCGCCGACCGAGTCGCGCAGCCTGTCGAGGGTTTCCTGGAGCTTTTCCTGGAGGGCCTGCTGCCGGTCCTGGCCGGAGCCGAGCAGGACGAGGGAGTCCCCTATGGCGTAGGCGCCGTCCGAGACCTGGAGCACGTACCCTTCGCGCCGCAGCATGAGGAGCATCGGGGCGAGATGGACCGCGGGCAGGCCGGTCTCACGCGCGATCTGCACGTCGGTCACACCGCCGGTGTGCCGCGAGATCGTTTCGAGTACGCGCAGGGCGTACTGCACCGAGTGGAACGGCGCGGTCGGCTCGGGCTTCAGCGCCACGGTTTCCCCCTACCAGGTTGTTACCGCTTGCTCTACCACGATAGCCATCAAGAGGCCCACGTGGAGCGTGTGTTGATGAGATTGATGGCTTAATCAGGTCCCCCTGCCTGGGCCTACTCGAATGGCATATGCCAGCGGCACGGGCATGCCCCGGTCTGCCGGGAATGCCCGGCGGGCGCATCCCGTTCGACTTCTTCGTACGAACGCCGTACGAGGCGTACGGGGCGCCGCGGGCGCACGAGCGGGGACGGGACGGGAGCGACGATGAGCGACACCGGGGACACGGGCCGGCGCACGGGCGGGCGGCCGGAGGATCCGCGAGGGGGGCCGGTCCAGGACCCCGGCCAGGACCTCGGCCGGGACCCCGCCCAGGACCCGGTCCGCGGAACCGCGCGCGGCGAGGCGCCCGTGCCGCTGTCCGTCCTCGACCTGGTCACCGTCGGCAGCGGCTCCACCGCGCACGAGTCCCTGCGCACCAGCGTGCGGATCGCCCGCCAGGCCGAGTCCCGCGGCTACCACCGCCACTGGGTCGCCGAGCACCACTCCATGCCCGGGGTCGCCAGCTCCTCCCCGGCCGTGATCCTGGCCCACCTCGCCGCGTACACCTCCCGGATCCGGCTCGGCTCGGGCGGGGTCATGCTGCCCAACCACGCCCCGCTGGCCGTGGCCGAGCAGTTCGGCACCCTGGAGGCGCTGGCCCCGGGCCGGATCGACCTCGGGCTCGGCCGGGCGCCGGGCACCGACCCGCGTACGGCGGCCGCGCTGCGCGGGCCCGGGCGGCTGGACGAGGCGGCGGACGAGTTCCCCCGGCGGCTCGCGGAGCTCACCCGTTTCCTCGACGACGACTTCCCCGACGGGCACCCGTACTCCCGCGTGCACGCCGTCCCCGGCCCGGTGCAGGGGCCCTCGGGCCGCCCGCCGCTGTGGCTGCTGGGCTCCTCCGGCTTCAGCGCCCGCCTCGCCGCTGAGCTGGGCCTGCCCTTCGCGTACGCCCACCACTTCTCCGCCGCCGGCACCCTGCCCGCGCTGGAGCTGTACCGCGAGAGCTTCCGCCCGTCGGCGGTGCTGGACGCCCCGTACGCCATGATCGGGGTCTCGGCGCTGGCCGCCGACACCGAGGCCGAGGCCCGTGCGCAGGCGCTCGCCGGCGCGCTGGCGATGCTCCGGCTGCGCAGCGGGCGGCCCGGGCTGGTCCCGACGCCCGAGGAGGCGGCGGCGTACCCCTTCTCCCCGGCGGAGCGGGAGTTCGTGGACTCCTGGCTCGCCAACATCGTCCACGGCACCGCCGACGAGGTCCGCTCCGGGCTGGACGCCCTGGTGAAGCGGACGGGTGCGGACGAGCTGATGCTGACGGCGAGCGCCCACAGCGGTGCCGCCCGCGTCCGCTCCTACGGGCTCGTTGCCAATGCGTACGGGATGCCGACGGAGCCCTTGACGACGCGCTGAGCGGGGCCGGATCCGTGAAGAACGGCGTTTGGCTGGTTTGTTGCCGAAACCTTGCCGCAGCATGACCTAAGGGAGCCTTAAACCGCTCGTCACCCGGGGTGGCGGGCGGTTTCTGGTGTGCGCCCAAGTCTCTGACGAGGGCATTTGGCCGCCGAGTGGTCTAGTCCTTCTTTGGTCCAAACCATTGACTGGGGTGGCGGGTGATCGCTATCACTTCTCTCACCTACAGCTGACGCCCTCCCCTCCCACCCCCACGGAGGCAGTTCATGCACATCCGTAAACCCCTCGTCGCGGCCGCCGCCACGGCCGCGCTGGCAGCCGGAGCGCTGGCCGCCTTCGCGGGACTCGGCACCGCCCAGGCCGCCGACGCCTCCACCACCGCCGCGGCCGGCGGCGTGCGGATCGCCTACTACGACCAGTGGAGCGTGTACGGCAACGCGTTCTACCCCAAGCACCTCGACACCAGGGGCATAGCGGGGAAGTTGGACGTCATCAACTACTCGTTCGGCAACATCCACCCCACCGACCTCACCTGTTTCGAGGCGAACAAGGCGGCGGGTGACGACAACAACCCCAACGCCGGTGACGGCGCGGGCGACTCGTACGCCGACTACCAGAAGTCCTTCAGTGCGGCCGACAGCGTCAGCGGCACCGCCGACAAGTGGGACCAGCCCATCGTGGGCGTCTTCAACCAGTTCAAGCAGTTGAAGGCCAAGTACCCCCACCTGAAGATCAACATCTCGCTGGGCGGCTGGACGTACTCGAAGTACTTCAGCGACGCGGCCAAGACCGACGCCTCCCGCAAGAAGCTGGTCTCCTCCTGCATCGACCAGTACATCAAGGGCAACCTGCCCAAGGCCGACGGCTACGGCGGCCCCGGCACCGCGGCCGGGATCTTCGACGGCATCGACATCGACTGGGAGTACCCGGGTTCGTCGGGCGGCCACCTCGGCAACCACTACGCCCCCGAGGACAAGCAGAACTTCACCCTCCTGCTCAAGGAGTTCCGCGAGCAGCTCGACGCCTACGGCAAGGCGAACGGCGGCAAGAAGTACCTGCTGACCTCGGCCCTCCCGGCCGGCCAGGACAAGATCAAGTACATCGAGACGGACAAGATCGGCGCGTACCTCGACTACGCGAACATCATGACGTACGACATGCACGGCGCCTGGGACGGCGACGGGCCGACGTACCACCAGTCCCCGCTGTACTCCGGCACCAACGACCCGACCGACCCGATCGCCCCGGGCACCCAGAAGTACAGCATCGACAACGCCATCGACTCCTGGATCGACGGCAACCCGGCCTACGGCATCACCGGCGGCTTCCCCGCCAACAAGCTGACCCTGGGCTACGAGTTCTACTACCGCGGCTGGAAGGGCGTCCCCGCCGGCGCGGCGGGCGGCCTCGCCCAGCCCGCCACCGGCGCCTCCGGCGCCCGGCCCACCAGCCAGCAGGCCGGCATCGCCAACTACAAGGAGCTCGGCGGGATCGTCGACAACCCGGCGACGACCTACTGGGACGACCAGGCCAAGGCCTCCTACTTCTACAAGGACGGCGAGTTCTTCACCGGCCTGAACCAGAAGTCGATCCAGGCCCGGGTCGACTACGGCAAGCAGCGCGGCCTGGCCGGCGCGATGATGTACTCCCTCCTCGGCCTGGACAACAACACCACGCTGCTGAACCAGATCTCGGACGCCCTCGGCGGGACCACCGTGCCGCCGACCACCCCGCCGACGACGCCTCCCACCACTCCGCCCACCACGCCGCCGACGACCCCGCCGACGACGCCCCCGACCACCGGCTGCGGCAACGTCCCGGCCTACGTCCCGGGCACGGTCTACACCGCCGGCAACGAGGTCTCGCACAACGGCCGCAAGTACCGGGCCCAGTGGTGGACGCAGAACGAGGTGCCCGGCACCACCGGTGAATGGGGTGTCTGGAAGGACCTCGGCGCCTGCTGATCTCCCCCCACCCCGCGCCGAGCGCCGGACCGCCCCGCCCCTCCTCCCGAGGGGCGGGGCGGTTCCGGTTCACCGGGGCGGCTGCGCGGTCCCCGTCGCGAACCGGGCGCCCGGCGGCGGCGCGATCATCTCCGCGATGCGCTCCGGTGCCACCGCCCGGGAGTACAGCCAGCCCTGGCCCGTGTCGCAGCCGACCCGCCGCAGCCGGGCCGCCTGCCCGGCGGTCTCCACGCACTCGGCGGTGACGGTCAGCCCGAGCCGGTGCGCGAGCTGCACCAGGGCCTCCACGATGGTCTCGTCGGCCGGGTTCGGGTGGGTGCCCTCCTCGTAGCGGAAGCCGCGCACGAAGGAGCCGTCCAGCTTCAGCACCGACACCGGGAGCCGGCTGAGGTAGGCCAGGTTCGAGTAGCCGGTCCCGAAGTCGTCGATGGCGATCCGCACGCCCATGTCGCTCAGCGCCTGGAGCGCCTGCAGGGGCCGGCCCGCCGACCCCATCACCGCGGACTCCGTCAGCTCCAGCTGGAGCAGCTGCGGGGCGAGACCGGTCTCGGCGAGGATCTCCGCCACGTCCCCCACCAGGTCCGAGTCCCACACCTGGCGCACCGCCACGTTCACCGAGACGAACACCGGCGAGTCACTGGGCTGTTCGATCTGCCAACGCCGCGCCTGCCGGCACGCCGTGCGCAGCACCCACTGGCCCAGCTGCACGATCGAGCCGTCCTCCTCGGCGATCCCGATGAACCGATTCGGCGTCAGCATGCCGAACTGGGGGTGGTTCCAGCGGACCAGGGCCTCCACCCCGCGCACCACCCCGCTCTCCAGGTCCACCAGCGGCTGGTACTCCAGCTCGAACTCCCCGCGCTCCACGGCCGGGCGCAGGCTGGACGAGAGCGCCTGCCGGGTCATCCGGTGCGCGTTGCGCTCGGGGTCGAAGAGGGTCCAGCGGGCCTTGCCGTCCGCCTTCGCCCAGTACAGCGTGGTGTCCGCGGCCTGCATCAGCCCCGTCGCCGAGGTGCCGGCCGCGTCCCGCTCCACCACGCCGATCGACGCGGACACCGACAGCCGCTGTCCGGCCAGGTCGAACGGCTCCTGCACGGCGGCCAGGACGCTGCGCGCCAGGTCCGCGAGCTGCTCGGTGCCGGTGGAGTCCTCGACCAGCAGGGCGAACTCGTCGCCGCCGAGCCGGGCGACGAGGTGCCCGCCCGAGCGGCCGTACCCGGACTGGTCGGCGCACTGGGTGAGCCGGGCGGCCACGGCGGTCAGCAGCCGGTCGCCGACGCGGTGGCCGAGGGTGTCGTTGACCGCCTTGAAGCCGTCGAGGTCGAGGTAGCACAGGCCGATCCGGCCGGTGCCGGCCGTGCCGTAGGCGGAGGCCTCCAGGGCGGCCGAGAGCCGCTCGAAGAACAGCGCCCGGTTGGGGAGCCGGGTGACGGGGTCGTGCATCTGGAGGTGCCGCAGCCGGGCCTGGAGGTCGCGGCGGTCGCTGATGTCGGCGACGGACAGCAGGACGTCCGGGGTGCCGGTCACCGGGCCCAGGGTGACCTCGGTCCACAGGGAGTGCCCGTCGGGGTGCTTGAGGCGGCGGGTGCAGCGCAGCCGGGCCTGCCGGCCGCGCAGCACCTCCTGGTAGGCCTGCCAGGTACGGGCCTCCGCCGCCAGGTCCACCAGGTCGGCGGCGCACTGCCCGGCGAGGGCGTGGGGCTCGGCGCCCAGGAGGGCGGCCAGGGCCCGGTTGGCGGCGATCACCTCGCCGCTGCGGCCGACGACGGCCATGGCGAGGTGCGCCGCGTCGAAGGCGGCGCGGTAGTCGCGCGGTTCGGGCACGACAGGCACCGCAGGGTGACGCTCCGTAAGGGCCGGGCGGATGCTCTCGGCCGCCGAACCGGTCTCCTCTGAGGTTCCGCTCACCGTTCGCTCCCGCTGTGTTCGTGAGTGTCCGCGCAGGAAAGTGTGCCGATCATAGAGGCTGCCGGGAGGCCCTATCCAGCGGCGTCGCCGTGTGGGGCGGGGTCCGTCGCCGTGCTGACGCCTTCGGGGGCAGGTGCTGACGGGGGGTCGGACGGCAGCCGGGCGACCGTTTGCGCACGCCTGTGAACACCTGGTGACGCTAACTGTTCTCACGTGATCGAGCGTGACGTTCCGTAGTGACAGGCGTCAAGGGGCGGGGTCACCGGCTTGCCGTAGCGCTCACTCATGTGGGGCACCGGAACAGGACATTAGTCAGACAATCGCCTCAAGGTGGATGGGACGGGACGAATCCACCATCGGGAGGTCGATGTGCGGCGAGAGCAGACACCCGGGGGAGTGGACCGCTCCCGCATGCGAAGTACGGCCGCGGCGCTCACCTCCCTGACGGCGCTCGCCGCCATGTCGCTCGTCGCCGGGCCGGCGGTGGCGGCCGACACGGCCGCCGCGGGGCCCTGCGCGCTGACGCGGACGGCCGCCCACCACTCCCTCGGCGTGGACACCTGGAACGCCGCGTACCCCAGGCCCGAGCGCACCCTGAACGCCGTCATGGTGTTCCTCTCCTTCCCCGGCCACCGCGCCGCCGTGACGCCCCGGGAGCTGACGGCCGACTACTTCCCGGCGACCAGCGACTTCTTCGAGCGGGCCTCCTACGGCCGGTTCCGGCTGGTCCCGCACCCGCAGGAGCGGTGGATCCAGATGCCCCGGCCGGCGACCGCGTACGGGATACAGCGCGACTGGGCCCCCGATGACCGGGCGGCCTACCTGCGGGACGCTGTCGCGGCCGCCGATCCGCTGGTCGACTTCAGCGCGTACGACGTCGTGTACTTCGTCGCCGACCCGGGCGCCCCCGGCGTGGACTCCGACGCCACCAAGGTCGTCAACTTCGACCGCCCGATCGTGGCGGACGGCGCGTCGCTGCGGCGGATCGTGACCGTCTTCGAGCAGCACCCGCCGGACCGCAACGTGCTGGCGCACGAGACCGGGCACGTCTTCGACCTGCCCGACCTCTACCACCGCCCGACGGACGGCAAGGGCGACTGGGACACGTACGTCGGCGACTGGGACGTCATGGGCAGCCAGTTCGGGATGTCACCGGACCTGTTCGCCTGGCACAAGTGGAAGCTGGGCTGGCTGGATCCCGCCCAGGTGGACTGCGTACGGTCCGGCACCTCGCTGCACACCCTCCAGCCGCTGTCACAGGCCCCGCCGCCCGGCGGTACGGGCGGCACCCGGCTCGCGGTGATCCGTACGGGCCCCGGCAGCGCCATCGCGGTCGAGGCGCGGGGCTCCGCGGGCAATGACGGGGACACCTGCACGGAGGGGGTCCTGGTCTACCGGGTCCGCAACGAGGCGGCCTCGGGCGGCGGGCCGATCGAGGTGCTCGACGGCCACCCCCGCACGGAGGCCTGCTGGGACCGCTCGGTGTACCCGCCGCTCGCGGACGCGCCGCTGGAGGTCGGGGAGACCTTCACCGTGCCGGGGGAGCGGATCACGATCGAGGTGGCGGACCGGACCCAGTCGGGCGCCTACACGGTGAAGATCACGACCTGAGGGACCGTCCGCGCACACGAAGAAGGCCCCCGCTCCGAAGAGCGGGGGCCTTCTCCCGTCTGTGCGCCGCCAGGGACTCGAACCCCGGACCCGCTGATTAAGAGTCAGCTGCTCTAACCAACTGAGCTAGCGGCGCCTGCTGACGTCGTAGACACTAGCATCCGTTTCGGCCGAACCAAAAATCGATACCGGGCCGCGGACGGCGTGCAGGAACGCCCAGAGCAGGGAGTCCGGCCCCGGCAGCCAGGGCAGCCGGGTGTCCGGGGCCACCAGCCACCGCGACGGGCCGGGGGCGGGGGCCAGTGGCGGCACGGTGACGGCGTCCCCGTGGCCGTGGCACAGCGGGGCCGGGGCGCCCGGGCCCCACTCCTCCCAGGCGAGCAGCGCCGGGAGCCGCTGGGCGGTGCCGGGGGCGGCGAAGAGCAGCATCCGGCCGCGGTGGACGGCGGCCGGCCCCGAGCCGGGCCCCCGCTCCCAGAGCAGGTCGAGCATCCGGCGGCCGACCACGAGCGGAACGTTGACGACGTCGAACGCGGTCCCGCAGGGCAGCACCGCGGGCGAGGCGGGCCGCGCCTCCCAGGCCGCGAGGGTCTCCCCCGGGTGGGCCGAAGCGGAGGCCAGCCAGGCGGCGCCCTGTGCGGTCACCTGGGTCGCGGGCGCGGTGCGTGCGTCGGGGCCGTCGAGGGCGGGGCAGCCGCCGGCCGTCGTCAGGGTCGTCATATGCCAGGTGTACCCGGCGTAGTGTGACCCTTTCGTGGAGTTACCGAAAACCGGGACGGGGCGGGTGGTCCTGGGGTATCTTGCGCCGCGCATATGCCGGGGGCTCGGCCGTGTCCCGGACCCCCGGGCCGCGCTCCGGCGGCGGCCCGGGCCGAGGGCCGGCCGGGGCGGGACCGTGGGTGACGGGTCCCGACACCGGGCCCGGCCCGGTCGCCCCCACCCGACGGCGGGGGCCCGGGCCCGGCATTCCGTACGGCTAGACCGTGTCGGGAGTGGTGCCGCGCTGGAGGTCCTCGCCGAACTCGATCATCTTGCGGGCGTAGTCCTCGGTCCACTCCGCGATCGCGGCGATGGCCTGCGGCGGGAGCCGGTCGAAGCGCCGGGGGTCCGCCAGCTGGGCCGCCGCCAGGGCCTGGAACTCCACCGCCCGGTCCTGCGCTGCCCGGAACGCCAGCGTCAGCTCGGTGGCCCGGGTCAACAGCTCGCGGGGGTCCTCGATCGACTCCAGGTCGAAGAAGTGCTCCGGGTCCGTGGCGGCCTCCGAGGGCTCGAAGAGCAGCGGCGCCGGCCGCTGCCTCCGCTCGGTCCGCTCGGGCTCTGCCATGCGTGTCCTCCTGCTGCGCTGCGGATCCTGGGCCACCCTCCATTGTCCAGCGTCGCGCAAGGGTGCCGGGAGTCAGGCCGACACGGGCTCCTTGACCAGCGCAGCGACGTCGTCCAGGACGCCCGCCAGCTCGGCGGCCAGACCCTCGGGCGCGTTGAAGCCCTCTGCCCCGACCAGGCCGTTGATGCCGGCGATGGCCACCGAGCGCTCGGCGGGGAGCATGCCGAGCTGGGTGAGCACCGGCAGCAGCATCCGGGCGGCGGGGGCGCCGCCGGTACCGCCGGCGCTGTAGCTGACCAGGCCGAACGGCTTGCCCTGCCATTCGCGGTAGAGGAAGTCGACGGCGTTCTTGAAGGGGGCGGTGAAGCCGCCGTTGTACATCGGCAGGACGAACAGGACCGCGTCGGCGGCGTCGACGATCGCGCTCCAGTCGCGGGTGTGCTGGTGGGCGTAGTTGCCGGTGGAGGCGTACTCCGGCTCGTCCAGGAAGGGCAGGGCGAGCTCCGCGAGGTCCACCGGGGCGACCTCGAAGGCGCCGTGGTCGCGGGCCTGGCCGACGACCCATTCGGCGACGGGGCGTCCGGAGGAGGTGGGGCGGGTCGCGGCGGAGATGACGAGCAGTCGGGTCATGGCGTGAACTCCCGTTGGATGCTGGTGCGGTGTGTGGTCCACAGTGTGGTTGTTGACGTGTCACCTAGGAAAATCGGTGCCGCGTGATATGTCAACTACATTGTTGATGTATCACCAAACCGGGTAGTCTGCTGCCATGACCGACGCGCCCGAGCCGGCCCACCCCCGCTGGCTCACCGAGTCCGAACAGCACGCCTGGTACGCCTGGCGCCGCATGTTCCCCCTCGTGGACGCGGAGATCGCGCGTGACCTCAACACGGACAGCGCCCTCTCCGAAGCCGACTACGACGTCCTGTCGGCCCTCGGCTCGACCGAGGGCCACCGCATGCGGATCAGCGCGCTCGCCGTGCTGATGCAGTGGTCCCGCAGCCGACTCTCACACCAGATCAGCCGGATGCAGCAGCGCGGCCTCGTCGCCCGCGAGGAGGTCCCCGGCGACGGCCGCGGCGCCGAGGTGGTGCTCACCGGCCAAGGCGTGGACACCATCACCGCGGCGGCCCCGCTGCACGTCGAATCCGTACGCCGGCACCTGATCGACGTCCTCACCCCGCAGCAGCTGGACGCCCTCGCCGACGCCGGCGAGACCCTCCGCCGCCACTTCGGCGTCACCCGCAAGGACCACACCGGATAACCGCTGGCCGGGCCCCGGCCGGCGCTGCTTGGATGGCCCGATGGACGGCTACGAGATCTCCACCGACCCCTCCCGGCTCGACGGCGACCGGATCCACCGCTGGCTCTCCGAGGACGCCTACTGGGCCCTCGGCCGCAGTCGTGAGAGCCACGACCGGGCGGTCGCCTCCTCGCTGAACTTCGGCCTGTACGACAGCGCTTCGGGCGCCCAGCTCGGCTATGCGCGGATCGTCACCGACCTGGCCACCTTCGCCTGGCTCTGCGACGTGTACGTGGACCCCGGCGCGCGCGGCAAGGGCCTCGGCGGCGCCCTCGTCGAGGCGGTGAAGGCCCACCTGGCCCCGTACGGCCTGCGCCGCATCATGCTCGCCACCGCCGACGCGCACGAGGTCTACGCCCGCGCCGGCTTCGCGCCGCTGGAGACGGTGGAGAAGTGGATGCTGTTCGGCGAGCAGTAGCCGTCCCGGCCGGCCGTCAGTCGTCCCAGGTCTGTGTGAACTCGCGGAAGCCCTCGGAGTAGATGCCCGGGACGGCTTCGTCGACTGGGCGGCCGTTCAGCCAGGTCGCCCGGGAGGTCTCGCTCTCGGTGTCGAGCAGGCAGCACACGGCGCCGGAGGCGGCCGCCAGCCCGGTGAACACCTCCCTGATGCTCGCCGAGCGCTCGAACAGCCGGCTCATCTCGGAGGTGGCCGCGGTGAAATCCAGCAGCGCGTGGCGGGGGTGGAGCGGCGACTCGAACGTCCCCATCATGTAGATGTACCCGACCTGGAGCCTCCCGAGCCCGTCGGGCACCAGGCCGCGGCCGTCGACGTACGCGCGCACAGCGTCGTCGGCGCCGAACATGATCGAGGTGTCGAGGTCGAGCGAGCCGCCCGCGGAGCAGTCGACCGGCTCGCTCTTGAACCCGGACGTGAACGGGACGGTGACCCGCTCACCGCCGGGCAGGGTGACCGCCAGCGGCGGCACCCGGTCGTGGGGCGGCGCCAGCCGGGTGAGTTCGCCCAGTGCCCGGGCGACGTTCCGCGCCGGCAGGTAGATCTGGTAGCCGTAGTCAAGTCCCATGCGGACCGCCCCCCTTGAATACCGCCCCGGATCCTCTCACGGCCGCCAGGGGACGCGGTGTTCGGCGAGGTGGGCGAGGACCGAGTGGTTCGCCTCCCAGCCGTCCGGGAACTTGACGGTCACGCCCAGCTGCACCGGCTCCGTCGACGGGTGGTCGTCCAGCAGCTCCGCTATCCCCGCCCGGGCCACCACCACGCAGGCGTGCCGGTGCCGGGAGGCCAGGACGCACAGGCGACCCGTCTCCAGGTGGAACGCCGTCGCGTCGGGGCGGCCCGACAGGGGGTGCAGGACCACCGTGAGGTCGTACTCGCGGCCCTGGAGCCGGTTCGCGGTGTCCACCGTGACCCCCGTGACGCCGAGGGACGCCAGCGCCGTACGGACCGCCGCCGCCTGGTCGCGGTGGGCGGTGCCGACGGCGATGCGGTCCGCCGTCAGCGGGGTGGGGGCGGGGGAGCGTTCGTCGGAGGTCACCGCGCCCCGGTCCAGTGCCCGGCGCACCACCAGCGCCACCGCCCCCACCGCCTCCGGGTCCGTCCGCGGGGTGTGCCGGGCCGGCAGCTCCAGCAGCCCCCAGCCCGACGCGGCGGCCTCGTCCAGCACCCGGTCCGGGCCCGAGCCGTCGCCCGCGACCCCGTACGCGAGGCGCCGCTCGCCGGGGCCGGTGCCGCTGCGGAACTGCGAGTACGGGTAGAAGGCGCGCGAGACCAGCGGCGCCGCCGTCGCCGGCAGCCGCCACGACACCGGCAGCCGGTGCTGCGGCAGCCCGGGGTTGTGCGCGAGGAGGGTGGAGACCGCCGACGCCGAAGGGTCGTACGACAGCCCGGCCCACTGCTCCGCGCCGACCACGCTGAACGGGTCCAGCTGCCCCGGGTCGCCCACGAACAGCGCCCGCTCGAACAGCCCGGCCACCGCCAGCAGCGCGTCCGAGCGCATCTGGTACGCCTCGTCGACGATCGCGTGCTCCCACGGCGCGTCGGCCTTCACGTACGCCCACTTGGCGGCCGTGGAGATGGTGACCGGCAGCTCCGCCAGGTCCGCCGGCTTGGCCGACAGGGTGACCGACGGGAGCCCGCGCAGCGCCGGGTCGTAGGCGTCGCCGTCACTGCTGTGCAGCCGGCCCACCTTCAGCTCCGGGTCCTTCTCGGCGAGCCGCAGCACCAGGTCGTCGACCTGCGCGTTGGTCTGCGCGACCACCATCAGCCGGCGCCCGGCCGCGGCCAGCTCCCGGGCCGCCCGCACCACGAGCGTCGACTTGCCGGCGCCCGGCGGGGAGTCCACCACCACGCCCCGCGCGGTGCCGTGCAGGGTGTCGTGGAGGATTGCGGCGGTGGCCCGGTCGGCGGCCGCGCCCGGGTCGAAGGCGGCGGTCACAGCAGGTCCTCGTCGGTCACGGCGTCCAGGGCGGGGGCGGCGGCGGTCGCGGAGCCCGGCGGCCCGCCGTGCGTCCACGGGGTGTGCTCCGGGTCGGGCAGCTTCGGGCCGCCGCGCGCGTCGTGCTCGAACAGGGTCCAGCAGTCCCGGTCGCCCTTCTCCGGCACCGAGCCCGCCACCGGCTCCCGGCCCGCGCCCATCTTGTCGAGCACGCGCAGCACCAGCTGCCCGTCCTCCTCGTACCGCACGAACTCGAAGGCCTGCTGCCGACCGTCCAGCGAGCGGAACACCTTCCCGCCGCCCGCGTCCGCCAGCTGCGGCCGGTCCTCGGTGGCCACCGTCACCAGGGGGCGCGGCCGGGGGCGCTTGCCCTCGGACCACTCCATCAGCACCTCGGTGACCTCCCCGGCGAAGGCCTCGCCCGCGAACCGCCGGCCCGCCATCACGAGCGGGTCGTCCAGCGCCTCCTGCGCGTCGAGCCGCACCTGCTCGGTCTCCCGCGTGGCCAGCTTCTGGGCGGCCGTCACCGCGTCGTCCTGGCGCGGCTGCGGCGGCTCGCCCGCCCGGACCCGGTCGCGGTGACCCGTGAAGGACCAGCGGTCGCGGGTCCAGCGCTCCTCGGTCCGTTCGCCCGGCGGCAGCGTGCGCATCAGGTCGACGGCCGCCCAGGTCTGCCACCAGGCGGTCTCCATCTGGCTCAGGACCAGCTGCCGGACCGCCCGCTCGGCCCGGCGTACGCCGTCCCCCTCGGACGTCCCGCCGACCGCCGCCCGGGCCGCGTCGAACCTGGCGATCGCCGGCGCGAGCAGCTTGTTGTCGAAGGCGGGGTCGGTGGCCGGGCCGGCCGGCGGGACCTCCAGCTGCCCGTCCGCGCCCCGCGCGAGCTCCACGCGCAGCGCGAACTCGGCGCCCGAGAGGCCCTCCGGCGGGTCGATCCAGCCGAGCAGCGCCCCGAGGTGCTGGTCCTCCAGGTCGCTCTGGCCCGTGGCCCAGTGCCGGCCCAGCAGGTCGGTGGCGGACAGCAGCATGGAGGAGCCGGGGACGCGGGAGCGTTCGGCGAGGTGCGTGAGCCAGCGGCCGAGCAGCGGCACCTGGGTGGGGGCCGGGTAGGGGTTCTCCGGGTCCTCCTCGGCGGTCCGGCGGAAGCGCATGGACCGGCCCAGCAGGCGCACGTACTCGATGCCCGCCCGGCTCGGCACGAGGATCTGCGGGGCGTCCACGCACAGTTCGGCCTCGACCTTGACCTTCTTGCCGGTCTCCGGGTCGGTCTCGGTGCGCTCGGCCGGCTCGACGACGTCCGCGTACGCGTCCACGTACGCCATCACCTGCACGGCGAGGTCGCCGAGGAACCGCCAGCGCAGGTCCCGGTCGCGGGGCTGGGGTATGACGAAGATCCGCGGCTCGTGCCGGTCGGTGCCCAGCATCGCGCCCAGCGGGGCGCCCGCCTCGCCGGCGGTGGTCAGCGGTACGAAGACCAGCGGTCGCTCGCTCAGGTGGCGGTGCCGCACGGTCGCGAGCGGCTGGGCGCGGCCCGCGCGGACCGCCTCCAGCCGGGCCAGGGTGCTCAGCAGGGGCATTCGGGGGTCTCCGGGGCCTGGTACGGGGGTCGGGCGGCGGCCGACGCGAGCGCCTCGGCCCGCAGCCGGGCCGCCTCGCGCAGGGCGGCGGCGGTGGGGTCGGTGCCAGGTCCGGAGCCGGCGTGCGCTCCGGCGTCGGACCGCGCCCCGGCGGCTGCGGCGAGGGCGGCCTCGACGGTGGTCAGGCCGCCCAGCTCGCCCCGTACGGAACGGCCCAGCGCGGCCGGCTCCCCGGCCTCGCGGGCCCGCTCCCGGCAGTGGAAGGCCAGTTCGCAGGCGGCGAGGCACTCGGGGGCGTAGGAGGCGGAGACCGCCGAGACGGCCTCGGTCAGCTCGGCGGCGGGCCGGGCGGGGTCGAAGCACAGCCCCTGCGGCAGCCCCTCGGCCAGCTCCTCCACCCGGGTCAGCCGCTCCAGCTGGCGGCGGGTCACCGCCCGCTCCCGGCGTACGTCCACGAGCGCGGCGGCGGGCAGGTTGGAGAAGTCCTTCGGGCAGACGAGCAGCACCTGGTGGCCGACCTCGGCGCCCGCCAGCTTCCCGGCGGTCTGCTCCAGGGCCAGCACGTACACGGCGGCCTGCCGCGCGGCGGCCCCCACCTTCGCGGCGTCGGCGGCCCCGTCGATCATCGGGAACGACTTGATCTCCACCACGGTCCAGCGGCCGTCGGGGTGGACCACGACGGCGTCGGGCTCCAGGTACGCGGGGGTGCCCGCCACCTCCAGGGCCAGCATCGGATGGTCCAGCAGCGTCCACGTCCCCGCGGCGGTGGCCTCCCGCAGGGCCAGCGCCGTCCGCGCGGCACGCCCCTCGGGCCCGGCGGCGGTCAGGTCCGGCACCCGGGAGTCCGGCCCGGGCGGCTCGGCCCCCCCGCCGAGACGGGCGTGCGTCAGCCGCAGCAGCTCCACTCCGCCGTCGCCCTTGACCCGGGCCTCGAAGGAGTTGCCGCGGACGATCGCGAACTGCGACTGCCCGAAGGCGGCGGGGGAGCCCAGCGCGGCCGCGAGCGCCGTCTTGTCCACCCCGGCGCCGTCGAGCAGGGCCCGTCTGCCGCAGCCGGGATTGGCGGCGAGGGCGGCGAGCGCGCGCGCGTCGAGCGGGCGCGGCGGCACGGCGGGGCCGCGCAGGTCGGCGAGCCGCTGCCGCAGTGTCGTCTGGGGCGGGCCGTCGGGCGGGTAGGAGCTCACGGGCGGAAGTGTCCCATCCGCCACTGACAATCGTGGTCATACGGCGGAAACGGTCCGGTCGCCGCGCTTGCGACGGCGTCGGCGATGATGGACGGACGGAACCCCCACGGACCGGGAGAAACACAGATGGCCCCCCGCATCCTGCTGGCCCGCCACGGCCAGACGGCATGGTCCCTGCTCGGCAAGCACACGGGACGCACGGACGTGCCGCTGCTGGAGGAGGGCAGGCTGGGGGCGAAGCGGCTCGGCGAGCGCCTGGCCCGGGAACCCTGGGCGGGCCTGCGCGGCCTGGAGGTGCGCACGAGCCCGCTGGTCCGCGCGAGCGAGAGCTGCGACCTGGCCGGCTTCGGGGCCCAGGCCGATGCCTGGGACACCCTGATGGAGTGGGACTACGGCGACTACGAGGGCATGACGCCGGCCGAGATCCAGGCGGTCCGGCCGGGCTGGCTGATCTGGCGCGACGGGGTCCCCGGCGGCGAGTCCGTCGCCGACGTCTCGGCGCGCGCCGACGAGGTCGTGGCCTGGGCCCGCGCGGCCGAACGCGACGTCCTCGTCTTCGCCCACGGCCACATCCTGCGCACCCTGGCCGCCCGCTGGCTGGGCTTCGAGGCCTCCTTCGGCGCCCGCATCCGCCTGGACCCCACCTCCCTGTCGGTCCTGGGCTGGGCCTACGGCGCCCCGGCCCTGGAACGCTGGAACGACACGGGCCACCTGGAAGGCTGACCGCCCGGGCCCTGCCCCGCCAGGGGCGGGGGGAACTGCGCGCCCGGCCACGGCGCACCCGCACCCGAACCCCGGGCCGCCCGGCCCCGGCAGGCCAGCCGCCGCCGGGGCCGTGCCCCCGCCAGGGGCGCGGGGAACTGCGCGACCAGCCACGGCGCACCCGCACCCGAACCCCGGGCCGCCCTCCCCGCAGGGCGCCCCGCGCCACCGGCGGAGCGTCAGGCCTGGGCGTGGCGCGTCAGGAAGGCGCCCACGCGCGGGGAGCGCTGGTGGGGGACCAGGGTGTGGGCCGTGCCCGCCAGCATCGACCGGATCCGGGTCGAGTGGACCTCGGTCAGCAGGTCCAGGACCCGGCCGCCCGCCCAGGCGGCCTCGTCGGGCGCTCCCGCCCGGGCCAGGTCGTCGGCGAGCTCCGCCGTGTAGAGGGCGACGTTGCGCGCGAAGTGCGGGTCCTGGAGGTCCGCCGCCCGCCGGGCGTGCCGGGCCGCGCGGGCGTGTTCCCCGAGGGCGGCCCAGCAGCGGGACTCCAGCGATTCCAGCTCGGCCTCGCCGAAGAAGGACATCCACTCCGGGTCGGCGGCCGACGTCCCCCGCGCGAACTCCGCGTGCGCCCGCGCCAGGGACTCCTCGCACGCCCGGCGGTCCCCGAGGCCCGCCCAGCCGCCCGCCTCCCGCAGCGCCAGCAGCGCCAGCAGCCGGGGCGAGCCCAGGGAGCGGGCCGCGCGCCGGCCCGCCTGGGCGGCCCGTACCGACTCGCGGTGGCGGCCGCGGTCCCGGGCCAGGAAGGCCATGTTGCTGAAGGCGTGCGCCTCCAGGGCCGCGTTGCCGCAGACCCGGGCGGTGGCGAGGGCCTCCGCGTAGTGCGAGCGGGCGTCCTCGAAACGGCCCGAGTCGTGCGCCAGCCAGCCCACCGAGATGGCCAGTTCCCCGGCCCCCGCGTGCAGCCGGTCCTCGGTGGACTGGCGGGTGGTGCCCGCGTCGAGCAGCGCGTACGCGGTCCTCAGGGGCTGTGCCGCCCGCCGGTAGAGGGCGTCGGCGCCGTGCCGGTCGTCCAGCAGCCGGATCTGCCGTACCGCGTCCTCGACCGCGGCCGCCTCGGCCTCCCCGGCGCGGGAGGGGATCCTGCGGGCGTCGCCGAGCAGGGTGAGGCTGAGCGTCGCGGCCGCCACGGTCGCGGAGCCGCCCGTCATGAACGCGCGGCGCAGCACGTCGCTCTCCTTGGAACGCTGGACGAGGTGGGTGAAGACCGGCGGCGTCGGCAGTGCGCGCTGGGCCCCCCGGCCGCGCACCGCCTCGCGCGGGGAGAAGCCGAGGTCGGCCAGGGTGCGGCCGGGGAACATGTGGAGGAAGACCCGCTCGTAGGCGTAGTTGGGGCAGCGGATCTCGCCCGACTCGACCCGGCCGATGTAGCGGGCGTCGCAGGAAACCGTTTCGCCGATCTCCCGGGCGGCGCGGCGGACCATGGCCGCGAACTCGGCGGGGGAGTGCTGTCCGCGCAGGCGGCGGAAGGAGGAGTTGGGTGAGTGGGGGGACGCCGCCATGGACGTGTGCCTCTCTGGACGATCCCGGGTGTCCCGCAGGAAGGCAGGACCCCCGTCGATCCCTGTCGGTCTCGCTCCGGATTCAGGGTTCCGGCGCGCATGAACGTACCGCCGCCGCCGGGCGCCTCACACGGTGTTTGGCTACAAAACGGATATCTCACCCGCGATCCGCCATGAACTGCCATCCTTTGCGGCGTCTTGCCGCCGCACCCGTTGACGCTTCCGCGCGTTGAACCCATGCGGATACGGATCGAGGAGGGGTTCCCCTTGGTGGAGGCCGGCATGGACAGCATCGGAACGAACACCGCGCCCGAGCCCGGCGCGACCTCCCCGGCCCCGGCCCCGGCTCCGGGCCTGCGGGTCCCCCTCGAGGCCCCGGACCTGGTGACCGTGCCCGCCCGTCAGGGCCTGGAGGCGGTGGACATCATCCGGCGCGGCGCGGGCCTGGCCGCCCCCGGCGTCGGCCCGGTCCTGCACGACGGCTCCGGCGACACCCTCGCCTTCCTCGTCCCGCCCGGCACGGCCGACGCATGGGACCTGCCCGGCAGTGCCTGTACGCAGAGCAACGGGCGCGGCATGCGCTTCGGTGACCTCGCCGCCGCACCCACGGCGGGCGGTACGGGCTGGCTGCTGCCCCCCGACGCCGTGGGGCCGGTCACCGACCCCGAGGTGCTGCGCGCCGCGCTGGGCGAGGCGGCCCGGCTCATCGAGGCGGCCGACAACTGCCGGTGATGCCCTGGCCAGCGATAATGGGGGCGTGGCAGGCACAGGCAAGGGCAGCAGAGGCAAGGGCGGCAGGGGTAACAGGGGCGGCGCGATACCGGCCGCCGGACCGCTCTGCGGACAGGTGGGCGGCGGGCTGGCGGAGCTGGCACCGGACCGCGAGCGCTCCCGCGCCTGGACCCTGCTGATCGACGGCGCCCCGCAGTCCCACGTGGACCTGGACGACCCCGGCCACCTGGACTTCGCCTACCAGCGCCGGATCGGCCACCTGATCGACCTGATCGCGCCCGCCCGGCAGCCCCTGAACGTGGTGCACCTGGGCGGCGGCGCCTTCACCCTGGCCCGCTACACCGCCGCCGCGCGCCCCCGGTCCACGCAGCAGGTGGTGGAGGTGGACGGGGCCCTGGTGGCCTTCGTGCGGGAACACCTGCCGCTGGACCCGCAGGCGCGGATCCGCGTACGCGCCGTGGACGCGCGGGCGGGGCTCGCGAAGGTGCCGGACGGCTGGGCCGACCTGGTCATCGCGGACGTGTTCAGCGGGGCGCGCACCCCGGCCCACCTGACCAGCGGGGAGTTCCTGGACGAGGTGCGCCGGGCGCTGTCGCCCACCGGCTGGTACGTGGCCAACCTGGCGGACGGCCCGCCGCTGGCGCACCTGCGGGGCCAGGTCGCGACGGCCGCCTCCCGGTTCGCGGAGCTGGCGCTGGCGGCGGACCCCGTCGTCTGGCGGGGGAAACGTTTCGGCAATGCGGTCCTCGTGGCTTCCGACCGGGAGCTGCCCGTGGCCGAGTTCACCCGCCGCGTGGCGAGCGACCCGCACCCCGGCCGGGTCGAACACGGCCGCGCCCTGGCCGGCTTCACGGGCGGAGCCACCCCGGTGAGGGACGCCTCCGCGGTCCCCTCCCCCCAGCCCCCGCCCTCGGTCTTCCGCTGAGCGGCGGGCCGCGGGGAGCGCGCCCAGCCCCTACGGGTCGACGGTCTCCACCATCGGCGGATGGTCGTGCCAGGTGCAGAACACCGACACCTCGCGGCTGCCCTGGGTGAAGGTGACCCGGATCCAGAAGTCCTGCTTCCACACCTGCATCCGCCAGCCCGCCTCCGGTGTCGCCGAGACCAGCCCGGCCGAGGTGGCCCCGAGGTCGAAGACGACCCGGCCGCCCGACACCGAGTAGCTCTTCACCGTGCCGGACCCGCCGCCCTGACCGCCCTCCGGGTACGGGCGCTGGCCCGGCGCCGGCGCCTGCTTCGACCTCGCGGACGCCGAGGGCGCCGCCCCGGCCCGGTCCGGCGCGGACGCGGAGGCGGACGGGGACGCGGACGGTGAACCGGAAGGCGAGGGCGTCGGATCCGGCGCCCGGGTGGAGGAGGACGACGGCGTCGCGTCCGGCGCCCTGGCCGTCAGCGGCACCGCGCGCGGGGGATCGTAGGCCGTCCCGGACATGACCGTGTGCACACCCCACCACGACAGGGTCACGGCGGCCGCGGTCGCCAGCACCCAGGCCATGGCATGTACAGGTCCTCGTCGCATCAGGGCACATAGTGCACCACACGTCACAGACCCGTCCCGGCACCTCCCCGGGTCCCCCGGATGGACTACGGTGCGCCCATGGCTAGTGTGCTCGTGGTCGAGGACGACCAGTTCGTACGTTCCGCCCTCATCCGGCACCTGACCGAGGCCTCCCACACCGTGCGCAGCGTCGGCACGGCCCTGGAGGCCCTGCGCGAAGTCGCCCACAACCGCTTCGACGTGGTCATCCTCGACCTCGGACTGCCCGACCTCGACGGCTCCGAGGCCCTGAAGATGCTGCGCGGCATCACCGACGTACCGGTCATCATCGCCACCGCCCGCGACGACGAGGCCGAGATCGTCCGGCTCCTCAACGACGGCGCCGACGACTACCTGACCAAACCCTTCTCCGTCGAGCACCTCTCCGCCCGCATGGCCGCCGTTCTGCGCCGCGCCCGCGCCGCCGCGGGCGCCGAACCGCCCTCGCGCGTTCTGCGCGTCGGCGGCCTCGCCATCGACCCCCTGCGCCGCCAGGCCGAACTCGACGGCGCCGTACTCGACCTCACCCGGCGGGAGTTCGACCTGCTGGCCTTCCTCGCCGGCCGGCCCGGGGTGGTCGTGGCCCGGCGGGAGCTGCTCGCCGAGGTCTGGCAGCAGTCCTACGGCGACGACCAGACCATAGACGTGCACCTGTCCTGGCTCCGCCGCAAACTCGGCGAGACCGCCGCCCGGCCCCGCTACCTCCACACCCTGCGCGGGGTCGGGGTGAAGCTGGAGCCGCCGCTGTGAGATGGGCGCTGGTCAAGGTGTGCCTCGCGGTCACGACCATGGTGGTCCTGGCCTTCGCCGTGCCGCTGGCGATGGTGGTGCGGGAGATGGCCAGCGACCGGGCCTTCTCCAACGCCGAACGGCAGGCCGCCACCATGGGGCCGACCCTGTCCATCACCACCGACCCCGCACAGCTGCGCCGGGCCGTGGAGTCCACCGAGATGGGCGCCGCCGGACGGATGGCCGTGCACGTCCCCGCGATCGGCGGCGCCGCCCCCGTGGACATCGGCGACGGCCGCGCCGACGCGCAGGCGGTCGCCCAGACCCGCTCCCTGGGCCGGGCGACCACCGCCCGCGTCCCCGGCGGGGGATCGGCCCTGCTCCAGCCCATCGCCCTCGGCTCCGGGGACATCGCGGTCATCGAGATCTACGTGCCGGAGAGCGAGGTCAGCAACGGGGTCACCACCGCCTGGCTGATCCTCGGTGGCGTCGGACTCGCCCTCGTCATCGGCTCGGTGGCCGTCGCGGACCGGCTCGGCGCCCGCCTGGTGCGCCCCGCCGAACGGCTCGCGGACGCCGCGCACCAGCTGGGGGAGGGCAGGCTCGGGGCGCGGGTGCCCGAGGACGGCCCCAAGGAACTCCGCTCGGCGGCCCTCGCGTTCAACTCGATGGCGGACCAGGTCGTGGAACTCCTCGCCAACGAACGGGAGCTCGCCGCCGACCTCTCGCACCGGCTGCGCACCCCCCTGACCGTCCTGCGGCTCAACGCGGCCTCCCTGGGGGACGGCCCGGCCGCCGAGCACACCCGGGCGGCGGTGGAGCAGCTGGAGCGGGAGGTCGACACGATCATCCGCACCGCCCGCGAGCAGCGCCCGCCCGCCAGCACCGCCACCGCCGGCTGCGACGCCTCCGAGGTGATCCGCGACCGGATGGGCTTCTGGTCGGCGCTGGCGGAGGACGAGGGCCGCGAGGTCCGGCTCGCGGGCGTGGACCGCACGGTGCGGATCCCGGTGGCCCGGCCCGAGCTGGCGGCCGCGCTCGACGCCATGCTCGGCAACGTGTTCCGGCACACCCCGGAGGGCACGCCCTTCGCGGTGGACGTGCACGACGCCGGAGACGCCGTCATCGTCCTCGTCTCCGACGGCGGCCCCGGCATCGCCGACCCCGACGCCGCCCTGCGGCGCGGCAACGACGGCGCCCGCGACGGCTCGACGGGGCTGGGCCTGGACATCGTGCGCCGGGTGGCCGAGTCCACCGGCGGCGACGTGCGGCTCGGGCGCTCGGTGCTCGGCGGGACCGAGGTGCGGGTGTGGATCGCCCTGGACGGCCGGGCCCGGGGCGGCGAGGGCGGCCGCCGGGCCCGCCGCAAGCGCCGCGGCGCCTGACGCGCCCCACGCCGGCCCCGGACCACGGCGCGGACGACGACCTTCCGGAAATCGCCGGGATCTTGGACGCAGACGTTCCGCCGAGTCGTGGAATACCTTACGGATCGCGCCAGTTGGGGGCCGGTAAACACCCCCTCCCCGTAGCGGCCGCATCCCGCGCCGGCACGTGCAGAACCGAACCTGATGGGACATCCACATGCGCTACGCAGTTCTCGGCACCGGTGTCGTCGGCCGTACGGTGGCCGCCCGGCTGGCCTCCCTGGGCCACGAGGTGGTCATCGGCACCCGAGACCCGCGGTCCACCCTCGCCCGCGCCGAGTACGCCGCATGGCAGGCCGCCCACCCGGAGATCGGCCTCGCGGGCTTCGCGCCGGCCGCGCGGGACGGCGAGGTCCTGGTCAACGCCACGGGCGGCCGGGTCAGCGTCGACGCCCTGGGCGAGGCCGACGCGGCCGACCTGGACGGCAAGGTCCTCATCGACATCTCGAACCCGCTGGACTTCTCCAAGGGCTTCCCGCCCGTCCTGGACCCGGCCAACGACGACAGCCTCGGCGAGCTGATCCAGCGCACCTTCCCGCGGCTGCGCGTGGTCAAGACCCTCAACACCATGAACTGCCAGATCATGGTGGACCCGGCCCGGGTGCCGGGCGAGCACACCGTCTTCCTCTCCGGCGAGGACGCCGACGCCAAGAAGACCGTCCACGACCTGCTGGGCTCCTTCGGCTGGCCGGACCGCGCCATCCTCGACCTCGGCGGCATCGAGACCGCGCGCGGCACCGAGATGCTGCTGCCGGTGTGGCTGCGCGTCATGGGCGCCCTCGGGCACTCCGAGTTCAACTTCCACATCCAGGCGGCCGGCGGCCCCTCCGCCTGACCGCCGCCCCGCACCGCTCCGCCGGACGGGGGCGCAAATGTTGCCGCGCCCCCGTACCGCGCCGAGGGTGGCCGTGACGGAAGGAGCCACGCATGAGAGTCATGCTCAGGGCCCACATGGACACGGCCGCCACCAACGAGGGCATCACGACCGGAGGCCTGCCCCAGGCGATCAAGAGCCTGATGGACAGGGTCAAGCCCGAGGCGGCCTACTTCGGCCTCCACGAGGGCGTGCGCTCCTGCTGGATCGTCTTCGACCTCCAGGACAGCGGGCAGCTGCCCTCGCTGACCTGGGACCTGTTCCACGAGTTCAACGCCGAGATCGAGGTCGCCCCCGTCATGACCGGGGAAGACCTGGCGAAGGCACTGGGGGCGTTGCGTTCCTCGTGACGGCGGGCCCGAACCGGACCCGCCCCGCGGCCGCCGTCCCCAGCAGGGCCGACGCGGCCACCGCCCCGCACGACACCGCGAACGCGGCCCGGTACCCGTACGCGGCCGCCAGCGGCCCGGCCGCCGCCGCGGCGAGGGCCTGCCCGACGATCAGGCCGCTGCCCAGCACGGTCATGGCCTCGCCCATCCGCTCCGCCGGGCCGGTCCGCTCGGCCAGCCCGAACAGCGCGATCAGGTGCGGGGCCACGGCCAGCCCGATCCCGGCCACGGCCGCCGCCGCACCCCACAGCCCCGACACCGCGAGCAGCGGCAGCGTGAGCAGCGCCTGGATCCCGACCGTCCAGCGCAGCCGCACCGGCAGGTCCGCGCTCCCGGGCCGGGCCACGGTCACCAGGCCGGCGAGGGAGCTGGTCACCGCCATCCCGGCCCAGACCAGCCCGGCCGCGCCGCCCTCGCCCAGCGAGCCCGCCAGCGCGTTGACGCCCGTGTTGGCCCCGCCGAACGCGGCTCCCTGCAGCACGGCCATGGTGAACAGCAGGGCCAGCCCCGCAGACCACAGGCGTACGCCGGCCCGCGCGCCCCCCGCCGCGACCGGTCCGGGCGCGCTCGGGTGCAGGGCGAACAGCGTCCCCGACACCAGGATCAGGAGTGCCGCCAGCACCAGCGCCGAGGCCGGGTGCACGGTCACCGCGAGGATCCCGGCCAGCGCGGGCCCCACCACGAAGCCGATCTCGTCGAGGGTGGTGTCGAAGGACAGCGCGGAACCCAGCAGGGCCCGGTCCTCCCCGGCCAGCCGCGCCCAGCGGGCCCGCGCCAGCGGCCCCACCTGCGGGACGGTCAGCCCGGCCGCCACCGCCAGCCCCATCCGGGCGGCCAGCGGCAGCCCGGCCAGCACGGCCGCGACCAGGGCGCACAGCACGGCGGCGTTCGCGGCGCAGGCGACGAGCAGCACCGGGCGGTGGCCGCGCCGGTCGGCCAGCCTCCCGATGACCGGCCCGCCCAGGGCCTGGCCCAGCCAGAGCGCGGAGGCGACGGCGCCGGCGTCGCCGATGCCGTCGCGGTCGTTGATGAGCAGCAGCGTGCCGACGGGGCAGAGCGCGGCGGGCAGCCGGGCCAGGAACGCGTGCACGGGCAGGACGCGCCCGCCGAGGGCGAACACCCCGCGCAGCCCTGCGGGAGCGGCCCCGGCCTCGGGCCGGGACACGGTGGAACGGGACATGGGGCAGCCTCCAGCCGCACGCCGACCCTCCCGTTTCTCCGGCGCACACCGTTGCCCGTCGGCCGTGACGCTAGTCACGGAACGCCCCCTTCGGAAGGCCCCGGGCGGCCGGGGCACCGGAAGGGCACCGTGGGAACGCAGAAGGCCCCGGTCCGCTTTCGCGTACCGGGGCCTTCCCGCAGGGTGAGTGACGGGACTTGAACCCGCGGCCACCTGGACCACAACCAGGTGCTCTACCAACTGAGCTACACCCACCATGTCCGGTCGCAGAACGACCGGCCGAAGAAAAGGGTACAGGGTGTTGGAGGGTGCTCGCTCCACCTTTCCCCCGCGCCCCCCTCCGGAGGGCCTACTCGTCCGTGACGACGTGCTTGGCGGCGATGGTGCGGGCGGTGTCGGAGTCGGGTCCGGGCTGCGGCACGAAGACCGCCTCCCGGTAGTAGCGCAGCTCGGCGATGGACTCCTTGATGTCCGCGAGCGCCCGGTGGTTGCCGTTCTTCGGCGGGCTGTTGAAGTACGCCCGCGGGTACCAGCGGCGCGCCAGCTCCTTCACCGAGGACACGTCCACGATCCGGTAGTGCAGGTGGCTCTCCAGCGCGGGCATGTCGCGCGAGAGGAACCCGCGGTCGGTGCCGACCGAGTTCCCGCACAGCGGGGCCTTGCGCGGCTCCTTCACGTGTTCCCGCACGTACGCCAGGACCTGGGCCTCGGCGTCGGCGAGGGTCGTGCCGGCGGCCAGCTCGTCGAGCAGGCCGGAGGCGGTGTGCATCTCGCGCACCACGTCCGGCATGGTCTCCAGGGCCGCGTCCGGCGGGCGGATCACGATGTCCACGCCTTCGCCGAGCACGTTGAGCTCCGAGTCGGTGACCAGCGCGGCCACCTCGATAAGTGCGTCGTCCGTCAGCGAGAGCCCGGTCATCTCGCAGTCGATCCACACCATGCGATCGTTCATGCGCCCCACCTTATGCGGAAGGTCCCCCCACCGGTGCTCCACCGGTGGGGGGACCTCCCTCCGCTCGCGCGGGACGGCTACGCGTGCTCGCGCAGCACCCTGCTCGGGGCGTACAGCTCGGTCACGCTCGGGCCGGAGGCGGCCAGGGCCGCCGCGGCCCGCTGGGGCTGCGGGGTGCGCTGGTGCGGCACGGGCGAGCCCTGCATCTCCGACACCGGCACGTCGGCCTGGGGCCGGCGGGCGCGGTAGGCGGAGCGGTAGGCGGCCGGGGAGGAGCCCAGCTGCCGCCGGAAGTGGCCGCGCAGGGCGACCGGCGAGCGGAAGCCGCAGCGTCCGGCGACCTCGTCGACCGAGTAGTCGGAGGTCTCCAGGAGCCGCTGTGCCTGGAGCACCCGCTGGGTGATCAGCCACTGGAGCGGCGCGCTGCCGGTGAGCGAGCGGAACCTCCGGTCGAAGGTGCGCCTGCTCATGTAGGCGCGGGCGGCCAGCGTCTCCACGTCGAACTGCTCGTGGAGGTGCTCAAGCGCCCAGGCGACGACCTCGGCGAGCGGGTCGGCGCCGATCTCCTCGGGCAGCGACCGGTCGAGGTAGCGCTCCTGGCCGCCGGTGCGGCGCGGCGGGACGACGAGCCTGCGGGCCAGGGCCCCGGCCGCCTCGCTGCCGTGGTCGGTGCGCACGATGTGCAGGCACAGGTCGATTCCGGCCGCGGTGCCCGCGGACGTCAGCACGTCGCCGTCGTCGACGAACAGCTCGCGCGGGTCGACGTGGACGGACGGGTAGCGCTTGGCCAGCGTCGGCGCGTACATCCAGTGCGTCGTCGCGGGCCGGCCGTCGAGCAGCCCGGCGGCGGCGAGCACGAAGGCTCCCGTGCACAGGCCGACGATCCGGGCGCCTTCCTCGTGCGCCAGCCGCAGCGCGTCGAGCGCTTCCGGCGGGGGCGGCGAGGTGATGGAGCGCCAGGCCGGGACGACGACCGTGCCTGCCCGGGCGATCGCCTCCAACCCGTACGGCGCGGTCAGTTCGAGTCCGCCGGTGGTCCGCAGCGGACCGTCCTCCCCGGCGCACACGAGCAGTCGATAGCGTGGAACTCCCGCGTCCTGCCGGTCGATCCCGAACACGGACAGCGGAATGGAACTCTCGAAGATCGGCCCGCCGCTGAACAGCAGCACGGCGACGATCTCCCTGCGACGACGCCCCGCGAGCTTCCGGCCCGCGTCTGCGACGACAGCGGCGGTGGAATCCTGGCTCATGGCGCTAAGCCCCCCTTGGGTGTCGCGACTCCTTGGTCTGGTCGCACCTGCACGTTTCCCCTCGGCCTTGCACGTGGATCCCCCGCCGTAAATACATGATCGAATCTACTGCGTCCCGTGGTGTCGGCGTGACAAGTTCAGCACGCAGCGCTATGTCGACTTGGCAACTTGGCGAAAAGCATTCGATCAGGAAGCGTTCCACTCCGCTACCCGACGGGGAAGCCCGCGATCCGGCCGTGGCCAGTACTCATGGGGTCGAATCGTCCCCTGTCGCCCGTAGTCGCTGATGGTAGGGGGGTTGGGGGGACATTCCGGCAAGGGAAGCACAGGGTCCGGAAGTTGGCTGAAAACAACCGGGTGTGTACGTGCGAATCGGTCAGTCGTGAGGGGACGTCCCTGCGGAACCGTGGCAGCCGCGGTGCGAACCGGCCCCGGTGCGCGAGTGCCGGCCTCGGTGCCCGGACGGAAGCGGATCCTCCGACAGGACGCGGGCCGCGGCCCGCTCCGTCTTCTCCGAGTACCGCAGCAGCACCCGGCAGGCGGCCGTGACGGCGGCCAGCCCCAGGGTCGCCACGGCGGCCCCGCCGTACGAGGTCCCGTAGACCACCAGGACGACCGGCACGAGCAGGCAGCTGAAGGCCGCCCAGCGCACCACGTCACCCGCCGGGTCCTCGTGTACCCGTCCGGCGGACTGCACGGACGGGTGAAGCGGAGCGCGCGCCGAGGGCGGCGCGGAGCGGGCGGACCGGGCGGACCGCGTCATCGGAGCGGGCTGGACGGGCGGGACGGGGTGAACCGGATGGCCGGGCACGGCGTACTCCCTGCGGGCTCTTCCTGGACGGTCGGACTCCTGTCCAACGTCCCGGTGCGGCCCTCGGTCACTGCGCGCACGGGTGGCGCGAGGGTCTCTGGTCACTGCCTGTAGGGGACAGCTGCCATTGCCAAGGCGCCCGCGCTCCGGCATGCTCCCTGGGACGCTCTCCAAGGGCGGCATGCCCTGTGCAGGACAGGAGTGTCGCCGTACCCTGGTGGGTAAGGGCTTGGAAAGATGCTTCCAGGACAGAGCATGGTCACGCTGCGTCGCCGAAAACGCTCGTGGCACGGGCCCCGTCGTCAGAAGATCCGAGTCGCCGAAACCGTCCCTGTCGCTTCCCCCGAGGACTCCTCCCCGAGACACCATGGCCGGTCACGAATTCCCCGAACCCGCGGACCGCAAGCGCAAGCACCTCGCCGATTCCGTATCGAGCGACCTGCGCGCGGTGGAACAGACGCGCCACCCCTGCGACCCGGCCTTCCGCCACGGCGTGGTGGTTGGCTTCGACGGCTCCACGTCCAGTGAACGCGCCCTGGCGTACGCGATCGGCATGGCCCGGCGCTCCGGTTCCGGTCTGATCATCGTGCACGTCGCGAACCGGCTGCCCACCACGGTGTGGGCCGGCTGCGAGCCGCCCGTCTTCGTGGACGTCCCCGACCACCGCACCGAGGTGCTGGGCCTGGAGCTGGCCTGCGCGGACTACCTGTCCGAGGTGCCGTGGATCCTCGTCGAGCGCGGCGGCGACATCTGCCACGAGCTGGAGGAGGTCGGCCGGGAGTACTCGGCGGACGCCATCGTGGTGGGCTCCACCCACGGGATCGTCGGCCGGATCTTCGGCTCGGTCGCGGGGCGGCTGGCGAAGCGGGCACAGCGACCCGTTGTTGTCATTCCGTAACCCGCTGTATGTCGATTGTGCGGTTGTGAACCCCCTTGTAAAGGGTAGATAAATGCTGCTGGGACGCAGCAAACAACTGCAGATCGAAGGGAGCCCGCCGTGGACAATGGTGTCTCTGCGGGAAGCAAGGCCTCGACTTCGACCCTGGGGAACATCGCCCTGGGTCTCACCCTTCTCGCGTTCGGTATCGGCCACACGGGTGTCCTCTCGGGTGTGACCGCCGCCAACTCCGTCTCGCTCGCCATGTACGTCGGCGGGGCGGCCCTCTTCCTCCTCGGCCTCCTGGAGTACCGCGGCGGCAACGGGTTCAACGGCACCGCCTTCGCGGGCCTCGGCATCTTCTGGTTCACCTGGGCCAAGGGCGCGGGAGCCTCGGTCTCCGACGAGGCGGCCGGAACGTTTCTCGTCCTCTTCGCGATGCTCGCGCTGACCCTGACGCTCGCCGCGTCGAGCGGGCTGTTCGGCCAGGGCGTCTACGGCCTGCTGACCCTCTCCCTCCTCCTGCTGGCCATAGCCGCCTTCGCGGACACCGCCGCCCTGGCCAAGGCGGGCGGCTGGGTCGCGGCCGTCTCCGGGCTGCTGGCCTGGTACGGGGCCACGGCCGCGCTGGCCAACTGGCCGATGGCGCTGGGCAGGACCTCCGGACGGGCGGTCGCCGCGGGCTGACGGGCCCGGACCGCGGGTAACGCGAAGGGGTGCCACCGGAGTTCCGGTGGCACCCCTTCCGCGTGCCGTGCCCGCGCCCGCTTCCGCGTGCGCGCGCCGTGACTACTCGACGGTGACGGACTTCGCCAGGTTGCGCGGCTTGTCGATGTCCCGGCCCAGGGCCAGGGCCGTGTGGTACGCCAGCAGCTGGAGCGGGATGCCCATCAGGATCGGGTCCAGCTCGTCCTCGTTCTTGGGCACGAGGATGGTGTGGTCGGCCTTCTCCTGCTCGCGGTGCGCGACGGCCAGGATGCGGCCGCTGCGGGCCTTGATCTCCTCCAGCGCCGCGCGGTTCTTCTCCAGCAGGTCGTCGTCCGGGACGATCGCGACCGTCGGCATGGCCGGCTCGATGAGGGCGAGCGGGCCGTGCTTCAGCTCGGAGGCCGGGTAGGCCTCGGCGTGGATGTAGGAGATCTCCTTCAGCTTGAGGGAGGCCTCCAGGGCGACCGGGTAGCCCCGGACGCGGCCGATGAACATCATCGACTTGGCGTCGGCGTACTCGGCGGCGAGGCGCTTGATGTCCTCCTCGCCCTTCAGGATCTCCTCGATCTGCGCGGGCAGCTTGCGCAGGCCCTCGATGATCCGCTTGCCGTCGGTGACCGACAGGTCCCGGATCCGGCCGAGGTGCACGGCGAGCAGTGCGAAGGCCACCACCGTGTTGGTGAAGCACTTGGTGGAGACGACGCAGACCTCGGGCCCGGCGTGCACGTACACGCCGCCGTCCGCCTCGCGGGCGATGGCGGAGCCGACCACGTTGACCACGCCGAGGACGCGGGCGCCCTTGCGCTTGAGCTCCTGGACGGCCGCGAGCACGTCGTACGTCTCACCCGACTGGGAGACGGCGATGTACAGGGTGTCGGGGTCCACGACCGGGTTGCGGTAGCGGAACTCGGAGGCCGGCTCGGCGTCGGCGGGGATGCGGGCCATGCTCTCGATCAGCCCGGCGCCGATCAGACCGGCGTGGTACGAGGTGCCGCAGCCCAGGATCTTGACCCGGCGGATGCCGCGCGCCTCGCGCGGGTCCAGGTTCAGGCCGCCCAGGTGGACGGTGTTGAAGCGGTCGTCGATCCGGCCGCGCAGCACGCGGTCGACCGCGTCGGGCTGCTCGGAGATCTCCTTGTGCATGTAGGTGTCGTGGCCGCCCATGTCGTAGGAGGCGGCCTCCCACTCCACGGTCTCCGGGGTGGCGGTGGTCGTCGTACCGCTGGTGGTGTAGGTGCGGAAGTCGTCGGCCTTGAGGGTCGCCATCTCGCCGTCGTTGAGGGTCACGACCTGGCGGGTGTGCGCGATCAGGGCGGCCACGTCGGAGGCGACGAGCATCTCCTTCTCGCCGATGCCGAGGATGACCGGGGAGCCGTTGCGGGCGACGACGATGCGGTCGGCGAAGTCGGCGTGCATGACGGCGATGCCGTAGGTGCCCTCGATGACCTTGAGCGCCTCGCGGACCTTCTCCTCCAGGCTGTCGGCCTGGGAGCGGGCGATCAGGTGGGTGATCACCTCGGTGTCGGTCTCGGACGCGAAGACGACGCCCTCGGCCTCCAGCTTGGCGCGCAGCTCGGCGGCGTTGTCGACGATGCCGTTGTGGACGACGGCGACCTTGTTCTCGGGGTCCAGGTGCGGGTGCGAGTTGGTGTCGCTCGGGGCGCCGTGGGTGGCCCAGCGGGTGTGGGCGATGCCGGTGGTGCCGGCGAAGCGCTTGGGGACGCGGGCTTCCAGGTCGCGGACGCGGCCCTTCGCCTTGACCATCTTCAGCGCGGCGGCCTTCGGGCTGTTGACGACGATGCCGGCGGAGTCGTATCCGCGGTACTCCAGTCGTGCCAGGCCTTCGAGCAGCAGCGGCGCCACGTCACGCTTGCCGATGTAACCGACGATTCCGCACATACGGTGTTGCCCCTCCTGAGGTTCGGTGGTCGTGCTCTTCCCCGCGCGGCCGGCCCGGGCCCGCCGCGCCGGCCCCGGTCAGCCGTAGACGATGCGGCGCAGCTGCCGGAGCGAGAGCTCCGGTGGCGCCACGGCGCGGTGCGGCAGTTCGGCCGCGATCCGCTCGAAGATCTCGGCGTTGACCGCGCCGCCCGACTGCAGCTCGCGGTGGCGGCGGCGGACGAACTCCTCCGTCGTCTCGTTGAAGTAGGCGAGCACGTCCAGCACCACCCGGGCGGCTTCCCCGCGCTGCAGCGCGGTGCTGCGCACCAGGTGGTCGACGAGGTCGTCATGCGACGGGCGGCGGTCGAGCACCAGTAGATATTGACTGTCCAAGGAGTGAAACGCAAAGATCCTGCCCGATATCGGGCAGGATCTCGCTGGTCTGGACCAGGGAATAGGAGATTCCGGTACTCCGTGGTCAGAAACGACCCAAAATCGCCGCCTTCGCCGCCGAGAACTCATCTGCGGTGAGGATCCCCGACTGGTGCAGCTCGCCCACCTCGCGCAGCCGCCGCAGCAGGGTGTCGTGGTCCGCGGGCTCGCCCGCCAGCGCCGGGGCCGCGTCCGCGAGGGGCAGGGGCCGCGCCGGCTCGGGCGCGGGAGCCGCCGGATGGGGCATCCGCACCGCCACGGCCGCCGCGACCAGCGCCATCAGCGGGTCCTTCTTGAAGCCGAAGAGCTCCACCGCGCAGCGGTCGTACTTGGGTGCGGGGGCCTTCGTCGCCCCCTCCAGGGTGAACCGCAGCCATCCGTGGTCCAGGCCCTTCGAAGGGGACCAGTCCACCGCCCGCACGTCCGCGACCCGGAACTCGCACGGGCCGCCCGAGCGCTTGGCCTCCTCGGTGGTCCAGTTCCAGTCCAGCACCACCCGGTCGCCGTCGAAGGAGACCGTGGCGTCGCCCGCCCCGAACGACAGCGGCAACGGCGGCCCCGGCATCAGGTACGCGTCGCACGGCCCCGGATCCACCTCGTCCAGCAGCAGGGCGTTCCGTACCTCGTCCACGAAGTACTCCGCGACGCCGCTGCGGTCCGACTCCACCGACAGCCGGTACGGGTCCGAGGCCTCCGGCAGCCGCCCGCCCGTCACCTGCACCAGCGGGTCCGCCCCGTCCCGCAGCCGCAGCCGCAGCCGGCCCGCCTTGCGCCCCGGCTCGTAACTGATCCCCCCTATCGCGCGCAGCGGCACGACCACCTCGCCCAGGTGCTGCCGCAGCAGCCCCACCCCCTTGTCACGGCCCGGCACGATGCGCACCGCGTCCCCGTCGAAGGTCCACGTACCGTCCTTCTGGATGATTTCCGCCATCCGATGATTCTCCCACCGCCAAGTGCCGCCCGAGGGCGGGCCGTTTGGCCTATACCTGGGCGGATGAGAGCCCCGCGCCGCACGCTCGCCGCCCTCCTCGCCCTGGCCGCCGCCGTCTCCTGCACGGCGGCCCACGGCGACGACGCCGGGCACCCGCACGCCTCCGCCGTCCTCACCCCCTACGAACGGCTCCTGCCGGCGCCGGTCTCCGCGCGGGCCTCGGGCGGTGCCGGGTACGCCTTCGGCCCGGGCACGGTGATCCGTACCGGGCCCGGCTCGGGGGAGGAGGTCCGGCGGGTCGGCGAACTCCTCGCGGAGCAGCTGCGCGGGCCGAGCGGACTGCCGCTGCCGGTGGCCGGCGGGGAGGAGGGGGACGGGGACGGGATCCGGCTGCGGCTGGACCCCGGGGCCCGGGAGCTGGGCGCGGAGGGCTACCGGCTGCGGACCACCGCCTCCGGGGTCACCGTGACCGCGCACGCCCCGGCGGGCCTCTTCCGCGGCGGGCAGACGCTGCGGCAGCTGCTGCCGGTGCGGGGCGCGGGCGAGGTCCCGGGGGGCGAGGTCACGGACACCCCCCGCTTCGCGTACCGCGGGGCCATGGTCGACGTCGCGCGCCACCACTTCCCCGTCGAACAGGTCAAGCGGTACGTCGACCAGGTGGCCCAGTACAAGATCAACACCCTGCACGTGCACCTCACCGACGACCAGGGCTGGCGTATCGCCGTCGACTCCTGGCCGCGCCTGGCGGCGTACGGCGGCGCGAGCGAGGTCGGCGGCGGGCCCGGCGGCCACTGGACCAAGGACGAGTACCGGGACCTGGTCGCCTACGCGGCCCGCCGCTACGTCGACGTGGTCCCGGAGATCGACATGCCCGGCCACGTCAACGCCGCCCTCGCCTCCTACGCGGAGCTGAACTGCGACGGCAGGGCCCCCGAGCGCTACACCGGGGTCAAGGTCGGCTTCAGCTCCCTCTGTGTCGGCAAGGAGCGCACGTACGAGTTCATCGACGACGTCCTCGGCGAACTGGCCGCCCTCACCCCCGGCCGCTACCTCCACATCGGCGGCGACGAGGCCCACTCCACCCCGGCGGCGGACTACGCGGCCTTCATGGACCGCGCCCAGGCGGTGGTGGCGAGGCACGGCAAGACGGTGGTGGCCTGGCACCAGCTCGCGAACGCCCGCCCGGCGCCGGGCGCGGTCCTCCAGTACTGGGGCACCGACAAGACAGCGGCGGCGGAGAAGTCGGCGGTGGCGGCGGCCGCCCGCGCGGGCCACCCCCTGATCCTCTCGCCGGCGGACCGCGCCTACCTGGACATGAAGTACGACAAGGAGACGAAGCCGGGCCTGGCCTGGGCCGGCTACGTCCCGGTGCAGCGCTCCTACTCCTGGAACCCGGGCACCCACCTCCCCGACGTCCCCGAATCCGCGGTCCTCGGCGTGGAAGCCCCCCTCTGGACGGAGACCATCGCCGGCCGCGCCGACTGGGAACTGATGGCCTTCCCCCGCCTCCTGGGCCTCGCGGAACTCGGCTGGTCCCCGGCGGCGGCCCTCTCCTGGCCCGCCTACCGCGACCGCCTGGCGGCCCAGGGCCCCCGCCTGGCCGCGCAGGGGACGGCGTACTACCGGGCACCGGAGGTGCCCTGGGAGTAGCCGCCGACGGCGTGGCTGTCGCCGGTCCGTGCCACGATCTGCGGAGGCGGGGGTCGGTCGGCGGGAGCCAAGGGGGCATTTTCGGATGGGATTTGACGAGGAGTGGGCTCAGCTGCGGGCGGCCGCGGCCGCGCGGCTGACCGCAGGGCCCGGTGTGACGCCGGGCCGGGTCGCGGCAGTGGCGGATCCGCTCGGTGAGGCGCGGGAGGCGGCCGGGGCGCGGCTGGCCGCGTTCCGGAGGCAGCTGGTGCTGGTACCGCTGGACACGCTGGGCGGGTTGTGGACCGCTCGGCTCGGCGGGCTGGACTGGATCTGCGCCTTCTCGGGAGAGGAAACGTTTGCCCGGTTCGCCGAGGCGCGGGGCGAAGCCGGGTCTGAGTGGGCGTTCCGGCGGGTGGCCGGTGCCCGGCTGCTGGACGAGGTGATCCCGGAGTTGGACTTCCCCTGCGGGGTGGCTCTGGACGCCGCCGGTCCCGACGGCGCGGTGTTCCCGCCGGTGCGCGGGATCGTGCCGGGTGCGGCGGCGCTGGACGGGGAGGTGGCGGCGTGAGCGGGGAGGGTTCCGACCTGGACGTGTCGAAGCAGGCACTCGGTCAGATCGCCGACGGGATCACGAAGACGCTGGCCGAGCTGAAGGAGCTCGGGATGGTGGGCACGGCCAGCATGGGCCGGGGCTTCTCGGACCTGTCGCTGTCCGGGCTGGAGACCGGCCACGACGGCCTGACCTCCTCCTTCAACGCGTTCTGCGAGCGCTGGGAGTGGGGCGTGCGTTCCCTGGTCCAGCAGGGCAACGACTTCGCCGCCAACGTGGGCCTGTCGGCCGGCCTGGTGCACGAACAGGACCAGTACATCCAGGGCGGCTTCAAGGTGCTGGTCAACTCGGCCCTGGGCAACCCGTACGCCTCCGAGGGCGACATCACGGGGAAGGACTGGGGCGAGGTCCTCGCCGACAACCCGTACACGCAGGTCAGGGACGCGGACTACAGCGCGGAGTCCTTCCAGCGGGCCGACCGGAACAGCACGGAGGCCTGGAAGGGCGCGGTACGGGACGTGAACAGCTCCGACACCCTCCTCCACAACCAGTTGCTGGACGCCACCGGTCTGCGGGACGACATGGACAGGGCCGTGGAGGGCTGGGTCGGGCCCGCACCGGAGGCCGGCAAGGGCGGCAAGGGCGGTGAGCACTGATGCCGGACTGGGGAGGTCTGGTCGACCGGGGGCTGGAGAAGCTGGAGGACGGCTGGGACGCCACCAAGAAGGCGGTCGGCGAGGGCGTGAGCGGCGCCGCCCACGGCGTCGGCGACGTCCTGGACCAGGTGGGCGCGCACGGCTGGGCGGACAAGGTCGACGACTGGGGCGACGGCGTCGCCTCGAACCTCGGCGCCTCCGTGGGCGAACAGCAGCTCGGCCAGACCGAGCAGGCCGACGAACTGGTCCACGGCAAGCCGGCGGCGATCCGCGAGGCGGCCGCCCACCTCGCCGACTTCCACTCCGCCTTCGACAAGGTCGGCCAGGGCATGAAGGCCCTGGAAACCGGCAACTGGGAGGGCGCGGCCGCCGAGGCGTTCCGCGAGAAGTTCGCGATGCACCCCACGGACTGGTTCCACGCGTCGGACGCCTGCCAGGACGGCGCCAATGCCCTCAAGCACTACGCGGACACCGTGGAATGGGCCCAGAAGCAGGCCGCCCAGGCCGTCGACCTCTACCGGCAGGGCGTGAAGGCCACGAAGGAGGCGGCCGACGCCTACCGGGCCAGGGCCGACGCGTACGAGGCCGCGGCCAAGGCCGGCCGAGACCCGGGCCCCTGCCCCGCACCGGGCGCCGACCCGGGCGAGGCGGCGCGGGGGCGCGCGCAGGAGATCCTCACGGAGGCCCGCCGCCAGCGCGACGAGGCCGCCCGAACGGCCCAGCGGGCCGTGGAGGCGGCCACGGAGAAGGCCCCGGCCATGCCGTCGGCGTCCGAGCGCGCCTGGGGCAGCTTCGTCGACCACGAGGCCGGCCAGGCGCTGGAGCTGAACCACTTCGTCGGCGGCGTGCTCAAGGGCACGGCGGCCACCGTCGACTTCGCCCGCGGCCTGAACCCGTACGACCCGTACAACCTCACCCACCCGGCCGAGTACTCCCAGCACGTCAACATGACCCTGGCGGGCCTCGTCTCCACGGCCGCCCACCCGGAACGCATCCCGAGCGCCCTCCTCGACCCCCTCAAGGACGACCCCAGCGAGGGCCTCGGCCGCCTGGTACCGGAGCTGCTGGGCCCCAAGGGCGCGGGCGCCGCCCGCACGGGGACACGGGTCGCGGAGACGGCCGCGGAGGTGGCGGCGAAGCCGTCACGCTGGAAGCGGTTGGCGCAGCCGGCGGAAGGTTTGACGAAAGAGAAGGCGATACACGCGGACAGCGTCACGAAGCGCCAGGCCAACAAGTTCCTGGATGCGGAGTTCCCCTGGCTCAAGGACATGAACAACACGGGTCAGACCGGCTACCGGGTCAACTGCACGCACAACGTGGTGACCGTCGACAGGCGGCTGGACGGTATCGAGGTCTCGGCAGCCCCCAGGGCCAAGCCGGGTGACGTACCGTACGAAGAGCTCGGGGTGAAGCCGAGCGCGAAGAAGGTCGTACAGAGTTATGACGACATCATCAGGGACCTTGAGGCGCGGGGTGAGGGCTCACGCAGCGTGGTCGCCATTTCCCGCCACGGCAGGCCGGGACACGTGTTCAACGCTGTCAACACTCCCCATGGCGTTGTCTTCCTGGACGGTCAGACCGGCACCCTGGCCCGGCTGGAGACGAAGAACATCAAGGAACTCGCCCATGTCCCCTATAGATAGTGCTGTCGGGAAGCAGAGATGCGTACGTTGAACGATGCCGTCGAGGCGGCCAGGCCCTTCCTCGAAGAGGCGTTCGCCTCCGAGCCGTGGACGCTCGTCCTCCAGCCGGAGCTCAGCGAGGAGTTCGACCTGGCCTGGGTCGTCCACTTCGACACGCAGGAGAGCATCGACGCGGACGACCACTGGGTAGGGCCGCTCACCAAGCTGGTGCTCGTCCCGAAGGACGGCGGTGCGGTGCAGTTCCCGCCGTCGCACCTGCCGTTGGACGAATTCCTGGCCTACGTGCGGCACGGCGGATGGGCCGCGGCCTACAGAGCCGGGACCATCAAGGCCGAGCCGTGGCAGACCGCGCTGGAATGGCTCCTCAAGACCTATCGCGGGCTCGTCGAGCTGGTGGGGATCGAGCCGGTGGCCGAGGACGCGGGCACCTGGCTGTTCGCCTGCCGGACCATCGAGCAGCCGGGGTATCCGCGGACGCCGATGCTGGCCGCCTCCGTCGTGGTGCCCAAGGACGCCGGGACGCCCTTCCACCCCGCCGCGGACGACCCGTGGAGCGACGCCGCGGCCTACACCCGGACGGGAGAGGAGCCGGACCCGCAGGCGCAGGCCCGGCGGCTGAACTCGCGCGGGTGTGTCGTCACCGTGGCCGCGGCCATCGCCGGGGCTCCGTCGAGCCCGCTGCCCTGGCAGCCCTCGCACGAGGCGCCCGGGTGGTGGGAGCTGCTGCTCAAGCGGTACTTCCCGACCGCCGAGCAGCTGCGGTGCGGGAGCTGGGACGAGGTGATCCGGCGGGTCGAGGAGACCGGGCCGGACACCCAGGGCGTGGTGTGGGTGCGCCGGGCGATCGGCGGTACCGAGGTCAGCGGGCACCTGCTGTACGCGCACAACCACAGCGGCACGGTGGTGTTCCTCGACGGCATGACGGGCGGGCTCGCCCGGCTCGACACCGAGAGCGTGCTGGAGCTGGTGTTCGCGGGGTTCCGGCCGGGGGCGCCGCAGTCCGCCGAGGACTTCGGGGCGGCGCGGGCGAAGGCCGAGGCGTGGCTGGGGGAGACGTACGAGGTGCTCGTCGAGCTCGTGGCGCCGGATCCGGCCGACGAGACGGCCCGGGGGTGGCTGTTCGCCTGCCAGACCACCGCCGCGCTGCGGACGGGCGACTGGCGGCACTCGATGCTCGACGCCGCGCTGGTGGTGCCGAAGGGGCCGGGGGCGCCGTTCCTGCTGCCCAACTCCGACCCGTGGGGGTTCTTCGCCCGCTGGGACCGGGGCGAGGCGGCCGGGCCCACGCCCGAGCCGGGGAAGGCCGACTGGTTCGCCTCGACGATGGCGCAGCTGGGGCCCGTCATGCAGGTGTCCGAGTTCCCGACGGTCACCGCCTCCGTCCAGGCGCTCGCGGCCCTGCCGCCCGGGGGCCGCGCCCTGGTGTGGGTGCGCCGGCTGGACGGGCGGGGACGGGAGTCCACCGGTCTGCTGCTCACCGGCCTGCGTTCCGAGGGCGGCTTCGTGGGGCTCGTGGACGGTTCGGCGGAGGAGCTCAAGAGCCTCGACGGGTTCCGGGAGTCCGGGGTCCGGGTCGTCCGCTACCGCTGAGGGACGGCACGACGCCGGGGCCGCGAAGAGGGCCAGTCAGGGCTTCGCGGCCCCGGCGTCGGGGCGGAGGGCGGGTGCGGCTTCGAGGGACCGTATCGACGCCGCGCCCGCCCCCCCCACCGGTCACCGCCGCGCGAAGGGCGCGACGGGGTTCTTGAGGGTGCCGATCAGCTGGAGGGCCGCCGCCGGGTCGGCGAGGTCGACCATCTGCTTGTTGTTGCGCAGCTGGAGGCGGTTCAGGCAGGACAGCTGGAACTCGGGAGTGAAGAGGTCGTACTGCGCGAAGCGGTCCGCCAGGGCGGGGGTCGAGGCCTGGTAGTCGTGGGCGCAGTCCGCCACCGCCTGCCAGAAGGTGGACTCGTCGCAGATGCCTTCCGCGACCAGGATGGAGTTCAGGAAGCGGAAGAAGCAGTCGAAGACGTCCGTGAAGATCGACAGGAGCTTCATGTCCTCCGGGATGTCCGCGCGGACGCGTTCCACCGCCGGCGGGAGGACCGCGTCCGGGTCCATGACGACGATCTCCTCGGCGATGTCCTTGAAGATCGCCCGCTGTACGACGCCGTCCTTGATGACCAGGATGGTGTTCTCGCCGTGCGGCATGTACGCGAGGTCGTACTGGTAGAAGCAGTGGAGGAGGGGGAGGAGGTAGGCGCGGAGGTACGGCTTCAGCCATTCGGCGGGAGTGAGGCCCGATTCCTCGATGAGGGCGCCCACGAAGGACCTGCCGTCCGCGTCCACGTGGAGGAGCGAGGCCATGGTGGCCAGGCGCTCGCCCTCGCGCAGGGAGTTCACCGGCGACTCGCGCCACAGGGCGGCCAGCATCTTGCGGTACGGCGAGTAGCGGTCCGTCGCGCGCTCGTACTGGCGGTGGTGGTAGCCGATCGCCGCCCGCTCGCGGATGATCGAGAAGTCGACCGACCGCAGGACCTCGTCGGACTCGATCAGCTGGTGCAGCCAGTCGTTGATGGCCGGGGTGGCCTCCATGTAGGCGGCGGACAGGCCGCGCATGAAGCCCATGTTGAGGACCGAGATGGCCGTCTTGACGTAGTGCTTCGTCGGGGTGGTGGTGTTGAAGAAGGTGCGGATCGACTGCTGCGCGAGGTAGGCGTCGGAGCCCTCGCCCAGCAGCACCAGGCGGCGGTTGGCGATCTCGGCCGCGAAGGTGACCGTGGTCTTGTTCCACCACTGCCAGGGGTGGATCGGCAGCAGGTGGTAGTCCGCCAGGTCCAGGCCCAGGGAGGTCATCTTCGCGGCGAACAGGGTGAGGGCGTCCTCGCCCAGCTCCTCGCGCATGAAGGTGTCGTGGTCCAGGCCCGCGCCCGCCGTGAAGGTGGAGACGTCCTTGCGGGCGGCGACCCACACCAGGTGGACCGGGCTCGCCGTCTCCGGGGCGTACGAGAGGTACTCGTGCACGCCGAAGCCCAGCCGGCCGTTGTTGGCGACGAAGCAGGGGTGGCCCTCCGTCATGCCCGTCTCGATGTCCTGGAACGTGGACTTCGCGAGGGTGGACGAGCTGAGCTGGGGCTTGGTGTATTTGTAGCCCGTGCCGGCCAGGGTGGAGGAGATCTCCTCCAGGTAGACCGGCAGGACCTCCGCGCTCAGGCCCAGGGTCTGCCGGAGCTCGATGTGGAAGTCCAGGGCGTCGAGCGGGAGCTCGGTGCCGTTGCCGTGGCGGGTGATGGATTCCTCGTCCACCGCCCAGTGGTCCAGGGCGTGCAGGGCCGAGCGGAAGCGGTACTCGACCGAGCCGTCGTCGCTGCGGACCGAGTAGAGGTCCCCGCCCAGCGGCTCGGGCGTCAGCAGGCGCTCGTGGGAGAACTCCGCGAGGGCCTTGCGGACCAGGGCGCGGTTGGCGCGGGCCCACAGCTCGGGGGAGAGGTGGGAGACGGCGTCGGCGAGGCTCATGCCGGGACTCCCGTCGTGAGGGCGGTGGCCGCCTCGAACCGGGCGCGGGTGCAGAAGCTGAGCAGGGCGGTCTTCTCGGGCTTCTGGACCTCGCGCTCGGGAACGAAGCCCACGGCCTCGTTCAGGGCGTGGACCGCCTTGTTGCGGACGTCCGGCTCGACGACCACGCGCTCCGCCGCCGGGTCGGCGAAGAGGGAGGCCATGACCGTGGTGATCACCGAGCGGGTGAAGCCGGATATGGGGGTGTCCGAGGGGGCCACCAGGAAGTGCATGCCGATGTCGCCGGGCCGCGCGTCGTACAGGCCGACCAGCTCCAGCTTCGAGGGGTCGTAGCTCTCCATCAGGAAGGCCGGGCGGCCCTCGTGGAGGCCGATGAAGGCGTGGTGGTCCTCGTGCGCGGTGATGCGCGCGTACTCGCGCTCGACCTCGGTGAGGGAGGCTTCCTGCATCATCCAGAACGCGGCCTTCGGGTGCGTCACCCAGCCGTGCAGGAGTTCCGCGTCCGCGAAGGGGTCCAGGGGGCGGATGGCGAAGGTCCCGAGGGCCGCGTCGGTGCGGGCGAAGAGGATTTCAGGGGTGGTGCTCATGCGTGCATGCCTTCCGGGGCCGCGAACTGCTGGAACGCGATGGACTTCTCGACCTTGTAGTACTCGCGGCCGAGCAGCTCACCGACGATGTACGCGTTGCGGTACGCGGCCATGCCCAGGTCGGGCGAGGTGAGGGAGTGGTTGTGGGTGGTGCCGTTCTGGAGGTACACCCCGCGGCCGGTGACGTCGACGGCGTAGTTGCGGCCGGCGTCGAGGCGGCCGTGGCCGTCGAAGTTCAGCCGGTCGTGGATCGGGGTGAGGAACTCCGGTGCCACGTACTTGTAGCCCGTGGCCAGGACCAGGCCTTCGGTGGTCAGGGTGAAGTCCCGCTCCTGCTCCTCCTGGCGCAGGCCGAGCGTGTACGTGCCCGTGGTGGTGTCGTACGCCGTGCTGTTCAGGGAGCTGTTGGTGAGCAGGGTCGTGGGGACCGTGCCCGGCATGGTGATCTTCTTCTGGTAGAGCAGGTCGAAGATGGCGTTGATGAGGTCGCCGTCGATGCCCTTGAAGAGGTTCTTCTGCTGCCCCTCCAGCCGGTAGCGGGTCTCCTCGGGGAGGGCGTGGAAGTAGTCCACGTACTCCGGGGAGGTCATCTCCAGCGTGAGCTTGGTGTACTCCAGCGGGAAGAAGCGCGGGGAGCGGGTCACCCAGTTGAGCTGGTAGCCGTGTACGTCGATCTCGGCGAGGAGGTCGTAGTAGATCTCGGCCGCGCTCTGGCCCGAGCCGATCAGGGTGATCGACTTCTTCTTCTGGAGGGTCTCCTTGTGCTGCATGTACGAGGAGTTGTGCAGGAAGTCCCCGCCGAGGCCCGCGCAGGACGCCGGGACGTGCGGCGGGGTGCCGGTGCCCAGGACCAGGCGGCGGGCCCGGTGGGTCTCGCCGCGGTCCGTGTGGACCTCGTACACGCCGGCGGCCTCGTCGTACGTCACCTCGGTGACGGAGGTGGAGTACTGGACGTTGTCGAGCCGGTCGGCGGCCCAGCGGCAGTAGTCGTTGTACTCGGCGCGCAGCGGGTAGAAGTTCTCGCGGATGTAGAAGGAGTACAGCCGGTCCTTGTCCTTCAGGTAGTTCAGGAAGGAGAAGGGCGAGGTCGGGTCGGCGAGGGTGACCAGGTCCGACATGAACGGCGTCTGCAGGTGCGCGCCGTCCAGGAACATCCCGGCGTGCCACTCGAAGTGCGGCTTCGACTCGATGAACAGCCCGTCGAGCTCGTCGATCGGCGCGGTCAGGCAGGCCAGTCCCAGGTTGAAGGGACCCAGGCCGATGCCGATGAAGTCGTGGGGCTTAGCGGTGGACGGCAAGGGATTCTCCCAGGAACTGCTCGGCGTGTGCGGCGAGGAGGTCGAGGACGGCCGCGATGTCGGCCGTCGTGGTCTGCGGGTTGAGGAGGGTGAACTTCAGGTACTGCTTCCCGTCCACCTTGGTGCCGGCGACGACGGCCTCGCCGGAGGCGAACAGGGCCTTGCGGGCGTGCAGCTGGGCCTCGTCGACGAGGTCGCCGCGCGTCTCGCCGGCGGGCAGGTAGCGGAAGACGAGCGTGGAGATCTGCGGCTCGACGACGACCTCGAAGCGCGGGTCGGCCGCGATGACGTCGTAGCCGGCGGCGGCGAGGTCGACGACCTGGTCGAAGAGGGAGCCGACGCCGTCGGCGCCCATGATCCGCAGGGTCATCCAGAGCTTGAGGGCGTCGAAGCGGCGCGTGGTCTGGATGGACTTGTCGACCTGGTTGGGGATCCGCTCCTCGGCCATCCGGCGCGGGTTGAGGTAGTCCGCGTGGTACGTGGCGTGCTTGAGGGTGTCGCGGTCGCGGACCAGCATCGCGCTGGAGCTCACGGGCTGGAAGAACGACTTGTGGTAGTCGACGGTGACCGAGTCGGCCTTCTCGATGCCGTCGAGGAGGTGCCGGCGGGTGGGGGAGACCAGCAGTCCGCAGCCGTAGGCGGCGTCCACGTGCATCCACGCGGAGTGCTCGCCGGCCAGGCGGGCGATCTCGGGGAGCGGATCGATGGACCCGAAGTCGGTGGTGCCGGCGGTGGCGACGACGGCCATCGGGAAGAGGCCCTCGGCGGCGCAGCTCTCCAGCTCAAGGGCCAGGACGGAGGTGTCCATGCGGCGGTTGCGGTCGACGGGCACGCAGATGACGGCCTCGTAGCCGAGGCCCAGCATGGCGGCGGACTTCTGGACGCTGAAGTGGCTGGCCTCGGAGGTGAAGATGCGCAGTCTCGGCAGCAGTTCGGCCTTGGTGAGCTCGGTGCCCTCGTCGAGCGCCCGCTTCATCACGGTCCGGCAGGCCTCGTCGCGGGCCAGGAGCAGGGCGTGGAAGTTCGACTGGCTGCCGCCGGAGGTGAAGATGCCGTCCGCGCCCTCGCCGAGGCCGATGCGGCGGGCGGTCCACTCGATCAGGCGGCGCTCGATGAGCGTGCCGCCGATGGACTGGTCCCAGGTGTCGAGGGAGGAGTTGACGGCGGAGAGGACCGCCTCGCCGACCACCGCGGGGATGACGACCGGGCAGTTGAGGTGGCCCAGGTAGCGCGGGTGGTGGAAGTAGACGGCGTCGCGGAGGTAGACGTCCTCCAGCTCGTCGAGGGCGGCGGCGGCGTCGCCGAGCGGCTGGTCGAGGTCGATCCCGTTGATGACCGGGGCGAGTTCGTCGACGGATATGCCGGTGTGGGGCCGCTCGGTCGTGGCGAGTTTGGCGGCGACGCGGTCGACGCCCTCGGTGACGGAGCGCCGGTAGAGGTCCGCGGTCGTCTCGTTCAGCAGATGCTGGCGCATCAACTTTCCTCCGGGCAGGGGTGAGCGGGGGGACGGGCAAGGCGTGGGGTGCGAGAGTTAGGTTAGCCTAACCTTAATTCGATCACAAATGCGGGAGGCCCCGGCGAATGCCGGGGCCTCCCGCATGAAGTTCCGTGTGCCGCAAGGGTGTTGGGGCTAGAGCTCGGACGCCGGGTCCTCGCTCGGGGCCTGGCCCGCGTACGCCTCGGCGAGCAGCTGCTCCTCGCTGGCGCCGAGCCGCCAGTAGCCGGTGAAGCGCACCGCGCGCCGGTTGATGGAACGTTCCTGCACCAGGTGGCGGCGTACCGCGCGGATCGTGCCGGCCTCGCCCGCCAGCCAGGCGTACGGGGCCTCGGCGGCGGGCAGTTCCGCCGCGCGGATCTCCTCCACCACGCGGCCCGCCCGGTCGGGGCCGGACGCGCCCTTCGCGCGCACGATCCAGGTGATGTCGGCGTCGGCGTCGGTGCGCAGGGCCAGCCGGTCGTCCGCGTGCGGGACCTCGAACCAGGCCCTGGCCTTCACGCCGGCCGGGAGCCGCTCCAGGATCGCGGCGGCGGCGGGCAGGGCCGTCTCGTCCGCGTACATCAGGAAGGCGTCGGTGGCGGCCGGGGGCTGGAAGCGCACGGACTTGTTCTCCGCGACCGCCGGCCCGATCGCCATGATCCGGCGGCCGGTGACGGCCCGGCCCGCCCAGCGGGAGGCCGGTGAGGCGTCCCCGTGCAGGACGAAGTCGATGTCGACCTCGTCCACCCCCGCGTCCGTACGCCGCTGCTCGCGCACCGTGTACGAGCGCATCACGGGGCGGTCCTCGTCCGGCATCGCGCGCCAGGCGCCGAACCAGGTGTCCTCGTCGGTGGACGGCAGCTCGGTGTGCTCGGCGTGCGCCGGCGGCAGGAAGAGCGAGAGGCTCTGGTCGTACCCGCCGGACCTGAAGTCCGCCAGGGACTCACCGCCGAAGGTGACGCGCAGGAACGAGTGGCCGAGGCGGCGCGTGCGCAGCACCTCCATCGTGAAGAAGCGGAAGTGCGCCACGGCCTGTTCGGCCTCGGATGCGGTGGCGGTCATGCGCGAGTCCCCCCTGGGATTCGAATGGGCGCCGGCGGCGGGTGTGGTGCCGGGCGGTCAGTGCCGGAGGCCGGGCCGCGGGCGGTGGCCCGCGGCCCGGCCCTCAGGACCGGCGCGAGAGGGTCAGGAGACCTTCTTGGCGTTCTGGATGGTCTTGGCGAGGTCCTCGAGGATCTGCGCGCACTTCTCGTACGAGTAGATCGGCTCGGTCACGCGCGGGGCGACCTGGCCGGCCTTGACGGCGGGCAGCTCGTTCCAGGTCGGCTTGGCCTTCAGGGCCTCGGGCTGCAGGGCCTGGGTGCGGTTGTCGAGGAGGACGACGTCGGCCTTGTACTTGCCGGCGTTCTCCCAGCTCAGGCTCTCGTAGAAGCCCTGCGGGTCCAGCTTGTCCTGCTCGGGGGAGACGAACTCGACGCCCAGGGACTCGAAGTACTTCAGGTCGGCCGAGGTCTTCGGGGTGGAGACGTAGAAGAGCTGGTCGGCGCCGGAGCCGACGAGCACCTTGACGCCCGGGTTGGCCTTGACGGCCTCGCGGACCTTGGCGGAGGCGGCGTCGAAGCGGGCCTTGGCGTCGGCGGCCTTCTTCGAGTTCAGGTCGGCGCCCAGGGACTTGGCGAGGTCCGCGGTGCGTTCCAGGGCCTTGTCCATGGAGACCTTGTCGCCCACGCCGATCGCGGCGGCCGGGGCCAGCTTCAGGATCTTGTCCTTGGAGGCCTCGGGGACGTACCAGTACGTGCCGTCCCAGGTGTTGGTGGCGAGCAGCTCGGGCTTGAGGGCCGCGTACTTCTCGACGTTGAACTCGTCGTAGACGTTGCCGAGGATCTCGACCTTGGAGATGTCCATCGAGCCGGCCATCGGGTCGGCCTTGCCGTCGGCCAGCTTGGTCGGGCCGAAGACGCCCTTGACCTGCACGCCGTAGTCGTACAGCGCGGCGGCGGTGCCGGTGTAGGCCACGATGTTCTTCGGCGTGGACTTGGCGCTGGCCGTCTTGTCCAGGTCGTCCTTGAAGCTCCACGCGCCCGAAGCGGCGGCCGTGCCGCCCTTGCCGCCCTCAGCGTCCTTCGCCTTGTCGTTGCCGCCGCACGCGGTGAGAGCCGCGACGAGGCCGAGGGCGCCGCCGGCGGCGACGAGACCGCGGCGGGAGAGGAACGTGGAGCTGGGCTTGGGCATGGGGAATTCCGCTTTCGTGCGTGCAGGGCGGCCGGGGGACCCGAGGCCGTTCGGTGGGAAGGTTAGCCTAACCTTGGCCGAAAACGGTAAGGGGACCCTAATTATTTTCGGGTCCCCTCGTCGTTCCCCGCGCGCGGCGCGGGTGTTGGGTCAGCCGGCGAAGCCCAGTTCGCGGGCGATCAGCATGCGCTGCACCTCGCTCGTGCCCTCGCCGATCTCCAGGATCTTGGAGTCGCGCCACATGCGGGCCACCGGGTACTCGTTCATGAAGCCGTAGCCGCCGTGGATCTGCGTGGCGTCCCGGGCGTTGTCGACGGCGACCGTCGAGGAGTACAGCTTCGCGATGGCCGCCTCCTTCTTGAACGGCTCCCCGTGCACCAGCCGGGAGGCCGCGTCGCGCCAGCCGATGCGGGCCATGTGGGCGCGCGTCTCCATGTCGGCCAGCTTGAACTGGATGGCCTGGTTGTCACCGATCGGCTTGCCGAAGGCCTGCCGCTCCTTCGCGTACTTCACCGACTCGTCGACGCAGCCCTGCGCGAGGCCCGTCGCCAGGGCCGCGATGGCGATCCGGCCCTCGTCGAGGATCCGCAGGAACTGGGCGTAGCCGCGACCCTCCTGGCCCACCAGGTTGGCGAGCGGCACCCGCACGTCGTCGAAGGACAGCTCGCGGGTGTCGGAGGAGTTCCAGCCGACCTTGGAGTACGGAGCGGCCACCGTGAAGCCCGGGGTGCCGGACGGGACGATGATCGAGGAGATCTCCGGGCGGCCGTCGGCCTTGCGGCCCGTCACGGCCGTGACCGTGACCAGGCCCGTGATGTCCGTACCGGAGTTGGTGATGAAGCACTTCGACCCGTTGATCACCCACTCGTCACCGTCGCGCACGGCCGTGGTGCGGGTGCCGCCCGCGTCACTGCCCGCACCGGGCTCGGTCAGGCCGAACGCGCCGAGCACCTCGCCCGAGCACAGCTTCGGCAGCCACTGCCGCTTCTGCTCCTCCGTGCCGAACAGGTACAGCGGCATGGCACCCAGGGAGACGCCCGCCTCCAGGGTGATCGCGACCGAGGAGTCGACGCGGGCCAGCTCCTCCAGGGCGATGCCGAGGGCGAGGTAGTCGCCGCCCATGCCGCCGTACTCCTCCGGGAACGGCAGGCCGAACAGGCCCATGCGGCCCATCTCGCGGACGATCTCGTAGGGGAACTCGTGCCGCTCGTACAGGTCGCCGATCTTCGGTGCGACCACGTCGTGCGCGAACGCCTCGACGGTGCGGCGGAGTTCCTCGTGCTCGGGGGTGAGCCGGTGGTCGAGGGACATGGTGTGACTACTCCTTGTGGGAGAGGGCGCGGACGGTACGGGAGGGGCTGGGGCGCCCCAGCTGTTCGGCCATCCACACGCTCGTGGCGGTGAGGGCGGCCAGGTCGACCCCGGTCTCGATGCCGAGGCCGTCGAGCATCCACACCAGGTCCTCGGTGGCGAGGTTGCCGGTGGCGCTCTTCGCGTACGGGCAGCCGCCGAGGCCGCCGGCGGACGCGTCGACCGTGGTCACGCCGTGCTGGAGCGCGGCGAGGGTGTTGGAGAGCGCCTGGCCGTAGGTGTCGTGGAAGTGCACGCCGATCCGGTCGGTCCCCACTCCCGCGGCGTTCAGCTCGGACAGCAGGGCCTGCACGTGGCCGGGCGTGGCGACGCCGATGGTGTCGCCGAGGCTCAGCTCGTCGCAGCCCAGGTCCAGCAGGGCCTTCGCGACGCGGACCACCTGGTGGACCGGGACGGCCCCCTCCCAGGGGTCCCCGAAGCACATCGAGAGGTAGCCCCGCACGTGCGCCTCCCCGGCCTTGGCATGGGCCACGACGGGCTCGAACATGGCGAGGGACTCGGCGACCGTCCGGTTCAGGTTGCGGGCGGCGAAGGTCTCCGTGGCCGAACCGAACACGGCGATGCGGGTCGCCCCCAGGGCCAGCGCCCGGTCCAGGCCGCGCTCGTTGGGGACCAGGACCGGGAGCGCCGCGTCCACGTCGGAGAGGAGCGGGAAGAGCTGCTCGGCGTCCGCGAGTTGGGGGACCCACTTGGGGTGGACGAAGCTGGTGGCCTCGATGGTGGTCAGGCCGGCCGCGGCGAGCCGGTGGACGAACTCGGCCTTCACGGCGGTCGGTACGGCCGTCTTCTCGTTCTGCAGCCCGTCGCGCGCGCCGACCTCGTGGATGCGGACGCGGGGCGGGAGCCCGGCGGGGGCCGGGACGGTCATGGGCAGCCCGTTCACGAGGCCTCCTCCCCGTCGTCCGGGGTCACCACGGCCAGGACCTGGTCCATGGCCACGGTGGTGCCCGGGGTGACGTCGAGTTCGGTGACGGTGCCGGCGTGCGGGGCGGAGATGACGTGCTCCATCTTCATCGCCTCGACGACCAGCAGGCTCTGCCCGGCCGTGACCTGGTCGCCGACGGCCACCTTGACGACGGTGACGGTGCCGGGCATGGGGGCCGCGAGGGTGTCGGCGCCCGCCCTGCCGCTGCCGCTGAGGGAGGCGGTGACGGGGTCGTGGTGCTGGACGTGCCAGCTGTCGCCGTCGCGGCCGAGCCAGGTCCCCTCCGGGGAGGTGGCGTGGCTGAACCGGTGGGTGACGCCGTCCAGTTCGAGGGTGAGGGTGTCGGCGGTGCGGTCCACGATCCGGGCCCGGGCCGGGCCGCTGGGGCTCTGCCCCAGGCCCCGCGCCTCAATCGCTGGCGGGGCTGAGTTTGGTGCGGCTCCGCCGTCGGAGGCCGTCGGGAGGAGGAGTTCCACCTGCGGGCCGGTGGTGCTGGGGCTCTGCCCCAGACCCCGCGCCTCAAACGCCGGCGAGGCTGAAGTTGCCGGGCGGGAGCGGACGGCCACCGGCTCCTCGCCGGGGAGGCGGAAGTGGTGGACGGTCCAGGCGGGCGTGCCGCCCAGGCGCCAGCCGCTGGGCACCCCGAAGGGGTCCACCCACGCGGCGGACCCGCCGGTCTGGCCGCCGGGGCCGGCAGCGCCCCCGTCCAGCCCCGCCGGCGCCTGAGGCGCGGGTCCGGGCAGGGCCCGGTTTCGGGAAGGGGCGGGGTGGGGGACAGAGGCCAGCAGTGCGGCCGCCGCGTACACCTCCGGCGGGACGCCGTCGGGCAGGAGCCTGCTCAGGTCCCGCTCCACCAGGCCCGTGTCCATGTCGCCGGACACCACGTCCGGGTGCGCGAGCAGACGACGCAGGAAGCCGGCGTTGGTCTGGACACCCAGGATCACCGTGTCCGCCAGCGCACCCCGCAGGACACGGAGGGCCGCCGCGCGGTCGGGCCCGTACGCGATGACCTTCGACAGCATCGGGTCGTACGTCGAGCCCACCGGGACGCCGGCCGTCAGCCCCGAGTCGGTGCGCACCGCGCCGCCGTCCGGCTCCGACAGCGCCAGCACCGTGCCGCCGGACGGCAGGAACCCGCGCGCCGGGTCCTCCGCGCAGACGCGGGCCTCGATCGCGTGCCCGGTCAGCCGGATCCCGTCCTGGGTGACGGGCAGGGGCTCGCCCGAGGCGACCCGCAGCTGCTGCTCCACCAGGTCCAGGCCGGTGACCAGCTCGGTCACCGGGTGCTCCACCTGGAGGCGGGTGTTCATCTCCATGAAGTAGTACGAGGACGGGTCCCCGCCCGGGACGATGAACTCCACCGTGCCCGCGCCGACGTACCCGCAGGAGCGCGCCGCCTCCACGGCCGCCGCGCCCATCGCCGCGCGGGTCTTCTCGTCCAGCAGCACCGAGGGGGCCTCCTCGATGACCTTCTGGTGGCGCCGCTGGAGGGAGCACTCGCGCTCGCCCAGGTGCACCACGTTCCCGTGCGCGTCGGCCAGCACCTGGATCTCGATGTGCCGGGGCCGGTCGATCCACCGCTCCACGAGCAGGGTGTCGTCGCCGAAGGAGGACTTCGCCTCGCGGCGGGCGGCCGCGATCTCCTCGGCGAGCACCGCCTCGTCCCGCACCAGCCGCATGCCCTTGCCGCCGCCGCCCGCCGAGGGCTTGAGCAGCACCGGCATGCCGATCTCCGAGGCGGCCGCGGCCAGTTCGGCGTCCGTCAGGCCGCTGCCGGAGGAGCCCGGGACCACCGGGACGCCGGCCGCGCGGACCGTCTCCTTCGCCGTGATCTTGTCGCCCATCAGGGAGATGGCGGAGGCGGGCGGCCCGATGAAGGCCAGCCCGGCCTCCGTGCAGGCCGCCGCGAAGGCCGCGTTCTCGGCGAGGAAGCCGTAGCCGGGGTGGACGGCCTCGGCGCCGGTGCGCTTCGCGGCGTCGAGGAGCCGCTCCACCGACAGGTAGCTCTCGGCGGCGGCCGCCGGGCCGATCCGGACGGCCGTGTCGGCCTCCCGTACGTGGCGCGCGTCGGCGTCGGCGTCGCTGAAGACGGCGACGGAGCGGATGCCGAGCTGCCGCAGGGTGCGGATGACGCGTACCGCGATCTCGCCGCGGTTGGCGACCAGAACAGTGCTGAACATCGAAGGGGTCCTCACGTCACTCACGTCACATACGGAAGATGCCGAAGCCGGAGTCGCCCAGGGGGGCGTTCGCGCACGCGGTCAGGGCCAGTCCCAGCACCTGCCGGGTCTCCAGCGGGTCGATGACCCCGTCGTCCCACAGCCGCGCGGTGGCGTAGTAGGCGTTGCCCTGCTCCTCGTACTGGGCGCGGACCGGGGCCTTGAAGGCCTCCTCGTCCTCGGCGGGCCACTCCTGGCCGGCGCCCTCGATCTGGTCGCGCTTGACGGTGGCCAGCACCGAGGCGGCCTGCTCGCCGCCCATCACCGAGATCTTGGCGTTGGGCCACATCCACAGGAAGCGCGGCGAGTACGCCCGGCCGCACATCGAGTAGTTGCCCGCGCCGTAGCTGCCGCCGACGACCACGGTCAGCTTCGGGACCCGGGCGCAGGCCACCGCGGTGACCATCTTCGCGCCGTGCTTGGCGATGCCGCCCGCCTCGTAGTCGCGGCCGACCATGAAGCCGGAGATGTTCTGGAGGAAGAGCAGCGGGATGCCGCGCTGGTCGCACAGCTCGATGAAGTGGGCGCCCTTCTGGGCGGACTCGGCGAACAGGATGCCGTTGTTGGCGATGATCCCGACCGGGTGGCCGTGGATCCGGGCGAAGCCGGTGACCAGGGTCTGCCCGAACTCCGACTTGAACTCCTGGAAGCGGGAGCCGTCCACGACGCGGGCGATGATCTCGCGGGCGTCGTAGGGGGTGCGGGAGTCGACGGGGACGGCGCCGTACAGGCCGTACGGGTCCACCTTGGGCTCCTCGGGAGCCTCGACCGACCAGGGCAGGGCCCCGCGCGCGGGCAGGGTCGCCACGATGTTCCGTACGATCCGCAGCGCGTGCGCGTCGTCCTGCGCGAGGTGGTCCGTGACGCCGGAGACGCGCGAGTGGACCTCGCCGCCGCCGAGCTCCTCGGCCGTGACCACCTCCCCGGTGGCGGCCTTCACCAGCGGCGGGCCGCCGAGGAAGATCGTGCCCTGGTTGCGGACGATGACGGCCTCGTCGCTCATCGCCGGCACGTACGCCCCGCCGGCCGTGCAGGAGCCGAGGACGGCGGCGATCTGCGGGATGCCGGCCCCGGACATGCGGGCCTGGTTGTAGAAGATCCGGCCGAAGTGCTCCCGGTCGGGGAAGACCTCGTCCTGCATGGGGAGGAAGGCGCCGCCGGAGTCGACCAGGTAGAGGCAGGGGAGACGGTTCTCCAGGGCCACCTCCTGGGCGCGCAGGTGCTTCTTCACGGTCATCGGGTAGTACGTGCCGCCCTTGACGGTGGCGTCGTTCGCGACGATCACGCACTCGCGCCCGCTGACCCGGCCGATGCCCGCGATCACCCCGGCGGCGGGGGCCGCGCCCCCGTACATGCCCTCGGCGGCCAGCGGGGCCAGCTCCAGGAACGGCGAACCGGGGTCGAGGAGGGTGTCCACCCGGTCGCGGGGGAGCAGCTTCCCGCGCGCGGTGTGGCGGGCGCGGGCCTTCTCGCCGCCGCCGAGGCGGGCCGCGTCGAGCCGGGCGCGCAGGCCTTCGGCCAGTTCGCGGTGGGCGGCCTCATTGGTCCGCCAGGCCTCGGACGCCGGGTCCGCGGCGCTCGTCAGCACTGGTGCCTGCTGCATCGGTCGAGCTCCCTTGCTCGTGCACGCTTTGTTAATGACCGTTAACGCGTTTGGGTTTCAGGTTAACGAGCGCTAACCGCCCTGTCTAGAATGGATTTCCATGAGCACCAGAGCGGCCACCCCGACCCGTCGTGAGCAGATCCTCAGTGAGGCCGCTCGTCTCTTCGCGGAGCGCGGCTTCCACGGCGTCGGCGTGGACGAGATAGGGGCGGCGGTCGGCATCAGCGGCCCCGGCCTCTACCGGCACTTCGCCGGGAAGGACGCCATGCTCGCCGAGCTCCTCGTCGGGATCAGCGAGCGGCTGCTGACCGGCGGCCGGCGGCGGGTCGAGGAGGCCGCCGGGGACCCGGAGGCGATCCTCGCCTCCCTCGTCGAGGGGCACATCGACTTCGCCCTGGACGACCGGGCGCTGATCACCCTGCACGACCGCGAACTCGACCGGCTGCGCGAGGCCGACCGCAAACTCGTGCGCCAGCTCCAGCGGCAGTACGTCGAGCTGTGGGTGGAGGTCGTACGGGAACTGCACCCCGAGGTCGGCGAGGCGGAGGTGCGGGTGGCCGTGCACGCCGTCTTCGGCCTGCTGAACTCCACCCCCCACCTGGCCGCGCCGGGCCGCGAGGCCACCGAGTCCCTGCTGCGCAGGCTGGCCAACGGGGCCTTCGGGGCGCTGTCGGGGTGAGGCCCGGCTCGAGGGGTGCTTGGTGGAACGGACGCCTCCGGGCGGGCGGCGGCAGAATGGGCCGCATGCCGAAGCCGATAGAGACGCCCGTACCCAGCCGCGCCGAACTCATCGACCACCTGGTCCGCACGCGGATCGCGGGGCAGGTCGCCACCCCGCGCGAGAACAACCTCTCCCACTACCGCAAGCTCGCCAACGGCGACCGGCACTACTGGCTCGGCCTGGAACTCGGCGACCGCTGGGCCGACGAGCAGGACGTACTGGCCGTGATGGCCGAGCGCGTCGGCGTCGTCGACGACCCGGCCCACCGGACCGGCCAGGACACCATCGACCCCGAACTGACCCTCGCCGGCCTGGACCGCATGGCCGCCCGGCTGCACAAGGCCGCCCTCGACCGGCACAGCGTGCTGCTGGCCACCGGCCACCCCGGCGGCCTGCTCGACGTCCACCGCGCCACCGCCGACGCGCTGCGCGCCGCGGGCTGCGAGATCGTCCGGATCCCGTCCGGCCTGGTCGCCGACGAGGGCTCGGTGTGGCAGTTCGCCGACGTGGCCGTGCTGGAGCGGGGCGCGACCCTGTGGCACACCCACTCCCCGGCCCCGATGGCCGCGATCCTGGACGGCCTCGCGGCGGAGGGCCGCCCGCAGCCCGACCTGGTCGTCGCCGACCACGGCTGGGCGGGCTGCGCGGCGCAGCGCGGGCTGGATGCGGTGGGGTACGCGGACTGCAACGACCCGGCGCTGTTCCTCGGCGAGGCGGAGGGCACCCTCCAGGTCGCCGTCCCCCTGGACGACCACGTCCGCGACCCGCGCTTCTACGACCCGATGGTGGCGTACCTCCTCGCGGCGGCGGGCCTGCGTTAGGCCTGGCCGGGCGGGGTGCGGGACCCCTGCCCGGCCCCGGCCTGCCCTGGCCCGGCCCCGGCTTGGCGGGCCGGCCCTGCGGCATCGGCTTGCCCCGGCCCAGGCTCGGCGGCCTGGCCGCGCCGTCCCGGCCCAGCGGCGCCGGCTTGCGGTTCGGTGGGGGTGTCGGGGGGCGGCGGTACGGTCAGCGGCATGGTCGATGTGCCGAGCCCGTGGTCCGCGTTCGATGCCGCCGGCGGGATCGCCGGGCTGCCGCCGGGGGGTCTCGTCACCCGGCCGGTGCGGCGCGGGCCGCTGCGGCGGGTGCGGTACGAGGCGCTGCTGTGGCTCTCCGACGGGCCGGTGGACGCCCCGGCCGCCGCGTACCCGGTTCCCGCCGGGCTGCTTCCCGTACTGCTCCACGACCGGTACGGGCCGCGGGAGTGGTGGCGGGACGAGGACCACGTGGAGCCGGAGCGCTGTTCCGACCCGGGCGACCACGACGCCCGGACCGTGTTGCGGGAGTACTGGGACGCCGTCGTCCCCGACCCGGAGGAAGGGGAGGAGGGCGCGGAGCTGATCGCCCCCTTCGGCCGGGCCTGGCCCGGGGCCGCCCGGTCCGGCACCCCGACGGCGGAGCCCGGGGCGGCCGCCGACGCGGTGGCGGGCGGGCTGCTCGCGCGGGGGTGGCTGGGTGACGGCCCCCGGCTCGCGCTGGCCCCGGCCGGGCGCGGGGCCGATCTGCCGGCCGCGATCGGCTGGCGCGGTCCCGTCCACCACGAGGGCGACACCGCCCGGATCTGCGCCGTGCTGCGCTCCTGGGAGGACCGCTTCGGCGCCCGCGTCCTCGCCCTCGGCTTCGACCGGCTCGACCTCTCGGTGGCGGCCCCGCCCCGCACGCTCGCCGAGGCCCTCCCGGTCGCCGCCGAGCACTTCGCGTTCTGCCCCGACAACGTCCGGCAGGGCTCCGGCACGGTCCGTGCCTACGCCGCGCAGGCGCTGGTGGGCACGGCCCACTGGTCGTTCTGGTGGGACTGACCGGTCAGCCGGCGTGGGGGCCGTTCCTGACCGGCCGGGTGTGGACCTTCGAGACGCAGGCCGGCAGGGCCGCGTCCGCCCCGTGGTCACGGGCCCGGTACGCGCTCGGGCTCTCGCCCACCAGCTCCGTGAACCGCGCGCTGAACGACCCCAGCGAGGTACAGCCCACCGCGAAGCACACCTCCGTCACCGACTGGTCGCCGCGCCGCAGCAGCGCCTTGGCCCGCTCGATCCGGCGCGTCATCAGGTAGCTGTACGGGGTCTCCCCGTAGGCGGCGCGGAAGCTGCGCGAGAAGTGCCCCGCCGACATCAGCGCGACCTGGGCCAGCGCGGTGACGTCGAGCGGCTCCGCGTAGTTGCGGTCCATCAGGTCGCGGGCCCGGCGCAGTCGGGCGAGGTCCTCCAGGTTCACCCGGTCAGCCTTGCACAGCCCCGGGCGGTAGCGAAGGTTCCGCCGCGGATGCGGGCGGCGGGGCCGGCGTCGGGTCCAGGTAGACCCGGCGGACCGCCGGCCACCGCTCCCGCAGCTGGGCCTCCGCGTCCTCGCAGGCAGCCTCCACCTGCCGGGCCGACGCCAGGTCGTGGAAGTCCACCTTCGCCGCGATCAGCACCTCGTCCGGCCCCTGCACCAGGGTGGTCAGCTCCAGCACCCCCTCGACGTGCGGGACCGACAGCAGCTCCTCGCGCACCTCCGCCCGCATCGCCGCGGGCAGCGGCCGCCCGATCAGGTACCCCGCGTTCGAGCGCCCCAGCTCCCACGCCACCGCCACCAGCAGCGCCCCGATCAGCAGGGAGGCCACCCCGTCGTAGACGCCCGACCCCGTCAGCTGTGCCCCCAGCAGCCCGCCCGCCGCCAGCACGAGGCCGGCCAGCGCGGCGGCGTTCTCCAGCAGGACCGCCTTCACCGCCGTGTCCGGGGTGTGCTTCACGTACAGCCCCAGCGGCGCGCGCATCCGCGCCGCCTCGCCGGTCACCTGCCGCCACGCCACCAGCAGCGAGTACCCCTCCAGGACGAACGCGACCGCGAGGACGGCGTACGAGAACACCGGGTCGCGGGGGTCCTCGCCGTGCACCAGGGTGTGGATCCCGTCGTAGACGGCGAAGACCGCACCGCCCGCGAACGTGGCGATCGAGGCGAGGAGCGCCCAGATGTAGCGCTCGGGCCCGTACCCCAGCGGGTGCGCCTCGTCGGCGGGGCGGGCGCTGCGTCTGAGGGAGGCCAGCAGCAGCACCTCGGTGACGGTGTCGGCCACCGAGTGCGCGGCCTCGGACAGCATCGCGCTGGACCCGCTGACGATCCCGGCGACGGCCTTCGCGGCGGCGATGGCCAGGTTGGTGACCACGGCGACGACCACCGTGGTGACGCTCTCGGATCCCGCCCCGTCGGCTGCGACGTCGGATTCGGCTACGACCGGCATGGGCCGACGGTATGTCCGCTCAGCCGCGCGGGACGCGCACGACACCTTCCTGGATGACGGTGACCGCCAGGCGGCCGTCCTGGGTCCAGATGCGGGCCTGTCCCAGGCCCCGTCCGGCGGACGCCGAGGGGGACTCCTGGTCGTACAGGAGCCATTCGTCGGCGCGGAAGGGACGGTGGAACCACATGGCGTGGTCCAGGGAGGCGCCGACCACGTCGCCGACCGCCCAGCCGCCCCGGCCGTGCGCGAGCAGCACCGAGTCCAGCAGGGTCATGTCGGACACGTAGGTGGCCAGGCAGATGTGCAGCAGCGGGTCGTCCGCGAGCTTGCCCTGCGTGCGGAACCAGACCTGGGAGCGGGGCTCCCGCGGCTCGCCGACCGAGCCCCACGGCGGGGTGGTCGCGTACCGCAGGTCCACGGCGCCGCGCGCCTCCAGCAGCCGCTCGACGGTGCCGGGGTCCCGGAAGACGTCCCGGTGGGCGGGCAGCGCCTCGGCCGCCGTCGGCAGGGACTCCGGGTCCGGCGCGGCCGGCATCACGGCCTGGTGCTCCATGCCCTCCTCGTACGTCTGGAAGGACGCGGAGAGGTGGAAGATCGGCTGTCCGTGCTGGACGGCGACCACGCGGCGGGTGGTGAAGGACCGCCCGTCGCGGATCCGGTCCACGGAGTACACGATCGGCGCGCCGGAGTCGCCGGTGCGCAGGAAGTACGAGTGGAGCGAGTGCGGCAGCCGGTCCGCGGGCACCGTGCGGCCGGCCGCGACCAGTGCCTGGGCCGCGACCTGGCCGCCGAACACGCGCGGCACCAGGGAGGTGCGGCTCGTGCCGCGGAAGATGTTCTCCTCGATCTGCTCCAGGTCGAGCAGATCGAGGAGGTCCGCCAGCGAGTCGTTCAAGTGGGTTACAGGCCCATCGACTTCGCGATGATCGACTTCATGATCTCGCTGGTGCCGCCGTAGATGCGGTTGACGCGGTTGTCGGCGTACAGGCGGGCGATCGGGTACTCGTTCATGTAGCCGTAGCCGCCGTGCAGCTGGAGGCAGCGGTCGATGACGCGGTGCGCGACCTCGGTGCAGAAGAGCTTCGCGGAGGCGGCCTCGGCCGGGGTCAGCTCGCCGGCGTCCAGGGCCTCCAGCGCGCGGTCGGCGACGGCCTGGGCCGCGTCCACCTCGGCCTGGCAGGCGGCCAGCTCGAACTTGGTGTTCTGGAAGTGCGAGACCGGCTTGCCGAAGACGGTGCGGTCGGTGACGTACTGCTGGGCGAACCGGACGGCCGCGGCGGCCTGGGCGTAGGCGCCGAAGGCGATGCCCCAGCGCTCGGAGGCCAGGTTGTGGCCGAGGTAGTAGAAGCCCTTGCCCTCCTCGCCGAGCAGGTCCTCGACCGGGACCTTGACGTCGACGAACGCCAGCTCGGCGGTGTCGGAGGTCTTCAGGCCCAGCTTGTCGAGCTTGCGGCCGATCGAGTAGCCCTCGGACTTGGTGTCCACGGCGAAGAGGGAGATGCCGAAGCGGCGGTCCTCGGCCGACGGGGCGGAGGTGCGGGCGCAGACGATCACGCGGTCGGCGTGCACGCCGCCGGTGATGAAGGTCTTGGAGCCGTTGAGGACGTAGTGGGTGCCGTCCTCGGAGAGCTTGGCGGTGGTCTTCATGCCCGCGACGTCGGAACCGGTGCCCGGCTCGGTCATCGCCAGCGCCCACATCTCCTCACCCGAGACGAAGTTCGGGAGGAAACGCTTCTTCTGCTCGTCGGTGGCGAGCATCTTGATGTAGGGCAGGGCGAGCAGCACGTGCACGCCGGAGCCGCCGAAGTTGACGCCCGCGCGGGAGGTCTCTTCGTAGAGGACGGCCTCGAACTTGTGGGTGTCCAGGCCCGCGCCGCCGAACTCCTCGGGCACGTTGATGCCGAAGATGCCCAGCTCGCCGAGCTTGTAGTAGAAGTCGCGCGGCGCCTGGCCGGCCTGGAACCACTCGTCGTAGACGGGGACGACCTCGGCCTCGATGAAGGCGCGGAGGGTCTCGCGGAACGCCTCGTGGTCCTCGTTGAACACCGTACGGCGCACGGCCGGCTCCCTTCGTCGCGGCGGTCCGCCGCCCATGTCTAAGCGCTTGCTCATAGCTAAGTTACCGGCGGGTTGTCGATCCTGTCCATAGCGGGTCGGTCACACCGTCCGACGCCGCCCGGAGGCGGGCCGCCCCCGGGGCCGGACCCCGGGATCACCCTGAGGCGGACGGCCCCGTCCCGGAGGGGAAAGGGGCCGTCGGGGTCCTCTGCGCGCAGGATCCGGCGGGGCGGCGCGCTCACCAGGATGGACCTGTCCGAACGAACGCCGCCGAACCGAGCCCACCGGAGCCGCAGTGAACCGACGCACCCGCACCGCCCTGGCCGCAGTCCTGCTCCTCGGCCTCGCCGCCGGACCCGTGACCGCCACCGCCGCCCTCGCGGCGCCGTCCGCCCCGGGCGCCGCCGAAGGCAGGGCCGCCGACGGACAGGGCCCCGACGTGGCGGCCCTGCGCGCCGGGATCGCCGGGCTGCCCGACCGGGACGCGACCGCCGCGCTGATCCGCGTGGGCGGCGACGGCCGGTGGACCGGCACCGCCGGCGTGCGCGACCTCAGGACCGGGGCCCCGGCCCTGGCCGACGCCCGCTTCCGGGCCGGCTCCACCACCAAGGTCGTCACGGCCGCCCTCGTCCTCCAGCTCGCGGCCGAGGGCAAGGTCGACCTCGGCGCCCCCGTGAACACCTACCTGCCGGGCCTGGTCCCGGCGAGCTTCACCACGCCCGTCACCGTCCGCCACCTGCTGAACTTCACCAGCGGCATCCAGCCCGGGGCCTCCTTCGGCGACACCGTCGAGGAGGAGTACCCGCACCGCTTCGAGACCCTCCCCTACCAGGAGGTCGTGGCCGGGGGCCTGTCCAAGGGCCCCGCGTTCGAAGCGGGCACCAGGCAGCAGTACGGCAACATCGGCTACACGATCCTCGGCATGCTGGTGGAGAAGGTCACCGGCGACTCGTACGCCCACCAGGCCGAGGTCCGGATCTTCCGCCCGGTCGGCATGACCGGCAGCTCCTTCCCCAGGGGCGCCGACCCGCGCATCCACGGCCCGCACAACCGCGGCTACCAGCTGATCGGCGGTGAACAGGTGGACGTCACCGAATGGAACATGACGGACCGCTTCGCCGCGGGCGACATGATCTCCACCACCCGGGACCTGGAGCGCTTCGTCTTCGCCCTGTTCCGCGGCCAGGTCGTACCCGAACCGCAGCTGAAGGAGATGTTCACCGTCCCCGATCTCCCCGGTGCCACCCGCAGCGCCGGTCTGGAACGGCTCGTCGTCAACGGCAGGGAGGTCTGGGGCAAGACCGGAGCCCGCCCCGGCTACCACACGGTCATCGCCGCGACCCGGGACCTGTCCCGCACCCTCGTCTACTCCGTCAACAGCACGGACGCCAAGAGCGACGGCCTGAAGATCGTCCAGCGCTTCGGGCTCGCCGCGTTCAACCGCTGAGCCGGCCTCACGGCAGGCGGCGCAGCGCGAACCACAGCTCCATGCGGGTGTCCGGGTCGTCGAGGTCCCGGTCCAGCAGTGCCGCGCAGCGGGCGACGCGCTGGCGGACGGTGTTGCGGTGCAGGCCGAGGGCGGCCGCGCTGCGGTCCCAGCTGCCGTGGTGGGCCAGCCAGCCGCGCAGGGTGTCCCGCAGGGCGGGGGAGAGGGGCTCCAGCAGGGCCTCGGCGTGGGCCCGCGCCTCTTCCTCGCCGACCAGGCCCGCGAAGCCGGGGTCCGTGTGCCGCGACAGCGGGGTCCGCGCCGCCTCGGCACGCGCGAGGGCGCGGCGGGCCTGCGCCGCGGCGGTGGCCAGGGCGCCGGGCGCGGCCGGGGCGCTGACCCCGAGCCGCCAGCCGGGCTGCGGGCCGGGCTCGCGGTCGGTGAGCAGGCGTACGCCGTCCCCGCGCGGGTCCAGCAGTACGGTGCCCAGCGCGGCGGCGAGGGCCCGGGGGTCGCCGTCGCCGCGGGCGTGGACCGCGTACCAGGGCCCGGGCGCGAGCGCCCCGGCCGGATCCCCGTCCAGCAGCAGCCGGGTCAGGGCCGCCGCCTCGTCCCCGGCGGGGTGCTCCGCGGTGACCAGGCTCAGCAGTACGGCGGCGATCGAGGCGATGGTGTGGTCGCCCGGGGTCCGCCCCGGGGTGGCCAGGGCCAGCACCCGCCCGCCGCCGACGGCGTACGCGGCCAGGCTCACCGGGCCGAGCGCATCGGTGGCGGTGGCCGCCGCCCCGGGCCCCACCCGCCGCACCAGCGCGGCCAGGGCCCCGAGCACCTCCGCGTCCGGAACGCCCCCGGCGGCGGCGACGGCGCCCGGAACCGTGTCGGTGCCTCCGCCGGCCGCGGGCGCCGCGGGAACCCCCGCCGAAGCTGCGGCCCGGGCGGCACCCGGAGCGGCACCCGGGGCGGTTCCGGCGGCCCGGGCGGTACCGGTGCTCCGGGCTCCCCCGGCGGGGCCGGGGGCCCCGGCCCCGGCCCCCGGCCCGGCGGCCGGGTCGAGCAGGGCGGCCCAGCCGGTCAGGCTCGCCGCCAGGCGGGACAGCAGCGCCGGGACCGGGTCCGGGCGGGCCGCGGCCGCCGCCAGGGCCTGCTGCGCCTCCGCGACCCGGCGCAGCTCCCGGGTACGGGCCTCCGCCATCAGCCGCCCGACGCTGCGGGCGACCGCCGTGAACGGGGTCCCGGGCGGGACCTCGACCAGCGGGAGCCCGTACCGCTCGCACGCCCCGGCCAGGCCCGGCGGCACCACCTCGTGAACCGGGGTCACGCCGAAGCCGAGCGCGGCGGCCCCCGCGCGGGCCAGCCGGGCGACGTAGCCGGCGGCGCCGGCCTCCGTCAGCTCGGCCCCGGCCGTCAGCAGGAGTTCACCGCCCAGCAGGTAGGGGGAGGGGTCCGCCATCTCGGAGGCGTGCACCCCGTGCACCTCCGCCACCGCCGGACCCGCGAGGTGCCGCAGCCCGAGCCCCCGCTCGCCGAGCAGCGCCGCCAGCCCCACGGGCGGCGTCATCGGCTCACCGGCGGGCGCCGACGCCGGCACCCCCGCCCGCGGCCCGTCGCCGGGGTTCGAGGGGACCCCGAGCGGAACCTCCGCCATGGATACTCCGTACATTCCAGTGCTGCCCGATGGATGAAACGTACCCTCCCCACCCCCGCGCGGCACGCTTACGCTCGAAGGACCGCACCAGCAGGACCACCAGAAGGGCACCCCCCATGAGCACGCAGCCGCGCGGCCCCGTCGACTCCTCCCGCATCCCGCGCTACGCGGGCCCGGCGACCTTCGCCCGCCTGCCGCGCCTCGACGAGGTCGGCTCCGCCGACGTCGCCGTCGTCGGCGTGCCCTTCGACTCCGGCGTCTCCTACCGCCCCGGCGCCCGCTTCGGCGGCAACGCCATCCGCGAGGCCTCCCGCCTGCTGCGCCCGTACAACCCGGCCCAGGACGCCTCCCCGTTCGCCCTCGCGCAGGTCGCGGACGCCGGTGACATCGCGGTGAACCCCTTCAACATCAACGAGGCCGTCGAGACGGTCGAGGCCGCCGCGGACGAGCTCCTCTCCTCCGGCTCCCGCCTGATGACCCTCGGCGGCGACCACACCATCGCCCTCCCCCTGCTGCGCTCGGTCGCGAAGAAGCACGGCCCGGTCGCCCTGCTCCACTTCGACGCCCACCTCGACACCTGGGACACCTACTTCGGCGCCGAGTACACCCACGGCACCCCGTTCCGCCGCGCCGTCGAAGAGGGCATCCTCGACACCGAGGCGCTCTCCCACGTCGGTACCCGCGGCCCGCTGTACGGCAAGCAGGACCTCGACGACGACGCCAAGATGGGCTTCGGCATCGTCACCTCCGCCGACGTCTACCGCCGCGGCGCCGACGAGGTCGCCGACCAGCTGCGCCAGCGCATCGGCGACCGCCCGCTGTACATCTCCATCGACATCGACGTGCTCGACCCGGCCCACGCGCCCGGCACCGGCACGCCCGAGGCCGGCGGCATGACCTCCCGCGAGCTGCTGGAGATCATCCGCGGCCTGTCGTCCTGCAACCTGGTCTCGGCCGACGTCGTCGAGGTCGCCCCGGCGTACGATCACGCGGAGATCACCTCGGTCGCGGCCTCGCACACCGCGTACGAGCTGACCACGATCATGAGCCGTCAGATCGCCGCCTCCCGCCAGGGCTGAACCCCCGCTGCGGCGGCGAGGACGGTGCGGCAGCCGAGCACGAAGGGCACCCCACACCCGTGACGCACGACCACGACCTGGTACTCCGTCCCACCGAGGCCCAGACGGCGGCCGCCCTGGCCCCGCCGCCGGGCCGCACGGGCGGGGACCTGGTCGTGGAGACGCTGCGCGGGCTCGGCGCCACCACCGTCTTCGGCCTGCCGGGCCAGCACGCGCTGGGCCTCTTCGACGCCGTCGGCCGCTCCGACCTGCGCCTGGTCACCCTGCGCACGGAGAACAACGCCGGCTTCGCCGCCGACGCGTACGGGCGCCTCACCGGCGAGGCCGTGCCGCTGCTGCTCTCCACCGGGCCCGGGGCACTGATGTCCCTGCCCGCCCTCGCGGAGGCCGCGGCCGCCTCCGCGCCCGTCCTCGCGATCTCCTCCCAGGTCCCCACCGCGGGCCTGGGCGGGGGCCGCCGGGGCCACCTGCACGAGCTGCGGGACCAGTCGGCGTCCTTCCGCGACGTGGTGAAGTCCGTCCACACCGCCCGCACCCCCTCCCAGATCCCCTCCGTGATCGCCGAAGCCTGGGAGTCCGCGCTGAGCGCCCCCCACGGCCCGGTCTGGGTCGAGATCCCCGAGGACGTGCTGCGCGCCGGGACGCTGATCCCCGAGGTCACCGGCATGGACGCGACCCCGCACGAACTGGCCCCGCGCCCGGAGCTCACCGCACTGGCCGCGCACTGGCTCTCGAAGGCCTCCCGCCCCGTGATCATCGCGGGCGGCGGCGTGGTCCGCGCCGACGCCGCCGGCAAGCTCCGGCAGCTCGCGGAGCGCCTGAACGCCCCCGTCGTCACCACCTTCGGCGGCAAGGGCGCCTTCCCGTGGAACCACCCGCTCTCCCTGCGCTCCTGGCTGGAGGACCGCCACACGACGGACTTCCTGGAGGACGCGGACGTCCTCCTCGTCGTCGGCTCCGGCCTGGGCGAGCTGTCCTCGAACTACCACACGTTCTTCCCCACCGGCCGGGTCGTCCAGATCGAGGCGGACCTCGGCAAGCTGGAGTCCAACCACCCGGCCCTCGGCATCCACGCCGACGCCCGCCTCGCCCTCCAGGCCCTCCTGGAGACGGTCGAACCCCGTGAGGACGACGAGGCCCCCGAGCGGGTCCGCGCGCTCCTCGCCGCCGTCGAGGACCGCCTCGCCCCGCAGGACGTCACCCTCGAACGGGAACTCCTGGACTCCATCAGGCAGGCCCTGCCGCCCCGCTCACCGTCCTTCTGGGACATGACGATCCTGGCCTACTGGGCCTGGTCCGCGTTCGACCCGAAGCACCCCAACACCATGCACTCGGCACAGGGCGCGGGCGGCCTCGGCTACGCCTTCCCGGCGGCCCTGGGCGCGGCGGTCGCCGAACCCGGCGCCCCCGTCCTCGCGGTCTCCGGCGACGGCGGCGCCATGTACTCCCTCTCGGAGCTGGCCACCGCCAGGGAACACGACCTGGACGTCACCTGGCTGATCGTCGACGACGGCGGCTACGGCATCCTCCGCGAGTACATGACGGCCTCCTTCGACGGCCGCACCACGGCCACCGAACTGACCCGCCCGGACTTCACCGCCCTGGCGGCCTCCTTCGGCGTCCCGGCGTCCACCACCACCCCGGACACCCTCCGCGAGGACCTCACCCGGGCCCTGAAGACCCCGGGCCCCTCGGTCCTGGTCCTCCCGGCCACCCTCAAGATGTTCGCCCCGACCCACCTCTAGCCCGTGTATAGCCCGTCCGGGCGAAGTCGCCGAGCCCTCCCGGAACACCGGTGCGATTGTTGCAGCGGGATGAAATCCCCCGGTGGGGGCGTTGGGGGAGGCGGCAGGACAGGACCTACGGGGAGGCGACCACGTGACGGCGGCGCAGGCTGGGGAGACAGCGGCTGGTGAGAAGCGGGGCTGGGGCAGACGGCTGGCCGCCTACACCTGGCGGTACAAGGCCAACGTGCTCCTCGCGCTCGGCTCCTCGCTGGCGGGCATGGCCGTCATGGCACTCGTCCCCCTCGTCACCCGGGTCATCATCGACGACGTCATCGGCGACGAGAGCAGGCCCATGGGGCCCTGGGCCGGCCTGCTCCTGGGCGCCGCCCTGCTGGTCTACGTACTGACCTACATACGCAGGTACTACGGCGGCCGCCTCGCCCTCGACGTGCAGCACGACCTGCGCACCGACATGTACGACACCATCGCCCGCCTCGACGGGCGCCGGCAGGACGAACTGTCCACCGGACAGGTCGTCGGCCGGGCCACGAGTGACCTCCAGCTGATCCAGGGGCTGCTCTTCATGCTGCCCATGACCATCGGGAACTTCCTGCTCTTCGGGATATCCCTCGGCGTCATGCTGTGGCTCTCCCCGCTGCTGACCCTCGTCGCGCTGCTGATGGCCCCCGCCCTCTGGTTCATCGCCAAGCGCAGCCGCAGGAAGCTCTTCCCCGCCACCTGGTACGCCCAGCAGCAGGCCGCGGCCGTCGCCTCCGTCGTCGACGGCGCGGTGACCGGCGTACGCGTCGTCAAGGGCTTCGGGCAGGAGGAGCAGGAGACCGGCAAGCTGCGCGCGGCCGGCCGCCGGCTCTTCGGCGGGCGGATGCGCGCCATCCGCATGAACTCCCGCTACACCCCCGCCCTCCAGGCCGTCCCCGCCCTCGGACAGGTCGCCGTCCTGGCCCTCGGCGGCTGGATGGCCACCCGGGGACAGGTCACCCTCGGCACCTTCGTCGCCTTCTCCACCTACCTCGCCCAGCTCGTCGGCCCCGTGCGCATGCTCGCCATGGTGCTCACCGTCGCCCAGCAGGCCCGGGCCGGAGCGGAGCGGGTCTTCGAGCTGATCGACACCGAGCCCGACATCCGCGAGGGGACCGAGGAGCTCCCCGCCGACGCACCCGCCACCGTCGAGTTCGAGGACGTCCGCTTCGGGTACGAGCCCGGCCGCCCCGTCCTCGACGGGTTCTCCCTCGCCCTCGCCGAGGGCGAGACCGTGGCCCTCGTCGGCGCCTCCGGCAGCGGCAAGTCCACCGTCTCCCTGCTCCTGCCGCGCTTCTACGACGCCGACAGCGGCACCGTCCGCGTCGGCGGCCGTGACGTGCGCGATCTGACCTACGACTCGCTGCGCGGCGCCATCGGCCTGGTGCCCGAGGACTCCTTCCTCTTCTCCGACACCATCCGCGCCAACATCGCCTTCGGACGCCCCGGCGCCTCCGAGGAGGAGGTCCGGGCCGCCGCCCGCGCCGCCCAGGCGGAGGGCTTCATCGAAGCCCTCCCCGCCGGCTACGACACCAAGGTCGGCGAGCAGGGCCTGACCCTCTCCGGCGGCCAGCGCCAGCGCGTCGCGCTCGCCCGCGCCATCCTCACCGACCCCCGCCTGCTGCTCCTGGACGACGCCACCTCGGCCGTCGACGCCCGCGTCGAGCACGAGATCCACGAGGCGCTGCGGGCCGTCATGGCGGGCCGCACCACCCTGCTGATCGCCCACCGGCGCTCCACCCTCGCGCTCGCCGACCGGATCGCCGTCATGGAGCACGGGCGGCTCGCCGACATCGGCACGCACGAGGAGCTGGAGCGCCGCTCCCCGCTGTACCGGCGGCTGCTCACCGACCCGGAGGTCCTCGGCGCGCACTCGCCGCGGACCCCGGACGCGCCGGCCATGGCGGAGTTCGAGCGGGACCTGGAGAAGGACATCGAGCTCGAGGCGGAGATCGACTCCGAGCCGGTGAACGCCAAGCGGCGCGTGGCCGGCGTCACCCCCGAGCTGTGGCGCCGCGAGGAGCGGACCGAGGCCGAACCGGCTCCGGGCGCCACGCCCGAACTGCTGGCGCAGGTGGCCGCGCTGCCGGCCGCCGACGACGAGCCGGGTGTGGACGAGGCCCGGTCCGCGGCCGCCGAGGAGAGCTACGGCCTGCGCAGGCTGCTGGCCGGCTTCTGGGCCCCGCTCGCCGTCAGCCTGGGCCTGGTCGCCCTCGACGCGGGCACCGGGCTGCTGCTCCCCGTCCTGATCCGGCACGGCATCGACCAGGGCGTCGAGCAGGCCGCGCTGGGCGCGGTGTGGGCGGCGTCCCTGCTCGCCCTCGCCGTGGTCCTCGGCCAGTGGGCCGCGCAGTTCGCGGAGACCCGGATGACCGGGCGCACCGGCGAGCGCGTGCTCTACTCCCTGCGCGTCAAGATCTTCGCGCAGCTCCAGCGGCTCGGCCTGGACTACTACGAGCGCGAGCTCACCGGCAAGATCATGACCCGGATGACCACCGACGTGGACTCCCTGTCGAGCTTCCTGCAGACCGGGCTGGTCACCGCCGTCGTCTCCGTCCTGACCTTCTTCGGCATCCTGGTAGCCCTGCTGGTCCTCGACGTCGAACTCGCGCTGATCGTCTTCGCCACCCTGCCCGTGCTGGTCATCGGCACGGTCGTGTTCCGCCGCAAGTCGGTCGCCGCGTACGAGCTCGCCCGCGACCGGGTCAGCCTGGTCAACGCCGACCTCCAGGAGTCCGTGGCCGGCATCCGGCTGGTGCAGGCCTTCCGCCGGCAGGAGGCGGGCCGGGCCCGGTTCGCCGAGCGCAGCGACGCGTACCGCGAGGCGCGGGTGCGCGGCCAGTGGCTGATATCGGTCTACTTCCCCTTCGTGCAGCTGCTGTCCTCGGGCGCGGCGGCGGCCGTGCTGATCGTCGGCGCGGGCCGGGTCGAGGCGGCCACCCTCACCACGGGCGCGCTGGTGGCGTACCTGCTGTACATCGACCTGTTCTTCGCGCCGGTCCAGCAGCTGTCCCAGGTCTTCGACGGCTACCAGCAGGCCACCGTCTCCCTCGGCCGGATCCAGGACCTGCTGCGCGAGCCCACCACCACCCCGCGCCCGGCCGAGCCCCGCGAGGTCACCGCGCTGCGCGGGGAGATCGCCTTCGAGGGCGTGCGCTTCCGGTACGGCACCGCGGAGGAGCGCGGGAGCAAGGGCGAGGCGCTGGCCGGGATCAGCCTGCGGATACCCGCCGGGCAGACCGTCGCCTTCGTCGGTGAGACCGGGGCGGGCAAGTCCACGCTTGTCAAGATGGTGGCCCGGTTCTACGACCCGACCTCCGGCCGGGTCACCGCCGACGGCACCGACCTGAGGGAGCTGGACCTGACGGCGTACCGACACCGGCTGGGGGTCGTCCCCCAGGAGCCGTACCTCTTCCCGGGGACGGTCCGCGACGCCATCGCCTACGGGCGGCCCGGGGCGAGCGACGCCGAGGTGGAGGCCGCCGCCCGCGCGGTCGGCGCCCACGACATGATCGCCACCCTCGACGGCGGCTACCTGCACGCCGTCGCCGAGCGCGGCCGCAACCTCTCGGCGGGCCAGCGCCAGCTGATCGCGCTGGCCCGCGCCGAGCTGGTCGACCCGGACGTGCTGCTGCTCGACGAGGCCACGGCGGCCCTGGACCTGGCCACCGAGGCGCAGGTCAACCAGGCCACCGAACGCCTCGCGGGCAAGCGGACCACCCTCGTGGTGGCGCACCGGCTGACGACCGCGGCCCGGGCCGACCGGGTGGTGGTCATGGACCGGGGCCGGGTCGTCGAGGACGGCAGCCACGCGGAACTGCTGGCCCGCGGCGGGCGGTACGCGGTGCTGTGGCGGACCTTCGCCGGCGAGGACGAGGCGGCCGCCGCCGCGTAGCCGGCCGGCCGCCGCGGCCGCGGCCGCAGGAGGGCGCCCCCGGGATCAGAGCTCGCCGAAGAGCAGGTTCCCGGGGGCGTCCTCGTCGTCACCGGTGTAGTACTCGCGCACGGCGTCGAGGAGTTCGTCCACCGACAGGTACCCGTCGTGGTTCTTGTCGATCTTCGCGAAGAGAGTGTCCGCGTCGGCGGGCTCCAGCCGGGTGTCGAAGGCCAGCTGCGCCTTGTGGAACTCCTCGGGGCTGATGTGTCCGTCGCCGTTGGTGTCGGCGACCGTGAGGATGGCCTTCATCATCGGCCGGAAGGACTTCTCGTAGGCCGGGCCGCCGTCCTTGTACAGGCGGGTCATGCCGTCCCGGTACTGCGCCGGGGTCAGCTTCTGGTCCTGGCCGACGCCGAGCTCGTTGAAGAGGTCCACCCAGAAGTCGGTGAGCCCGCGGAACACCTCGGCCGCCTTGGGGGAGTCGGCGGGTTCCGACAGCGCCGTCAGCAGCCGCGACCCGAGCGCGATCATGTCCTTCTCGTCGATCACGCCGTTGTCGTCGGCGTCGAGGTGGGCGAACGCGCGCTCCAGCTTGCGGTCGAGCAGATCGGTCGTCATGTCGGCTGCCTTTCACGGCTACGGTGTGCATTCGGTCGATCGCCCAGGGTAGTGCAACCTTCCGGGTCGGCTGAGCGTCGTACGTGCGTACGTGTTACGTACGACCGATCGGGGGGACAGGATGAGGCAGGACCGCGGGCGTCGGGGACGGGCCGTGTCCCTGGGGGTGTTGGGGGGCGCGCTGTGGCTCGCGGTCGGGGGAGTCCTCGCGGCGCCCGCCGCGTCGGCGGCGACCGGCGGCTGTGCCGGCCAGCTGGTCAAGGCGATGCCGCTGCCCGGCGGCGAGGTGCGGGTGTTCAAGAGCCGGACCCAGGTCTGCGCGATGACCGTCGCCCTGCGGCCGGGGGAGCGCCGCCACATGGCCGTCAGCGTTCAGCCGCGCGGCGGGGTGCCGGTGGGCGATGCGGGGCAATTCACCCGCTACGCGGGCCCCGTCACCGTGGGCGCGATCAGCCGGTGTGTGTATGTAAGGGGCGAGATGGCGGCCGGATCCGTCGAATCTGGCTGGATCCTGTGCTGAGCCGGCGTCCCAACTGGGGCTGTTCACGGACGCGTTGATCCCGCTAGGTTCACGGGCGACCACAGTGAACTCAAGGGGAGGGTGAATGCGCAAGACGCTTGGCCGGATACTGCCCGTCGCGGTGCTGATCGGTGCCGCGGGCACGGCCGGTCTCACGGCTCAGACGGCCACCGCCGCAGAGCCGGCCGCCGCCACGCGGGCCACCGCGGGACAGGCATCCGCCGCGGACATCAAGGACCAGATCCTCGCGATCCCGGGCATGAGCCTGATCGAGGAGAAGCCGTACCCCGGCTACCGGTTCTTCGTACTGAACTACGAGCAGCCGGTCGACCACCGGCAGCCGTGGAAGGGCACCTTCAAGCAGCGCGTCACCCTGTTGCACAAGGACGTCTCCCGCCCCACGGTGTTCTTCACCTCGGGCTACAACGTCAACACCAACCCGCGCCGCGCGGAGCCGACGACCATCATCGACGGCAACCAGCTGTCCATGGAGTATCGATTCTTCAACCCGTCCCGCCCCGACCCGGCGGACTGGTCGAAGCTCGACATCTGGCAGGCGGCCAGCGACCAGCACCGCCTCTTCACCGCCCTGAAGAAGATCTACCCCAAGAACTGGCTGTCCACGGGCGCCAGCAAGGGCGGCATGACGGCGACGTACTTCGAGCGCTTCTACCCGCGCGACATGGACGGTGTCGTCGCCTACGTGGCGCCCAACGACGTCGTCAACAAGGAGGACTCGGCCTACGACCGGTTCTTCGGCAAGGTCGGCACCAAGGAGTGCCGCGACAAGCTGAACAACGTCCAGCGCGAGGCCCTGATCCGCCGCGAGCCGCTGGAGGCCAAGTACAAGGCCGCCGCGGCCGAGAACGGCTGGACCTTCAACACCGTCGGCAGCCTCGACAAGGCCTTCGAGGCCGTGGTCCTCGACTACACCTGGGCCTTCTGGCAGTACAGCCTGCTCGCCGACTGCGCCACGATCCCGGACGCCAAGACCGCCACCGACCAGCAGATCTGGGACACGGTCGACACGATCTCCGGCTTCTCGGCCTACGCCGACCAGGGCCTGGAGACGTACACGCCGTACTACTACCAGGCCGGCACGCAGCTCGGCTCGCCCGACATCAAGCAGCCCCACCTCAAGGGCCTGAGCCGCTACGGCTACCAGCCCCCGCGCAACTTCGTGCCGCGCGACATCCCCATGACCTTCCAGCCGGCGGCCATGGCGGACGTGGACAACTGGGTCCGCAACAACGCCCACCAGATGCTGTTCGTGTACGGGCAGAACGACCCGTGGGGCGCCGAGCCCTTCCACCTCGGGTACGGGACGCGCGACAGCTACGTGATGACCGCTCCGGGCGCCAACCACGGGGCCAACGTCGCCAAGCTCCAGGACGGCGAGAAGGCCCTCGCGACCGCGCGGATCCTCCAGTGGGCCGGCGTCGCCCCCGCGGCCGACGTGTTCCGCACCGACGGCGCCGCCGCCCCGCAGGCGGTGGCCCCGCTCGCCGCACCGGACCCGGTGCTCGACCAGACCGACCTGCGCCGCGACTCGCTGCGCCGGTAGGGGTCCCCGACGGGCTGTCGTACGGGGGCGCGCCTCAGTACGACAGCCCGTGGCCCAGCGGGTAGCGGCCCGGGACGGGCACCGGGAGCCGGCCCGACGGCCGGCTCGCGCCCGTCAGCACCCGGGCCGCCGCCCGCATCTCCACGTCCGTCCACGTGTACGTGGCCACCTCGGCGGCGCACCGGGGCAGGCGCGCCGGGTCGTACGGGTTGCGGACCGCGAGCAGCACCACCGGGACGCCCGTCGCGACCAGCTCCGCCACCAGCGCGCGTTGCGGACTCTCGCCCTCCGGGACGTTGTACGTGCACACCAGCACCGCCGCGTGCCCCGGCGCGGCCGCCGCCGCCCGCTCGGGCGGCAGGGCCTGCGCCCGGCACCCCAGGGCGGTCAGCTCCCGCGCCAGGACCGCCGTCGGGGGGCCCGTGGTGCCGGTGGGGGAGACCGGGTCGGTGCCGGTGACCAGCAGCTTCGGCCCGGCCGACGCGTCCAGCGGCAGCAGCCCGCGCGGATTGGCCAGCAGCGTCGTCGTACCCGCCGCGACCGCGTCGGCGGCCGCCAGGTGCCCGCCCGTCCCCACCGCCGCGTCCACCGCCGCGTCGGAGGTGTACGGGTCCTCGAACAGGCCCCGGCGGGCCTTCAGCTCCAGGACCCGCAGCACCGACTCCTCGACCCGGCCGCGCGACAGCTCGCCCGACTCCACCGCCGCCCGCACCGCGCGCTGCGCGAGGCCCAGGTCCGGCGCGTTCAGCAGCAGGTCGCAGCCCGCCTTCAGGGCCAGCACCGGGACCCGGTCGTCCCCGTACTTCTGCCGGACCCCCGCCATGTCGAGGGCGTCGGTGACCACCACCCCGCGGAAGCCCAGCTGTTCGCGCAGCAGGCCGGTCACGATGGGCCGCGAGAGGGTCGCCGGGTCCCCCGAGGGGTCGAGGGCGGGGAAGACGATGTGCGCCGTCATGATCACGTCCACGCCCGCGCGCACCGCCGCCCGGAACGGCGGCGCGTCCAGCTCCTCCCACTGGGCGCGGGAGTGCCGCATCACCGGCAGCCCGACGTGGCTGTCGGTCTCGGTGTCCCCGTGTCCCGGGAAGTGCTTCGCCGCCGCCGCCACCCCCGCCCCCTGGTAGCCGCGCACCTGGGCCGCGGCCAGGGCCGCGACGGCGGACGGGTCGGAGCCGAAGGAGCGCACGCCGATCACCGGGTTGGCCGGGTTCACGTTCACGTCGGCCACCGGAGCCCAGTCCTGCCGGATGCCCAGCGCCGCCAGCTCCGTCCCCGCCACCCGGGCCGCCCGCAGGGCCCCCTCGGCGGAGCCCGCCGCGCCCAGCGCCATCGCCCCCGGCAGCAGGGTCGCGGGCCGGCCGATCCGGGCGACGGCCCCGTGCTCCTGGTCCACCGACAGCAGCAGCGGGATCCCCGCCCCCGAGTCCGCGGCGGCCCGCTGGAGCCCGTTGGACAGGGCGGCGATCTGGTGCGGGTCACGCGTGTTGTGGGCCCACGCGAAGTAGACGACCCCGCCCAGGTGGTAGCGGGCCACCAGCTCGGCGGCGGTGCGCACCCCGAAGTGCTTCAGGTTCAGCTCGGCGTCCGCCGGGTCGGGGTCCGTCGCCGAATGCCCGTAGGCCCGGGACACGAACAGCTGCCCCACCAGCTCGGGCAGCCCGAGCCCGGAGACCAGCGCGCGCAGCCGCTCCCGGTCCGGGCCGCGCCCCGGCGGCCCGCCGGGGGCCCGGGAGTCGTCCGGGGTCCCGGGAGCGGCGGTGGAGGCCGTGGAGGCGGCCCCGGCGGCTCCGGCGGCCGTGACGGCGGCCATCGCGGCGGCGGCGAGCAGGGCCCGGCGGGAGGCGTGGTTCGGCACCCGTGGGACCCTACTGCCGTACCCGGCGCCACGCCTGACGGACACTCGGGAATGGCCCGTTAGGGACGCTCCCGCGCCGCCGTCCAGTGGCCCTGGAGGGTGCGCACGGTCTCGGTGATCGCGGGCCGGCGGGCCGCTCCCGTCCGCCACAGGGCGTACAGCCTGCGCACCGGCCCGGGCTCCAGCCGTACGGCCACCGCGCCCGGCGGCAGCGCCCCGGTACCCAGCCGGGGAACGACCGCCACCCCGAGGCCGGCCGCGACCAGCGCGACGATCGTGTGGTTCTCCTCGGCGGTGTGCGCGATGTCGGGCTCGAACCCCGCCGTGCGCATGGTCCGCACCAGCCAGTCGTGGCACACCCGCCCGGGCGGCTGGCACACCCACCGCTGGCCCCCCAGGTCCGTCCGGCGCACCGCCCGCCGGGTGGTGAAGGGGTGTCCGGCCGGGACCACCAGATCGCAGGGGTCGTCGCCGATGACGGCCTGCTCCACGCCCTCGGGGGCGGGCAGCGGGGCGATGTCCCAGTCGTGGGCCACCGCCAGGTCGGTGACGCCCCGGGCGACCAGGTCCACCGACAGGTGGGGGTCGACCTCCGTGAGGCGTACGTCCAGCGCGGGATGGCGTCGCGCCAGCTCGGCCAGCACCCCCGGCAGCAGGCCGCGCGCCGCCGACGCGAAGGCCGCCACCGTCAGCAGGCCGCTCGGCCGGCCGCGCCGCTCCTCCAGGGTGGTCTCGGCGCGCTCCACGATCGCCAGCAGCTCACGGGCGGTGTCGGCCAGGTGGCGGGCCTCCTCGGTGAGCGCGACCCCCCGCCCGCGCCGCTCCAGGAGCGTCGTGCGGGTCTCCCGCTCCAGCTTGGCGATCTGCTGCGAGACCGCGGAGGGGGTGTAGCCGAGGGCGGCCGCCGCGCCCGCGACCGAACCGTGGACTGAGACGGCGTGCAGGGCGCGCAGCCGGGACAGGTCGAGCATCCGCCAATCGTAAGCACTGCTTCATCCATCCCGGTAGGGATCCGCGCTGGTGCTACATGATCCGGGCGTCGATGCTCGGAGCATGCGTCCCGTACACACCGCACTCGCCGTACTCGTCGCCGCCGTCTGGGGCTTCAACTTCGTCGTCATCGAGATCGGCCTCGGCCACTTCCCGCCCCTGCTCCTGTCCGCGCTGCGCTTCCTCGTGGCCGCGCTGCCCGCCGTGTTCTTCGTGGGGCGCCCCAAGGTCGCCTGGAAGTGGGTCCTCGGGGTCGGCGCCGCCCTCGGCATCGCCAAGTTCGGGCTGCTGTTCACGGGCATGGCGGCCGGCATGCCGGCCGGGCTGTCCTCGCTCGTGCTCCAGGTCCAGGCCGTCTTCACCGCCGCCCTGGCCGCCGTCGTGCTGCGCGAGCGGCCCGGCCGGGTGCGGCTGCTGGGCATGGCCGTGGCGCTGGCGGGGATCGCGGTGGCCGCCGTCGACCGGGGCCTGTCCGGGCCCGTCACCGGCTTCGTCCTGGTCGTCGCGGCCGCCGCCTGCTGGGGCGTGTCCAACGTGCTCACCCGCAAGGCCGCCCCGCCCGACGCGCTGAACTTCATGGTGTGGGTGTGCACCGTCCCGGTGGTCCCGCTGTTCGGGCTCTCGCTGCTGCTGGAGGGACCCGGCCGGGACCTGGCCGCGCTGCGCGCCCTGGACTGGTCCGGCGTGGCCGTCATCGGCTACGTCGCCTGGGTGTCCACGGTGTTCGGCTTCGGCGCCTGGGGCTACCTGCTGCGCCGCTACCCGGCCTCGTCCGTGGCGCCGTTCTCGCTGCTGGTGCCGGTGTTCGGGATGTCCTCGGCCGCGCTGGTGCTCGGCGAGGGGATCTCGGGGCCGCGCTGGGTGGCGGCGGTGCTGCTGGTCGGCGGGGTGGGCCTGACCTCGCTGGCCCCCGCGCGCGCGAAGACCCGTACGGGCCCGGTCAGCGCGGGGGGTCCTCGCGCAGCGGCAGCCGCCAGTCCTGCCCCGTGAGGGAGACCCCGTACGAGCGGTGCGGGCGCTCGGCGACCAGGGTGAAGCCGGCCCGCTCGTAGAGCGAACGGGCCGCGGTCAGCACGTCGTTGGTCCACAGCACCAGCTCGCGGTAACCGGCCGAACGGGCGAAGGCGACGACGGCGGCGATGAGCAGGGTGCCCACCCCGAGGCCGCGCCCGGCGGGGTCCACGAGCAGCAGCCGCAGCCGGGCCGTGCCGGGCGAGCCGTCCTCGCGCACGCACATCACCGAGCCGACCGGCTCGCCCTCGTACTCCGCGATCCAGACCCGCTCCCGGTGGGGGTCGTGGTCCTCGGCGAAGTCCGCGACGATCCGCGCCACCAGCCCCTCGAACTCCTGGTTCCAGCCGTACTCGGCGGCGTACAGCGCGCCGTGGCGCTGCACGATCCAGCCCAGCTCACCGGGCCCCGGTTCCCGCAGCCGCACCGCCGCGGCGGAAGTCTCCATGGCTGCCGAGGATAGCGCGGGGCCGACGGGCGGGACGTGGCTACTTCCTGCCGCCCAGGATCTGTCCCAGCAGGTCGCCGAGGCCGGGACCGTCGGAGGCCGCGGCGCCCGGGGCGGCGGCACCCGGGGCCCCGGCGGTGGCGGAGCCCCTGCCCGCGGCGCGCTTGGCGAAGACGGCCATCACCACGGGGATCAGCAGCTCGATGACGCGCATGACCGTCGGCGCGGGGATGCCGGTCTTCTTCGAGACGGCGTTGGCCACCGGCCTGCTCACCTTGGAGAGCACCCCGGCCATCATCCCGCCGCCGAGCAGGCCGCCGAGGCCGCCGCCGAGGGTGGCCACGCCCTGGAGCGGGGGCTCGGACACCTCCGCGAAGGCCTGGCGGACCTCGTCGTCGCCGGCGTCGGCCTTCTCCTGGAGACCGCCGGTCATCGCCCCGACGGTCTGGGAGACGGTCGCGCGGGCGTCGTCGGTGTCGGTGCCGAGCAGGGTGGCGATCTCCTGGAGCCTGTCCTCGCCCAGTTCGCCCAGTACGTCGTCCTCGAAGGAAGAGTCGCTCATGCCGGAAACGCTACGTGTGCGGTGATTTCACGGCACCTCGGAGTACTCCCCGGGTGGCTGAACGTAATGGAAAGGTAAAGCTGTGATTCCGCATGCAACCCTCCGGGCGCCACGCGGGTCGTATGGAACGTCGGGACTTCCGGGTGGGGATCCGGGGGGATCGGGAAGTCCGACGAGGGAGGGGTAACCGTGAGGGGGTCCGGCCGCGAGGCCGGACCCCCTTTCGTTCGTCCACAGGCCCCGGCGCCCTGTCGGCGGCGGACTGTAGCTTCGTGCCATGGTGAACAACGGGGCGGTGCAACCGGCAGTCGTCGAGGGGGTGCTGGAGCGCATCACCTACGCCAACGAGGAGAGCGGCTACACGGTCGCCCGGGTCGACACCGGCCGCGGCGCGGGGGACCTGCTGACCGTCGTCGGCTCGCTGCTCGGCGCGCAGCCCGGCGAGTCCCTGCGCATGGAGGGCCGCTGGGGCTCGCACCCCCAGTACGGCAGGCAGTTCACCGTCGAGAACTACTCGACGATCCTGCCCGCCACCATCCAGGGCATCCGCCGCTACCTCGGCTCCGGCCTCATCAAGGGCATCGGCCCGAGGATCGCCGACCGCATCGTCGAACACTTCGGCCTCGACACCCTCGACGTCATCGAGGCCGAGCCGAAGCGGCTGATCGAGGTCCCCGGCCTCGGCCCCAAGCGGACGAAGCTGATCGGCGCCGCGTGGGAGGAGCAGAAGGCCATCAAGGAGGTCATGGTCTTCCTCCAGGGCGTCGGCGTCTCCACCTCCATCGCGGTCCGCATCTACAAGAAGTACGGGGACGCCTCCATCTCGGTGGTCAAGAACCAGCCGTACCGGCTCGCCGCCGACGTCTGGGGCATCGGCTTCCTCACCGCCGACCGCATCGCCCAGGCCGTCGGCATCCCGCACGACAGCCCCGAGCGGGTCAGGGCCGGCCTCCAGTACGCCCTGTCCCAGTCCACCGACCAGGGGCACTGCTTCCTCCCCGAGGAGCGCCTCATCGCCGACGGCGTGAAGCTGCTCCAGGTGGACACCGGGCTGGTCATCGAGTGCCTGGCCGAGCTCGCCGCCGATCCGGAGGGCGTCGTGCGGGAGCCCGTGCCCGACCCCCAGGGCGGCCCCGATCCCCTCACCGCGGTCTACCTGGTCCCCTTCCACCGGGCGGAGCTCTCGCTGGTCGGCCAGGTCCGCCGGCTGCTGAACGCCGAGGAGGACCGGATGCCCGGCTTCCAGGACGTGGACTGGGACAAGGCCCTCGGCTGGCTCGCCGGCCGTACCGGGGCCAGCCTCGCCCCCGAGCAGCGGGACGCGGTCAGGCTGGCCCTCACCCGCCGGGTGGCGGTGCTCACGGGCGGGCCCGGCTGCGGCAAGTCCTTCACCGTGCGCTCCATCGTGGAGCTGGCCCGGGCCAAGAAGGCCAAGGTGGTGCTCGCCGCCCCCACGGGCCGCGCCGCGAAGCGGCTGTCCGAGCTGACCGGGGCCGAGGCCTCCACCGTGCACCGGCTGCTGGAGCTCAAGCCCGGCGGGGACGCGGCGTACGACCGGGACCGGCCGCTGGACGCCGACCTGGTCGTGGTCGACGAGGCCTCGATGCTGGACCTGCTGCTGGCGAACAAGCTGGTCAAGGCGGTGGCGCCGGGAGCGCACCTGCTGCTGGTCGGCGACGTGGACCAGCTGCCCTCGGTCGGCGCCGGCGAGGTCCTGCGGGACCTGCTGGCGCAGGGCGGGCCGGTGCCGGCCGTCCGGCTGACCCGGATCTTCCGCCAGGCGCAGCAGTCGGGCGTCGTCACCAACGCGCACCGCATCAACACCGGGGTGCCGCCCATCACCGACGGCCTGCCGGACTTCTTCCTCTTCCCGGAGGAGGACACGGAGGCGGCCGGGCTCCTCGCCGTGGACGTGGCCGCCCGCCGGATCCCCGCCCGGTTCGGACTCGACCCGCGCCGGGACGTCCAGGTCCTGGCCCCCATGCACCGGGGCCCGGCCGGCGCGGGGAACCTCAACGGCCTGCTCCAGCAGGCGATCACCCCGGCCCGGCCGGGCCTGCCCGAGAAGCGGTTCGGCGGCCGGGTCTTCCGGGTGGGCGACAAGGTCACCCAGATCCGCAACAACTACGAGAAGGGCGCCAACGGCGTCTTCAACGGCACCGTCGGCGTGGTCACCGCTCTGGACCCGGACGAGCAGCGCTTGACGGTGCGTACAGAGGAGGACGAGGAGGTGGGGTACGAATTCGCCGAGCTGGACGAGCTGGCGCACGCGTACGCCGTCACCATCCACCGCTCCCAGGGGAGTGAATATCCGGCGGTCGTGATCCCCGTCACCACCGGGGCCTGGATGATGCTCCAGCGGAACCTGCTGTACACGGCCGTGACCAGGGCGAAGAAACTGGTCGTCCTGGTCGGGTCCCGCAAGGCCCTGGGGCAGGCGGTGCGTACCGTTTCCGCAGGCAGGAGGTACACGGCGGTGGCCGCGCGGCTCGCCGGCCGGGTCTCGGTGGGAAACATCACCTAGATGATCGATCATTTGGGGTTCCGACAACAGGCGGGGAGGGGGCAGGATGAGCAGGTTGAAGGCACTCAGTGCCGTCAAAGAGACCAAAGGCCGACCCCGAGTGCACTCTCCTGCGCCAAATGGGGGAAGGTAGAGGCAGTCAGGGCACCTCGAAGAAGAGGCACTACGTCGGTGAGGGATGACGTGAGCGACAACTCTGTAGTACTCCGGTACGCGGACGGTGAATACACCTACCCGGTGGTCGAAAGCACCGTCGGTGACCAGGGCTTCGACATCTCGAAGCTCCGGGCCCAGACCGGGCTCGTCACGCTGGACAGTGGCTACGGCAACACCGCCGCCTACAAGTCGGCGATCACCTACCTCGACGGTGAGCAGGGCATCCTGCGCTACCGCGGCTACCCGATCGAGCAGCTGGCGGAGCGCTCGACCTTCATCGAGGTCGCCTACCTGCTGATCAACGGTGAGCTGCCGACGGTCGACCAGCTCGCGTCGTTCCGCAACGAGATCACCCAGCACACGCTGCTGCACGAGGACGTGAAGCGGTTCTACGACGGCTTCCCGCGCGACGCCCACCCGATGGCCATGCTGTCGTCCGTGGTCAGCGCGCTGTCGACGTTCTACCAGGACAGCCACAACCCGTTCGACGAGAAGCAGCGCCACCTCTCGACGATCCGTCTGCTGGCCAAGCTCCCGACGATCGCCGCGTACGCGTACAAGAAGTCGGTCGGCCACCCGGTGGTCTACCCGCGCAACGACCTCGGCTACGTCGAGAACTTCCTGCGCATGACCTTCTCCGTGCCGGCCCAGGAGTACGACCTGGACCCGGTCGTGGTCTCCGCGCTCGACAAGCTGCTGATCCTGCACGCGGACCACGAGCAGAACTGCTCGACCTCCACCGTGCGCCTGGTCGGCTCCTCGCAGGCGAACATGTTCGCCTCGATCTCCGCCGGCATCTCGGCCCTGTGGGGCCCGCTGCACGGTGGCGCCAACCAGTCCGTCCTGGAGATGCTCGAGGGCATCAAGAACGACGGCGGCGACGTCGACGCCTTCATCCGCAAGGTGAAGAACAAGGAAGACGGCGTCCGCCTCATGGGCTTCGGGCACCGCGTCTACAAGAGCTTCGACCCCCGGGCGAAGATCATCAAGGCGGCGGCGCACGACGTCCTCTCGGCGCTCGGCAAGAGCGACGAGCTGCTGGACATCGCGCTCAAGCTGGAAGAGCACGCGCTGGCCGACGAGTACTTCGTCGCCCGCAACCTCTACCCGAACGTGGACTTCTACACCGGTCTGATCTACCGGGCCATGGGCTTCCCGACCGAGATGTTCACCGTGCTCTTCGCGCTCGGCCGCCTTCCCGGCTGGATCGCGCAGTGGCACGAGATGATCAAGGAGCCCGGCTCCCGCATCGGCCGCCCGCGCCAGATCTACACCGGCGAGGTCCTGCGCGAGTTCGTCCCGGTCGAGGCCCGCTAGGTCCTCCCGGCCGCTCCGGTTCGCGGAAAGCGCCCCGCCGTCGATCCCCCCACGGGTCGACGGTCGGGGCGCTTCCCTTTTCCCCGGCGGCGGATTCCCCCCACGGGATCCGCGCCGGGGCGTCGGTGGGTGCCGGGACCCGTTCGGGTCGGGTGGGCCGCTCAAAGCTTCCCGAGGGCACGCGTCCCGGCCGGCGGATGCCCGGAAGCCCCCCCAAGGACCTCCGTGAAACGTCCCCCAAGACGTTTTCCGGCATCGCCCCATTAGACCCGTGACCACCCCGGATGGTTACGTTGCCATCACTGTGATCTGCGTCTCCAGTGAAGGACCTGTGGAGGGAACGGGGAGGAGGTCCTCTAGCGGAACGAGCGCAGCCGCAGGCTGTTGGTGACCACGAAGACCGACGAGAACGCCATCGCGGCCCCCGCGATCATCGGGTTCAGCAGCCCCGCGGCGGCCAGCGGGAGCGCCGCCACGTTGTAGCCGAAGGCCCAGAACAGGTTGCCCTTGATGGTGGCCAGGGTCCGCCGGGAGAGCCGGATCGCGTCCGCCGCCACCCGCAGGTCACCGCGTACGAGGGTCAGGTCGGCGGCCTCGATGGCCGCGTCGGTGCCGGTGCCCATGGCGAGGCCCAGGTCGGCCCGGGCGAGCGCGGCCGCGTCGTTGACACCGTCGCCGACCATGGCGACCGTGCGGCCCTCGGCCTGGAGCCGGCGGACCGCGTCCACCTTGTCCTGCGGGAGCACCTCCGCGATCACCTCGTCGATGCCCACCTCCCGCGCCACCGCCTCGGCCACGGCCCTGTTGTCGCCGGTCAGCAGCACCGGGGTGAGGCCGAGGGCCCGCAACCGGGCCACGGCCTCGGCGCTGGTCCCCTTGACGGCGTCGGTCACGGTCAGCGCCCCGCGGGCCGCGCCGTCCCAGGCGGCCAGCACCACGGTGGCGCCGGCGGCCTCGGCGGCTTCCCTGGCCGCGGCGAGCGGGGCGGGCAGGGTGATGCCGTGGTCCCTGAGCAGCCGCTCGCGCCCCACCAGGACCTCGTGCCCCTCGACCGTGCCCCGGACGCCCAGGCCGGCGAGGTTCTCGAACGAGCCGGGCGCGGGCAGTTCCCCGGCCCGCTCGGCGGCACCGGCGGCGACCGCCCGGGCCACCGGGTGCTCGGAGGCGTGTTCCAGGGCGCCGGCGAGCCGCAGCAGTTCCCCCTCGTCCACGCCCTCGGCCGCGTGCACCCCGGTGAGGGTCATCCGGCCGGTGGTGACCGTCCCGGTCTTGTCGAGCACGACGGTGTCCACCCGCCGGGTGGACTCCAGCACCTCCGGCCCCTTGATCAGGATGCCCAGCTGCGCGCCCCGGCCGGTGCCGACCATCAGCGCGGTCGGCGTGGCCAGGCCCAGGGCGCAGGGGCAGGCGATGATCAGGACGGCCACGGCGGCGGTGAACGCGGCGGTGGGGTCGTCGGTGAGCAGCAGCCACACGACCCAGGTGCCGAGCGCGAGGAGCAGGACGACGGGCACGAAGACGGCGGAGATCCGGTCGGCGAGCCTCTGCACCTCGGCCTTGCCGTTCTGGGCCTCCTCGACCATGCGGGCCATCCGGGCGAGCTGGGTGTCGGCCCCGACCCGGGTGGCCTCGACGACGAGCCGCCCGGAGGTGTTCACGGTGGCGCCGGTGACGGCGTCCCCGGGGGTGACGTCGACCGGGACGGACTCCCCGGTCAGCATGGAGGCGTCCACGGCGGAGGAGCCCTCGACGACGGTGCCGTCGGTGGCGATCTTCTCGCCGGGCCGGACCACGAACCTGTCCCCGGCCGCGAGCGCGCCGACGGGGATCCGCACCTCGCGGCCGTCGCGCAGGACGGCCACGTCCCTGGCGCCCAGCTCCATCAGCGCACGCAGCGCCGCGCCCGCCTTCCGCTTGGAGCGGGCCTCCAGGTAGCGGCCGAGCAGGATGAAGGTCACGACGCCCGCCGCGACCTCCAGGTAGAGGGCGGAGGAGCCGTCCGTCCGCCCGGCGGTGAGGTCGAAGCCGTGCCGCATGCCGGGCATGCCGGCGTGGCCGAGGAACAGCGCCCACAGCGACCAGGCGTAGGCCGCCAGCGTGCCGACCGAGACCAGGGTGTCCATGGTCGCGGCGCCGTGCCGGAGGTTGGTCCAGGCGGCCCGGTGGAAGGGCAGGGCGCCCCACACCACGACGGGTGAGGCGAGGGTGAGGCAGAGCCACTGCCAGTTGTCGAACTGGAGGGCCGGGACCATCGAGAGCAGGACCACCGGCAGGGCCAGGACGGCGGACACCAGCAGCCGCTGCCGTGCCGCCGCGAGTTCGGGGTCGCGTACGGCGGCGGTGTCCCCGGGCTCCGCTTCCGCTTCCGGTTCGGGACGTGGCGGCGGGGGTTCCTCGGCGGTGTAGCCCGTCCTGACCACGGTCGCGATCAGGTCGGCCACCTGGACCGCTCCGCCGTAGGAGACCCGGGCCTTCTCGGTGGCGTAGTTGACGGTGGCGCTGACGCCGTCCATCCGGTTGAGCTTCTTCTCGATGCGGGCCGCGCAGGAGGCGCAGGTCATCCCGCCGATCGTCAGTTCGACCTCGGAGGCGGGGGCCTCCGTTATGGGCCCGTCGTGCACTGTGCTCATGTTCCCGCTCCAGGGGGAGGGCCGGGCCGTACGGTCCAGTATGAGCTGGCGGGTGCGGCCCGGCGGGTACTGCCGTGCGAGGGGTGCCGGGGCCTGGCTCAGGCCGCCACGCCGGCGAGCTCGTACCCGGCCTCGTCCACGGCGGCGCGCACGTCCTCCTCGGAGAGCGGGGCCTGGGACTCGACGGTGACCTCGCCGGTGGCGGCGACGGCCTTGACCGAGGTCACGCCGGGAAGGGCGGTGAGCTCGGCGGTCACCGCGCCCTCGCAGTGCCCGCAGGTCATCCCGGTGACCTTGTACACGGTTACCGTCACGGCGGTCATGTCGTTCTCCTCTGTCGGGGGGACGTCTGTCTCTCCCAGTCTATACCCCTAGGGGGTATTGAGCGGGAATTGGGCGCGCGTCCACCCCCCATCATGGCCACCACGGTGCGCCCGCCGCCGGATCACTCCTCGCGGCGGCCCCGGTTGCCGGGGCGGCGCGAGACCCAGGTCCGGATGGTGTCGGCGTACCAGTAGGGCTTGCCGCCCTCCACGTGGTCGGGGGCGGGCAGCAGTCCGTGCTTGCGGTAGGAGCGCACGGTGTCCGGCTGGACCCGGATATGGGCGGCGATCTCCTTGTAGGACCACAGCTGTCGGTCGCTCATCCACGCCACCTCCTGGTCCACGGCGCGGGGCCGGCCGGGAGGCCGTCGGGGGAGCCGGCGCGTGGACACTGACGATCACTCGGGTTGTGCCCGGAGAACGACGCTCGGTGAGGGCGGGGGAGGGTCTGTGAACTCCCTGTGACGGAAAACCCGCGTAGTACGGACATGTGTGACACGACGGCGACTCCCGTGACGTAAGTGACACAGGAGCCCTCCCCCCCGTGGTGGGCCCGGCCGGGCCCCGGCGGGGCTCCCGGGCCCGACCCCGCGCGCTCAGCGGGCGTACAGCCGCGGCCGCTCCGCCAGCCGCACCGGGGTCCGTACGCCGCTGCGCGCCGCTGCCAGCCCGGCCTCCGACACGGCGGCGGCCGCGTACCCGTCCCAGGCGTCGGGGCCGTCCACCCGGCCCCGCGCGGCCGCCGCCACCCAGCGCCGCACCTGCCGGTCGTAGGCGTCGGCGAAGCGCGTGGTGAAGTCCTGGGTGATCTCCCCGCCCCAGCGGCCGCCCGACTGGACGACCATCGCGTGCCCGTCACCGATCCGGGCACTGCCCGACTCGCCGACGGCCTCGCACTGCACCTGGTAGCCGAACCCGCAGTTCACGAAGATCTCCACGTCCACCACCACCCCGCCCGAGGTCTCCAGCAGCACCAGCCGCGGATCGCGCAGCCCCTCGGGCGCGGCCGAGGACGGCGTCGGGGACAGCACCGTCACCGCCGTCACCTCCTGGCCCAGCAGCCAGCGGGCCGCGTCCACCTCGTGCACCACCGAGTCGCTGATCAGCATGTCGCTGGTGAAGAAGGACGGCGAGGCGGCGTTGCGGTGGCGGCAGTGCAGGAAGAGCGGCCGGCCGATCCCGCCCGCGTCCAGCAGCTCCTTGAGCCGCTCGTACTCGGCGTCGAAGCGCCGCATGAACCCCACCTGCACCAGCCGCCGGCCGAGCCTGCGCTCCGCCTCCAGCACCCGCAGGGCCCCCTCCGGATCCGGCGTCAGCGGCTTCTCGCAGAGCACCGGCAACTCCCGCCCCAGGGCGTGCAGAATCGCTTCCTCGTGGGCCGGTCCCGGCGAGGCGATCAGTACGGCGTCCACCCCCGGCGCCGCCACCGCCGCGGCCGGATCGGTGTACGCGCCCGCCCCGTCCAGGCCCGCCGCGACCTCCTTGACCCGGTCCCCGTCCGGGTCGGCCAGGGCCACCACCCGCGCCCCGCCCACCGCCTCGCCGATCCGGCGGACGTGGTCGGCGCCCATCTTCCCGGTGCCGATGACGGCGATGCCGAGCGTGCTCATGTCTGTCCTCCAGGGGTTCGGGGTCGTCAACGGGCGCCGCAGGAGCGCAGATAGGCACGGGTGCGCCGGGCGATCGGCAGCGGACGCTCCGGCGGACACGGGTACATGTCCTGCTCCACGATCGCGAACAGCTCCACCCCGAGCCGCTGCGCCGCCGCCAGCACCGGCTCCAGCGCGGGCACCCCGGACGGCGGCTCACACATCACCCCGCGCGCCACCGCCGGGCCGAACGGCGTCCCCTGCGCCCGCACTTCGGCGAGGACCCGCGGGTCGACCTGCTTCAGGTGCAGGTAGCCGATCCGCTCGCCGAACGTCTCGATCGCCTCGACGCTGTCCCCGCCGCAGTACGCGTAGTGCCCCGTGTCCAGGCACAGGGAGACCAGTGCCGGATCGGTGGCGTCCAGGAACCGGGCCACGTTCTGCGGGGTGTCGATGTGCGTGTCCGCGTGCGGGTGGACCACGATCCGCAGCCCGTACCGCTCCCGCACCTCCCGGCCCAGGCGCTCGGTCTGGGACGTCAGCTCACGCCATTGGGCGGGGCTCAGGACCGGGTCCTCCAGCATCCCGCCGGTCTTGTCGTCGCGCCAGAAGGCCGGGATCACGACGAGGTGCTCCGCCCCCGTGTCCCGGGCCAGCGCGGCGATCCGCGACACGTGCGCCCAGGTCTGCTCCCAGACGCCGGGGCCGTGATGGAGTCCGGTGAAGACGGTGCCCGCGGACACCCGCAGCCCGCGCTTGGCGGTCTCGTCGGCGAGCCGGACCGGATCGGTGGGCAGATACCCGTACGGGCCCAGCTCGATCCACTCGTACCCGGCGTCCGCGACCTCGTCGAGGAACCGTTCCCAGGGGGTCTGCAGGGGATCCTCCGGAAACCAGACACCCCAGGAGTCCGGAGCCGAACCGACACGGATACGGGTCAACGCGGGTGGGGAGGAGGTCATGACGGCCACCTTAGGTGCGGGCTTGGGCGAAGAGGGAGGACGAGTGGGAGAACGCGTGGGAGCAGAACCGGCTGTGCAGACGTCGGACGGACGGGCCGTCCACGACCTGATCACGATGGGGCGGATCGGGGTGGATCTCTACCCGCTCAAGACCGGCGTACCGCTGGCCGAGGCCGACACCTTCGGCAAGTTCCTCGGCGGCTCGCCGGCCAACGTCGCCGTCGCGGCCGCCCGGCTGGGACGGCGCACGGCCGTCATCACCCGCACCGGGGCCGACCCCTTCGGCGCGTACCTGCGCGCCGAGCTGCGGGCGTTCGGGGTCGACGACCGGTGGGTGACGGAGGTCGCCGCCCACCCGACACCCGTCACCTTCTGCGAGGTCTTCCCGCCCGACCACTTCCCCCTCTACTTCTACCGGCTCCCGAAGGCGCCCGACCTGGAGATCGCCCCGGACGAGATCGACCGGACGGCGGTGCGGGCGGCGCGCGTCTTCTGGATGACGGGCACGGGCCTGAGCGCCGAACCGAGCCGCGCCGCGACCCTGGCCGCGCTGGAGGCCCGCTCGAAGTCCGGGCCCACGGTCTTCGACCTCGACTGGAGGCCGACGCTGTGGGACGGCCCGCCGCAGCCCTGGTACGAGCGGGCCCTCGGGCTGGCGACGGTGGCCGTCGGCAACACCGAGGAGTGCGAGGTGGCCACCGGCCGCCGCGAGCCGTACGCCGCCGCGGAGGCGCTGCTCGCGGCCGGGGTGGAGCTGGCCGTGGTCAAACGGGGGCCGCGGGGCGTCCTCGCGGTCCACCGCGACGGGACGGCGGTGGAGGTGCCGCCGGTGGAGGTGGAGGTCGTCAACGGGCTCGGCGCCGGGGACGCCTTCGGGGGCGCCCTGTGCCACGGGCTGCTGGCCGGCTGGGACCTGGAGCGGGTGCTGCGGTACGCCAACGCCGCCGGGGCGATCGTGGCCTCGCGGCTGGCGTGCTCGTCGGCGATGCCGTTCCCGCACGAGGTGGAGGAGGTGCTGGGACGTGCCGGTGCGGTCTGAGGCGGGGATGGAACTCACCCGGCTGGTGGTGCTGGAACTGGCGCCGGGGGAGGAGTACGCGCACACGTGCGGGGACGCGGAGTGGATCGTCCTCCCCCTGTCGGGCGCCTGCGACGTCCGCTACGCGGCCAACTCCGCCGGGAGCATCCCGCTGCGGGGGCGGGCGTCGGTGTTCGACGGGCCGACCGACTTCGCGTACCTGCCGCGGGACGCCCGCGCCGGCATCGCCTCCGCCGCGGGCGGCCGGTTCGCGCTCGTCGGGGCGCGGTGCGAGCGGCGGCTGGCCGCGCGGTACGGCCCCGCCGCCGCCGTGCCCGTCGAGCTGCGCGGCGCCGGCCAGTGCTCGCGGCAGGTGCACAACTTCGCCGCCGCCGACGCCTTCGACTGCGACCGGCTCATCGCCGTCGAGGTGCTCACCCCCGGCGGGAACTGGTCCTCGTACCCGCCCCACAAGCACGACGAGCACCACCCGGGCGAGGAGTCCCGCCTGGAGGAGATCTACTTCTACGAGATCGCCCCGCACGGCGGCACCCCCGGCGTCGGCTACCAGCGCGTGACGCCCTCGCCCGCGGGCAAGACCGACGTCCTCGCCGAGGTGCGGTCGGGTGACGTCGTCCTGATCCCCGACGGCTGGCACGGCCCGTCGATCGCCGCGCCCGGGCACGACATGTACTACCTGAACGTGATGGCCGGCCCGGACGCGGAGCGCGAGTGGCTGATCCGGGACCACCCCGACCACGCCTGGATCCGCGACACCTGGCCCGCCCGGGCCGTCGACCCCCGCCTCCCCTTCCCCCGGACCCCGGACCCCGGCACGGGACCCCGTGCGCAACCCACCGCCCCCCGACCCGAGGAGACCCCGTGACGGCCCGGCGCAGCGTCCGGCTCACCACCGCGCAGGCCCTCGTGCGCTTCCTGTCCGTGCAGTACGCCGAGCGCGACGGGCGCCGGCACCGGCTGATCGCCGCCACCTGGGGGATCTTCGGGCACGGGAACGTCGCCGGGATCGGGCAGGCGCTGCTGGAGAGCGGGCCGCAGGCCATGCCCTTCCTCCAGGGACGCAACGAGCAGGCCATGGTGCACGCCGCCGTCGGGTACGCCCGGCAGCGCGGGCGGCTCTCCGCGCACGCCGTGACCACCTCCATCGGGCCCGGCGCCACCAACCTCGTCACCGGCGCCGCCCTCGCCACGATCAACCGGATCCCGGTGCTCCTGCTGCCCGGGGACACCTTCGCGACCCGGCCCGCCGACCCGGTGCTCCAGCAGCTGGAGGTGCCCTGGGCCGGTGACGTCTCCGTCAACGACACCCTGCGGCCGGTGTCCCGCCACTTCGACCGGATCACCCGCCCCGAGGCCCTGGTCCCGGCCGCGCTCCAGGCGATGCGGGTGCTCACCGACCCCGTGCAGACCGGCGCCGTCACCCTCGCGCTCCCGCAGGACGTGCAGGCCGAGGCGTACGACTGGCCCGAGGAGTTCTTCGCCGAGCGGGTGTGGCGGGTGCGCCGCCCCCGGCCCGACACCGACGAGCTGCGGGCCGCCGCCGAGGCCGTACGGGCGGCCCGCCGGCCCCTCCTCGTCGTCGGCGGCGGCATCCGCCACAGCGGCGCCGAGGACGCCCTGCGGGCCTTCGCCGACGCCACCGGCATCCCCGTCGCCGCCACCCAGGCCGGCAAGGGCGCACTGCGCCACGACCACCCCGCCGAGGTCGGCGCCGTCGGCCACACCGGCACCGCCACCGCCGACGACCTGGCCCGCGCCACCGACCTGGTCATCGCCGCCGGGACCCGGCTGACCGACTTCACCACCGCCTCCTCGACCCTGTTCCAGGACCCCGGCGTCCGCTTCCTCGGCCTCAACCTCGACCCGTACGACGCCCACAAGCAGGCCGCGCTGCCGCTGGTCGCCGACGCCCGCGAGGGCCTGGACGCGCTGCGCGCGGAGCTGGCGGGCCACCGCGTGGACCCGGCGTACGAGCGGACGTACCGCAAGGCCAAGCTCTTCTGGGAGGCCCTGGTGGACCAGGCCTTCCACGCCCCCGACGGGGACGCCGTCCCCACCCAGGCCCAGGTGCTCGGCCTCCTCGACGCCCTCGTCGACGACACCGACGTGATCGTCAACGCGGCCGGCTCGCTCCCCGGCGACCTGCACCGGCTCTGGCGGGCCCGCTCCGCGTACCAGTACCACGTGGAGTACGGCTACTCCTGCATGGGCTACGAGATCCCCGGCGCCCTCGGCGTGGCCCTCGCCGCCCCGGACCGCCCGGTGTGGGCGCTCGTCGGCGACGGCTCGTACCTGATGAACCCCACCGAGATCGTCACCGCCGTCCAGGAGGGGATCCCCGTCAAGGTGGTCATCCTCGACAACCACGGCTACGCCTCCATCGGAGGGCTCTCCGGGGCGGTCGGCGGCGAGGGCTTCGGCACGGCCTACCGCTTCCGGGCACCCGGCGGCGCGTACACCGGGGACCCGCTTCCGGTCGACCTCGCGGCCAACGCCGCCTCCCTCGGGATGGCCGTGATCCACACCCGCACCATCGGTGACCTGCGAAAAGCCCTGGCCGAAGCCCGCCTGTCGGACCGGCCCACATGTGTCTACGCACAGACCCGAACACCCGACACTGTGTCGGGCCCGCCCCCGGCACAGGCGTGGTGGGATGTTCCTGTGGCCGAGACCGCGACCCGTGCGTCGGCGGCCCTGGCCCGTGAAGAGTACGACCGGCAAGCCGCGCAGCGACGTCGCCATCTGTGAAGGAGCAGCACAATGAAGACCGTCAACCACTGGATCGGTGGCAAGACCGTCGAGGGCGCGTCGGGCAACTACGGCCCGGTCACCGACCCGGCCACCGGCGAGGTCACCACGCAGGTCGCCCTGGCCTCCGCCGAGGAGGTCGACGCGGCCGTCAAGGTCGCCCAGGAAGCCTTCCTCACCTGGGGTCAGTCCTCGCTGGCCGCCCGCACCAAGGTGCTCTTCGCCTACCGCGCCCTGCTGGACGCCCACCGCGACGCCATCGCCGAGCTGATCGTCGCCGAGCACGGCAAGGTGCACTCCGACGCGCTGGGCGAGGTCGCGCGCGGCCTGGAGATCGTCGAGCTGGCCTGCGGGATCACCACCCAGCTCAAGGGCGAGCTGTCGACCTCCGTCTCCAACCGCGTCGACGTCTCCGCCATCCGCCAGCCGCTCGGCGTGGTCGCGGGCATCACCCCGTTCAACTTCCCCGCGATGGTCCCGATGTGGATGTTCCCGCTGGCCATCGCCTGCGGCAACACCTTCATCCTCAAGCCGAGCGAGAAGGACCCGTCGGCCTCCGTCAAGCTGGCCGAGCTGATGACCGAGGCCGGCCTGCCGGCGGGCGTCCTCAACGTCGTCCACGGTGACAAGGCCGCCGTCGACGCCCTCCTCGCCCACCCCGGCATCTCCGCCGTCTCCTTCGTCGGCTCCACCCCGATCGCCCGCCACATCCACACCACCGCCTCCGCCAACGGCAAGCGCGTCCAGGCACTGGGCGGCGCCAAGAACCACATGCTGGTGCTCCCGGACGCCGACCTGGACGCCGCCGCCGACGCGGCCGTGTCCGCCGCGTACGGTTCGGCCGGCGAGCGCTGCATGGCCATCTCGGCGGTCGTCGCCGTCGGCGCCATCGCCGACGAGCTGGTCGAGAAGATCCGCGAGCGCGCCGAGAAGATCAAGATCGGCCCCGGCAACGACGCGACCTCCGAGATGGGCCCGCTGATCACCGCCGCCCACCGCGACAAGGTCGCCTCGTACGTCAAGGGCGCGGCCGCCCAGGGCGCCGACGTGGTCCTGGACGGCACCGGCTACACGGTCGACGGGTACGAGAACGGCCACTGGATCGGACTGTCCCTGCTCGACCACGTGAAGACCGACTCCGACGCCTACCGCGACGAGATCTTCGGCCCGGTCCTGTGCGTGCTGCGCACCGAGACCTACGAGGAGGGCGTGGCCCTCATCAACGCCTCGCCGTTCGGCAACGGAACCGCGATCTTCACCCGCGACGGCGGCGCCGCCCGCCGCTTCCAGCTGGAGATCCAGGCCGGCATGGTCGGCGTCAACGTCCCGATCCCGGTGCCGGTGGGCTACCACTCCTTCGGCGGCTGGAAGGACTCGCTCTTCGGCGACCACCACATCTACGGCAACGACGGCATCCACTTCTACACGCGCGGCAAGGTCGTCACCACCCGCTGGCCCGACCCGGCCGACGCCCCCGCCGGCGTCGACCTGGGCTTCCCCCGCAACCACTGAGCCCGGGCCGTCCCCCGGGCCGCGACCGCCCGGGCCCGGCGCCCCGCCGCACCAGCAGCCCCCGGCCAACCCTCACCGGCCGGGGGCTGCGCCGTCCCCTCAGCCCCGGAGCAGCGGCCAGACGTCCGCCGCCGCCGTCCGCGACCAGACCGCGTCGCCGTGCCCGTAGCCCGGGACCACGGCGAAGCGGACCCGGTCGTTGCCCGCCGCCCGGATCAGCTCCGCGCCGCGCGGCTCGTCGCCCCGGCCCAGCTCGGTGTTGACCCACACCACCTCGCAGCGGATCCGCTCCCACGCGATCCCGTACGCCTTGCCGTCGCCCGCCCACACCGCCGCGAGGTCCCGCATCAGCGCGGTCGGGACCAGCCCGCTGCCCAGGGCCGCCGTCGCCGCGTGCCAGGCGGCCAGCGGGGTGTGGGCCGGCGCGAAGCGGTCCTCGGCGGGGGAGGCGCCGAAGACGTACTCGCCCGCGGCGTGGCCCTGGCGGTAGATCCAGTTCGCCGGACCGGGCAGGGCCGCGGTGCGCAGCAGCGCGAAGTGGGCCAGGCCCGCGTGCGTGAAGCGCCGGGCCGGGTCCGGCGGCCAGGGCGCCTGCGACGCGCCCGCCGGGTCCGCGACCGCCCGGGCGACCAGCGCCGCCAGGCCCGGGTCGGCCGCGTGGACACCCCGCGCGAGCTGCTCCTCGTACGCCTCCCGGGTCTCGGCGGCCCGCTCGGCCAGGGCCCCCGCGTACGGGCCGGTCGTGTCCAGGGCCAGCACCCGCAGCAGCCGCTCCGAGGAGTCGTGGGAGGCCGCGTCCAGGGCCAGGGCGGCGCCGGCCGAGTGGCCCGCGTACGCGTACGGCAGGCCCAGTACGGAGTCCAGCGCGGCCACCACGGCCGCCAGGTCCCGGCGGTGCGCGGCCAGTCCGAAGTCCGCGGTGACCTCCTCGGGGCGGGCGGCGTCCTCGCGCGGGGTCACCCCGACCACCAGCAGGCCCTGGCGGCGCAGGTGGTGGGCCAGGTTGTCGCGGGCCGGGGTGAAGAAGTCCGCCGCGAAGTTCAGGCCACCGCCGGGCAGCAGGTACGCGATCCCGTGCGGGGCCCGCAGGGTGTCGGCGACCACGTCCACGGTGACGGGCGCCGGGCCGCCGTCGTCGAGCGGGAGGGTGAGCCGTATCCAGCCGTCCCCGGGCAGGTAGGCGGCGGTCCCGGTGCCCAGCGCCCGCTCGATGCGGGTCAGCAGGCCCACGCCCCTGACCGGCCGGGCGACGGGCGCGGCGGACCCGGTCTCGCTGTGCTCTCGTTCCATCCGTCGTGCCTCCCCGTCACGGGTGATGGCCGGATGCCGTCACCCCGGGGACACCCTCGCCGGTCAGCGGGCCCGCGCCAAGTCCGGTTCGCTCAGCGCTTCTTCCGTGGTGGCGCGGCGCCGCCGGCGCAGCACCAGGAGGGTGGTGCCGGCCCCCGCCAGGACCAGGAGCACGCCCGCGGCGGGCCACGGGACGGCGACGAAGTCCGTACCGGCTTCCGGGGCGAGGTCCGGGTGAGCGGCCGCACCCGCGCGGACCTTGACGGACACCCAGTCCAACTGCGGGGCGTCCGGCCACGGTTCGGTCAGCTCGACGCGCTGTCCGGGCAGCAGCACGAGCTTCGGGTCCCGGGCGGGCCGGTTCAGCACCCGGCGCCCGAACAGCCCCTCGGCGGACACCGCCACCCTCGGCTCGACGACCACGTTGCCCCGGTTGACCAGCGTGTACGTGACGGTGGCCCGGGCGTCCTTGACCCACGGCAGCAGCGGGGCGCCCCGGGTGACCCGTACGTCCTCCACGGTCAGTCCGGGCGTCAGCGGGCCGGGCACCCGGAAGTACATCCGGGCGCCCACCTGGCGCTGCACCCCGACCTGCACCTTGCCCTCCTTGCGCACCCCCTCGACCTGGGTGTTCAGCGCGACGATCCCGCCGACGTGGTCGCCCGGCACGGCGTCCTGGGGGACCTTGACGGTGAAGGGGACGTCCTTGCGGCCCCGGGGCGGGACGGTGACGGTGGCCTCCGCCCCGGGCGCCAGCGCCACCCAGGCGCCGACGTCCTTCGGCCTGGTCTGCACGGGCAGCAGGGCGAAGGCACCGCCCGACGGGGTGTTCATCGCGTCGGTGGCGAAGACCCGGAAGGTCAGCTCCCTGTCGGAGGAGTTCACGATCGTCGCGCTGTCGCTGACGGTGGTCCCGGCGGCGCCCTGGTGGAAGAAGTACGCCCGGTCGGTCACCGACGCGCCGGCCGGCGGAGTCGGGAAGACCCCCCACGTGCCGTTGTCCGCGGCCCTCGCGGGGGCGGCGGGGAGCAGTAGTGCCGGCAGCACCAGCGTGCCGGACAGGGCCGGGAGGAGGGAGCGGACAGCGGTGCGGAGGCGCATGGGCGTCGGTCTCCAGGTCGCGGCGGGTGGAACGCGGAGGGGGTGGTGCGGCGCAACGGCGCCGCACCACCCGGGTCGGGTCGTCCGTCAGGCGATCAGGCGATCAGGCGATGGAGAAGGTCACGACCGACTGGTAGGTGTCGGCGAACATGAACGGCGGCAGCTGGATCATCGCCGCGCCGCCCACGGCGAACTCGCCGCCGGTCAGCTCCTCACCGCCGGCCGCCTGGGAGGCGACCTTCATCGGCGTGCCCGAGATGGCGCCCGGCGCGCCGGCCGTGCAGGTGCTCGGGCTGTCCGGGTTGGTCACGGTGCAGGACGGCTGGATGCCGAGCTGCGCCTTGGCCATCGAGTGGCCCGTCGCCTGGTTCAGGAACGGCGTACGGGTCGCCGTCACGTCCCAGCCGAGGCTGCCCCCGCGGAAGTCCTGGACGGTCGCGGCGTTGAACGCGCCGAACACCGACTGGGCCTTGCCGTTGATGGTGACCGCTCCGAAGCTGACGGCCGGCTGGCCGTCCTTCGGGCCCAGGGCCAGCGGCCCGGGCAGCACCTCGATGTCCACCGGGTTCCGCACGCCCGCCTGCTCCTCGATGAACACGAAGGGCTTCCCGGGGGCGACCGAGCCGTCGATCTTGATCGTGTCGGCCTTCTTGGTGATCGTGATGTTGCAGGTGGCGGCACCGGACGCGTCCGCCGTGCCGGTACCGGCGTCACCGGTCGCCGCGCCCGCGAGCTGGGCGGAACAGGTGACCGGGCCGGCCGGGAAGTTGGCGCCGGTCGCGGTGACGGCGGTGCCGGCCTTGCCGCTGTTCGGCGTCAGCTTGGTGGTGACCGGGTCCTTCGGCAGGGCCTCGACGGCGATCGAGGCGACCGGGGCGCTGGGGCGCGGGTCCGGCGTACAGGTCGTCGTGTAGACCGTCCCGCCGAGGTCGGCGTCCGTGACCACCTGGTCGATCGTGATCTGGACCGTCGTGCCCTCGGTGCCGTCCGGGATCTTGACCGTGCCGCTGAACGCGGGCGGGTCGGCCTTCTTGCCGGCTTCCTGGTGGCTGTTCACGGCAGGACTGGTGACCGTCTGCGCGACCCCGCCGACGAGCAGCTTCGCCTTGATGGTGTTGACCGTGTCGATGGTGAACATCGGGACGACCGGCGTCTCGCCGGGGTCGATGGTGATGGGCACGGTCTCGCCCGCCTTGGCGGTGTCCGGCACCGTGACGGTGTAGTCCTGGCTGCCGTTGGCGCCCGGCTGGGGCGCGGGGGCGACGCACTTCACCGGCACGGGGGTGGTCTTGGTCGCGGCCTGCGCCGGCCCCGTCAGGGCCACGACGCCGCCCGTCAGGGCCAGGGACAGGGCGCCCGCCCCGGCCAGCACTCTTCGTCTGAGGGTTCTCGTACTCACAGGGTCGCGACTCCTTCGTCATGACGAACCCCTCCCCCCACCCGCTGTGTGGGGAAGGCCGAGCCGGTGCGGATGGCCGTCATTGACGCGTCGCGGTGTCGAGAAGTCAATGGCTTGCTTTCGCCCGAAGCGCACAGACATTGATGTCCCATCAGACCCGGTCTGGTGGGACATCGGATACCGACTGGTCGGTGGCTGCCGTGTCGTCGGGCTACGGTGCGGCGGGGACGTGCAGGAGCAGGTTCGGGGTTCCGGCGGGCAGGTTCGTGATCCGGTCCGGGACGGCGTCGAGGACGAGCAGCCGGCCCACCTCGGCGGGGGTTCCGGCCCGGCCGTCCGCCAGGAGCAGCGCGGCGGCGCCCGCGACGTGCGGGGCGGCCATGGAGGTGCCCGAGGCCCGGGCGAGGGCGGTCGGGGAGCCCTTCCAGGCCGAGACGACGGACTGCCCCGGTGCCGAGATGTCCACGCAGCGGCCGTGGTTGGAGAAGCGCGGACGCCGGTCGGCGTCGTCGGTCGCGCCGACCGTCAGGGCCTGCGGGACGGCGGCCGGGGAGCCGGCGCAGGCGTCCCGGGCCTCGTTGCCGGCGGCGACGGTGAAGGTGATCCCGTAGGCCACCGCGCGGATCACCGCCGCGTCCATGGAGTGGCTCCGGGTGCCGCCCATGCTCATGTTGGCGACGGCGGGACCCCGGGCCGGGTTCCTGAGGTGGTCCTTCACCATCCAGTCGAGGCCGCGCAGGATCACCGAGAGGCTCCCGTCGCCCCGGCAGTCGGCCACCTTCACACCGACCAGGGAGACCCCCTTGGCGACCCCGTACGTCGCCCCGCCGATGGTGGCCGCGACGTGCGTGCCGTGGCCGTTGCAGTCCTGGGCGCCGCCCTGGAACAGGCCGTTGTAGCCGTTGTAGCCGTTGCGGGCGCGGCCGCCGAACTCCTGGTGGAGGGTGTTGATCCCGGTGTCGACCACGTAGACGGTGACGCCCTGGCCCTTGTTGCCGGAGTACGTGTACGAACCGTCGAGCGGCAGCTCGCGCTGGTCGATCCGGTCGAGCGCCCAGGGGGCGGGCCGCTGGGTCAGGGCGGCGGGGGCGGGCGCGGGCGCGGGCGTGAGGACGGGCGCGGGGACGGGGACGGGGACGGCCGGGACGGCCGGGACCGGGACGGGGTCGGGAGCAGGTGTGAGGACCGGCGCCGGGGCGGGGGCCGGGACCGGGACCGGGGCCGGGGCCGGGGCCGGCACGGGGACGGGTGCGGGCGTGAGGACCGGCGCGGGGGTGGGGGCCGGGACCGGGACCGGGACGGCCGGGGGCTGCGGGAAGCCGGCCGGGGGCTCCGGGGCGGGGGCCGAGCCGGAGATCCGGAACGGCGCGTCCGGCTCCACGGAGGCGACCCGGGGATCGGCGGCGAGGGCGGCGGCGCGAGCCGCGGTGGTGCGCACCGCGAAGCCGTTGAGGGCGGCGTCGTAGACCGCTCCGACCGCGTCCCCCCGCCCGCGCCGCCTCGGCGGCCAGGGCCCGGGTCGGGGCGCGGGAGGTGGTGTCCTTCAGCATCACGACGTAGGAGGCGGGGGCGTCTTCGGCGGCCGGGGCGGCGGCGGAGGCGGGGTGCGGCGGTGGCAGGACGGCGGCCGCCGCCAGCAGGACGGCGGCCGGGAGCAGGGAGGTCATGGCGGTCATGCGGCCGATGCTCGGCCAGCGCGACCGCCCCCGCGCGGAGGGTGCGCCGACTGGCCCCACGACACGCCGCCGGAGGGGGTGCGCCCGGACCGTCCCCGAACCGGGTCTCCCGGCACATGGTGCGCCCGCGTCGCCGACCGGCCCCCGACACGCCGGCGCAGGGGTGCGGGCGGACGGGCCGGCCCTGGACCGGGTTTCCGGCACGTGGCGGGCCGCGCACCTCCAGGCGTCGCGGTCTGGCCCCCTAATCGCCGCCGCAGGGTGCGGACGGACCGGGCCGGACCCGGACCGGGTCTGCCGGCCGGTGGTGCGCCGAGCACCTTCAGGCGTCGCCGACCGGCCCCCGACACGCCGCCGCAGGGTGCGGACGGACCGGGCCGGACCCGGACCGGGTCCGCACCGGCGTCGTCCCCGGCCGTCGGGGCCCGGCTTCCCCGGGGGCGCCGCGCGCCTTCAGGCGTCGCGCAGGGGCCAGCCGCGCATCGAGAAGAGGCCCTCGTCCTCGGCGCCCGCCGACGCGTACGTGGCCAGCGCCGCCTCGTTGTCCGTGTCGACCCCCACCCACATGCCGTAGCAGCCGCGGGCCTTGGCCTCGTCGGCGAGGGCCAGCGTCAGGGCCCGGCCGATGCCGCGCCGCCGGTACCCCTCGCCCACGGACAGCTCGTACAGGCACATCTCGGTGCCCTTGTCGGGGTGGGTCATCTCGACGCCGGAGACCATGCCGGCGGGCACCCCGTCGACGTAGGCGATGAGCATCAGGTGGCCGGACCGGGCGAGGAAGAGCTCGGACCACTCGGTCCGGGCGGGCCCGTCGAAGAGCCCCTCCGCGGCTGCGAGTTCGGCGGCGCTGCGGGCGCGGCGGATGTCCATGACGGCCAGGGTAGGGCGGCGGGGACGTCTGAGCATGCGGATATGACGCAGGACGCGGTCGGCGCCGGAGGCGGTGCGGCGGGCGCTGGAACCGGCCCACGCGGCGCCGGCCGCCGGAGGTCAGGCGGCGGCGCGGGTCGCGACCGCGGCGGCGTAGGAGGCCGGGGCGGGGAGGTCGCGCAGGGTCCAGCCGGGGACCGGGGCGGGGTCGGGGCCGGAACCCACGTACGGCTCGGCCAGGCCGAAGGCGACCCCCGCGCCGGTGCCCTTCAGACAGGCCTCCTTACGGGCCCACACCCGGGCCAGCGCCACCCGCTGCTCCGCCTCCGGGAGCGCGGTGATCTCACCCGCCTCCGCCGGATGCAGGCTGCTCAGGACGTCCGCCACCGCGCTCGCCCGCGGTATCCCCTCCACGTCGACGCCCACCGGCACCCCCGAGAAGGCGAAGTACGCGACGTCGTCGCTGTGGGACAGCGAGAAGTGCACCGCGCCGCCGGCCACGGCGGGACGGCCGTGCGGCCCCCCGCACCCCGGACAGTCCTCGCGGACCAGGGCGACCTCCTCCGGCGGCAGCCCCAGGTACCCGCCGAGCAGCACGCGCAGCCCCAGGTGGGAGGCGAGGTAGCTGCGCCGGTCGGCCGGCCGCAGCAGCCGTTCGGCGCGCTCCCGTTCGGCCGCGTCCAGCAGCGCCCGCGCCCCGCCGGCCTCGTGACCGCCGATCGCCTCGCGCGTGGTGTCCAGCGACCACACCGCCACACCCGCCCCGGCCGGGGGCGGTCCGGTCAGGGGCACGGCGCCGTCGAGCTGGTTCACGTACAAGGTCATCCGACGAGGGTAGAGGAGGCCGCTGGAGCCCTGGTTACCCTCGTGCCGGACTTGTCGATCATCACTTCGCGCATCACTTCAGGGGGAACTCGCCGTGCACAGTGCCATCGTGACGCCGGAAGGCGACCGGATCCGCTGGGTCGAACTGCCGGGAGCGGACGCGCCCCGCGTCTACCTGCACGGGCTCGGCTCGACCTCTCCCGCCTACTTCGCCGCGAGCGCCGTGCACCCGCTGCTGGCCGGGCGGCGCTCGCTGCTGCTCGACATGCTGGGGCACGGGCACAGCGACCGTCCCGAGACGTTCTCGTACACCCTGGAGGCCCACGCCGACGCCGTGGCGCGGGCCATGACCGCGGCCGGTGCCGAAGGCGCCGAGGTGATCGCCCACAGCATGGGCGGAGCGGTGGCCATCGTGCTGGCCGCCCGTCACCCCCGGCTGGTCTCCCGCCTCGTCCTGGTGGACGCCAACCTGGACCCGCAGCCGCCCGTCCCGGGCACGGCCGGCAGCAGCGGCCTCGCCTCCTACACGGAGGAGGAGTTCCTGGCCGGAGGCTGGGCGGAGGTCCGCGACCGGGTCGGCGCGCACTGGTGGTCGACCATGCGGCTGGCCGGCCGCACCGCCCTGTACCGCAGCGCCGTGAACCTGGCCGCGGGCACCACGCCCACCATGCGGGAGCTCCTGCTGGAGCTGGAGATCCCGCGCGGCTTCCTCCTCCCGGAGCAGGACGGGCCGCTCGCCGGCGCCGAAGCCCTGGAGGCCGCCGGAGTCACCGTGGTGGCCGTACCGGACTGCGGGCACAACATCATGCTCGACAACCCGGAGGGCTTCGCCCGGGCCACGGCCGCGGTCCTCGACCGCGAGGCCGTCTGAGCGGCTTCCCCTACCTGGCGGGGGTGCCGCCGGACACCGCGGCGGGCGCGACGGCCGGGCCGCCGTTCGGGGCACCGCCGTTCAGGCCGCCGCCCTCCGGTATTCGGGCTCCGGGCGAGGGCGTGCCGTCGGTCCAGGCGTAGACCTGCCGGCCGCGCACCGACACCTGGTACTGGTAGCGGTCCCGGCACTCGGGCCGCTCCTCGCGCCGCGTGTCGCCGGGCCACCAGCGGGCGCCCAGGCGGGGGCCGCCCGCCTTCTTCGGCGTTCCGGCCGCGCACTGCGGGCCGTCGAGCGGGGTCTTGCCGAGGGTGAACCGGATCAGCCGGGCCCCGCCGTCGCCGCGCGCGCGTATCCGTATGTCGGTGGCGTCCCCCGGTATCCAGCTGGGCAGGACGAACGCCCGGTCGCCCTTCTTCGGGGCGTCGGCGGCACTGGCGTACCGCGTGCCCTTCTCCCGCAGGACCTGCTTCTGCAGGGCGTCCGTGACCGGGTTGGGCGGCAGGTTGGGCAGCGCGAAGGCGGCCAGGGCGAGGACTCCCGCGACGGCGGCGGCGATGACGAGCGGACGGCGGTTCATACCCATAAGTGTTCGGGGTGGGAGTCACGCGCGCGTCCCTCCCCGGTATCAACCTCGAATCTGCCGGAGGTCGGAGGCGGGGTCATACCTGAGAGGGGTGCGGTCCAGGGGGAGGGGCCGACACGTAGGCGTCCGGGCCGCGTTATAGGGGCGGTAGGGGTCGGGGATATGGCGTGCTCCGAGGGTGAGTCCCGACGCCGCGCCGGGAGTTGGACCGGGCGGCCCCGTCGCCCGCCCGCCCGCCGCCCCCACTCGGAGGAATGCCATGCGTCGCCGTCTCGTACCCCTGCTCGCGTCCGTGTCCGCGGGCCTGCTGGCCCTCGCCACCCCGGCCTCGGCGGTCCCGGCGGACAAGCCGCAGGTGCTGAGCGGCTGGACGCAGACCAGCGCCTCCAGCCACAACGCCTGGGTGGCGGCGCGCGGCAGCCAGGGCAACTGGGCCTCGTACGCCTTCGACTGGTCGACGGACTACTGCTCCTCGTCCCCCGACAACCCCTTCGGCTTCCCCTTCCAGACGGCCTGCGCCCGCCACGACTTCGGCTACCGCAACTACAAGGCGGCCGGCACCTTCTCCGCCAACAAGTCCCGGCTGGACGACGCCTTCTACGCCGACCTCAAGCGGGTCTGCTCGCAGTACTCGGGCGTCAAGAAGGGTTCCTGCGACAGCACGGCCTGGACGTACTACCAGGCCGTGAAGGCCTTCGGTGTCTCCCCGCAGGACGCCCCGGCCGACGCGGCCCCCGCCGAACCCGCCCCCGCCCCCCAGGCCGGCTGAGCCAGAACCCGGACCAGGAACGGGACCCGGACCAGGGCCCGATCCGATCCGGACCGGACCCGATCCGGCGCCGCCCCGCACGCCGTCCCGCCCGAACAAACCCCCGTCGGGCGGGACGGTGCTCTTCCGGTTCCGGGCTTTCCGCTTTTGCGGGTGCAAGGATCCCGCAAGGGTCCGGTCGAGTGAATTTCCGCCAGTCGCGGACGCCGCGACGACCGCTCTTCGAGGCGGCCCGGGCGGCCCGGGAAACCCCCGGGGAGGTGGAAGGAAGTGCCCCCGGCAGGACTCGAACCTGCGGCCAAGCGCTTAGAAGGCGCCTGCTCTATCCACTGAGCTACGGGGGCCGGAAGGTGACCGTGGTGGCCTGGAGCCCCTTGGTGGGGGTGGGACTGCGGTCCGTGCCGGGTCAAGGATAGGGCTCCGGTTGCCTTGTCCCGGTTGCTTCACTCGCGTGCCACGTTGTGGAGGTTCGGTGAAGCGGTCCCGATAATCGCAGGCAGGTGCGATTCTCGCACCGCTTTTGCGCCGCGTCGGCCTGGGTGTTGTGCACTCGTTATGCCTGCGTCCCACTCGTCCGCCGTGTCCATGATGTCCCTCAGGAGTCGCGGTCGGCGCGCAGAGGGCGTATAAGCTTCAAAAATGGTCCCAAATTGGGCATTCTTCGCATTGTGGTGACCTTGGATGTTCGGCCTCAGCTGCTCGATGCCCTGTCCGCCCTGCGCGACCGGGTCGCGTCCGTGCGTCTGCCGCTGCCCCTGCCGGGCGCCCCACGCGCCCGCCAGACCAGAGCAGAGCTGCTCGCGCAGCTCGACGACTACCTCGTTCCCCGGCTGAAGGCGCCCGAGGCGCCGCTCCTCGCCGTCGTCGGCGGTTCCACCGGGGCCGGTAAGTCCACCCTCGTCAACTCCCTCGTCGGCCGCCAGGTCAGCGAAGCCGGAGTGCTCCGCCCCACCACCCGCACCCCGGTGCTCGTCTGCCACCCGGACGACCACCACTGGTTCGCCGGGATGCGGATCCTCCCCGACCTCATGCGCGTCTGGGCGCCCCAGCAGGACGAGGAGCTGGTGCCCTCCTCCAGGAAGAACCGCGTGCGGCCCCCCGGCCACCCCGGCGCCACCAGCGAGCTGCGGATCGAGACCGTGTCGACCCTCCCGCGCGGACTCGCCGTCCTCGACGCCCCCGACATCGACTCCCTCCTCGTCGAGAACCGCACCCTCGCCGCCGAGCTGATCTGCGCCGCCGACGTCTGGGTCATGGTCACCACCGCCTCGCGGTACGCCGACGCCATCCCCTGGCACCTGCTGCGCACCGCCAAGCAGTACAACGCCACCCTGATCACCGTCCTCGACCGCGTCCCGCACCAGGTGCTCGCCGAGGTCTCGCGCCAGTACGGGGCACTGCTCACCCGTGCCGGGCTGGGGGACGTACCGCGCTTCACCGTGCCCGAACTGCCCGAGTCGGCCGGCGGGGGCGGGCTGCTGCCGGCCAGCGCCGTCGCGCCGCTGCTGGCCTGGCTCACCCACCACGTCCACGACCCCGCCGCCCGGCAGTACGCGGTCGGCCGGACCGCCCTCGGCGCCCTCGACTCCCTCAAGCGCCGCATGCCGGAGCTGGCCTCCGCCGTGGCCGCGCAGCACGCCGCCGCCGTCCGGCTGACCACCGCCGTCGAGGACGCGTACCGGCAGGAGGGCAAGCGGGTCCGCAACCGCCTCGACAAGGGCGCCGTGCTCGCCGGCGACGCCCTCACCCGGTGGCGCGGCTACCCCCTCGACACCAGCGCCGACGAACTCCTCGACTCCCTCGCGGAATCCCTCGCGGCGCTCCTCCAGTGCGCCGTCGCCGCCGCCGACGAGCGGATCGCCGAGGTCTGGCGGCGCGAACCCGCCTCCGGCGCCGTGCCGCTGCCCGCGCCCGACCGGGAGGCGGCGGAACGCATCGGCGTGGCCGTACGCCGCTGGCGGCGCGTACTGGAGGAGCTCGCCGAGGAGGAGGTCGCCAAGCTCGGCAAGCAGCCCGCGCCCGACCCCGACGGCGTCGCCGCCCTCCTCGTCGCCGCCCTCCTCGGCGGCAAACGGGCCCGCCCGGCCGGGGAGAAGCTCGCCGAGCGGATCGGCGCACAGGCCGCCCTGCGCCTGCGCGACCGCGGCGGCGAACTCGTCGGGGACCACCTCGACGAGGTCCTGCGCGCCGAACGGGACCGCCGGCTGGCCCCCCTCCAGGCCCTCGAAGTCACCCCCGAACCACAGGCCGAGCTGATCGCCGCGCTGTCCGTACTGCAGAAGGAGAGGTGACGCGGTGACCGCCGTGACCGACCGCGACCGCGACCACGCCGGCGACCGGTGGGACGACGGGTTCATCGCACGCTCCCGCCACCGGGCCAACCGCAAGGGAGGCCCGCGCGGCAGCGGCGCGCGGGCCGGCGACGCCCTCATCGACGACGCGCTGCTCGACGCCGCCCTCCTCGCCGGCGGCCTCGACGAGCAGGCGGAAGACGGAGCGGAAGGCCGACGGAAGGCGGCGGGCGCCGAGGACGACGACGCGGACGGCGCCGACGAGGCGATCGTGCGGGCCGTCTCCGGCGCCGGCAGCGACGGCGGCAAGGCGCCCTCGCCCCCGCTCAGCCCCGAGGCCCAGGCCCTGCGGACGCGCCTCGACGCCCTGCGCCAGCTGGTCGGGCTGTCCCGCACCCGCCTCGACGGCAAGACCCTCGCCGAAGCCGGCCGGGTCCTCGACGAAGCCGCCGCACGCCGGGGCCTGTCCCCCCAGCACACCGTCGTCGCCATCGCCGGAGCCACCGGAAGCGGCAAGTCCACCCTCTTCAATTCACTCGCCGGAGTGCAGATCTCCGAAACCGGACTGCGCCGCCCCACCACCGCCGCCCCCATCGCCTGCAGCTGGTCCGACGGCGCCGCCGGCCTCCTCGACCGGCTGGAGATCCCCGGACGGCTGCGGCGCCGCCCCCGCGAGACCCCGGAGGCCGAGGCGCTGCGCGGCATGGTCCTCGTCGACCTGCCCGACCTCGACTCGGCGCTCGGCGCGCACCGGGAGCACGTCGACCGGGTGCTGGCGCTGGTCGACGCCGTGGTGTGGGTGGTGGACCCGGAGAAGTACGCGGACGCCGTCCTGCACGAGCGGTACCTGCGGCCGCTGGCCGGGCACGCCGAGGTCACCTTCGTCGTGCTGAACCAGGTCGACCGGCTCCCCGGCGACGCCGCCGACCTCGTACTCGACGACCTGCGGCGGTTGCTGGACGACGACGGGATCGCCCTCGGCGAGCACGGCGAGCCCGGCGCCACCGTCCTCGGACTGTCCGCCCTGACGGGTGAGGGCGTCGGGGAACTCCGCGAGCTCCTCGGACAGTTCACCCAGGAGAAGGGCGCCGCGACCCGGCGGATCTCCGCCGACGTCGACCAGGCCGCGCTGCGCCTGCGCCCGCTCTACGTCGCCGACGGCCACTGCGGACCCTCCGGGCCCGAGATCGGCGAGGCGGCGCGCGCCGAGTTCGAGGACCGGCTCGCGGAAGCCGTCGGGGCGTACGCGGCCGGCCTCGCCGCCGAGCGGGCCTGGCGGCGCAACGCCGGCAAGGCCTGCGGCACGCCCTGGCTGCGGCTGTGGCGCTGGTACGAGAGCCGGCGCGCCCCGCGCTCGCTCGCGTCCCTGGCCCTGATGTCGGCCAAGGGCCGCGGCTCCGGCGCGGTCGCGGCCCCGCCCCCCGAGGAGGAGGTGACCGCCCGTCAGCGCGTGGAGCAGGCCGTACGCACGGTCGCCGACGAAGCGGTCACCGGCCTGCCCGACCCCTGGGCGCAGGCCGTACGGGAGACCGCGGTGCGCGGCGCCGAGCGGCTGCCGGAGGCGCTGGACGAGCTGGCGGTGACCCTGGGCGCGGCCGTCGCCGTACCCGGCGCGAAGCCGCCGCGGCCCGCCTGGTGGCCGGTCGCGGTGCTGGCGCAGGCGGCCATGACACTGGTGCAGATCTTCGGCGGCCTGTGGCTGGTCGGGCAGATCGTCGGTGTCCTGGAGCCGAAACTGCTGCCGCCCGTGCTCTTTATGGTGGCGGGCATCGTCGGCGGGCCGCTGGTGGAGTGGGCCTGCTCGATCGCCGCCCGGGGCCCGGCGCGCAGGTACGGCCAGGACGCCGAACGGCGGCTCAGGCAGGCGGCGGCCGGCTGCGGCCGGGCCCGGGTGCTGGAACCGGTGGCGGCCGAGCTGCTGCGCTACCGCGAGGTGCGCGAACAGTACGCGGCGGTCGCCTCAGGGGGGACGAAGTTGTCCACAACCCGCCAGTAATCCACAGGCCGGAGCGGGATGCCGGGGCCCGGGGCCAGCATGGTCGTACCTCGTGCGGATGGTCCGCACGGGTACGGAGTGCGGGGGAGGGCGGCCGGGATGAACGACACCCTGGTGACGCTGGTGGGGCACGTGGCGACGCAGATCGACTTCAAGGAGACGGTGACCGGTCCGTCGGCGAGATTCCGTTTCGCCGTGACCCCGCGGTACTTCGACCGGCGCACGGAGACCTGGACGGACGCTCCCACCAGCTTCTACACGGTGTGGGCGCGCCGGGTGCTGGCGGTCAACCTGGCCAGTTCCGTCTCGGTCGGGGAACCGCTGGTGGTGCACGGGCGTCTGCGGGTCCGGGAGGACCCGCCCGACGGCGAGGGCGTCCGCTGGTTCTCGGCGGACATCGACGCGATCGCCGTCGGACACGACCTCACCCGCGGAACGGCGGCCTTCCGCAGGGTGGTCAGGACGGACACCCCACTGATGGGCCCTCAGAAGGCGGCGGTGGTCTGAGTGTTCGAGGCGGCTAGGATTCCCCGGTACTCACGGGCACCTTGGTCTTCGGCCCGAAGGGGAGAACTGTGTCGATTGCTGTTCCCGCATCCTCCGCATCCTCCGAGCCCCGCGCGGCGTCCACCGCGTCCGCGGGCGGGCCGGCCTCCGCGCCCACCGTCCCACCCGAGGCCGGACCCGTCCGGCCGGACGTTCCGCTTCCAGCCGGTGGCGGTCCCGGTGCCGCCACCGCCGCCGCGAGTGCGGTACGCGGCTCCGTGCGCCGGCCCCTGGCGGCGGCCCTGCTGGCCGCGGCCCTCACCGCCGCGCCCGGTGCCCGCGCCGCGGCGGACTCCGGCCCGGCCGCCGCCGGCCGGACCTCCGGGGGCGCGAGCGCCGTGCTCGACGGCCTCAAGACGTACGGGCAGGCGGTCCTGCGCGGCGGGGACGGCTCGGTCCGGCAGATCCCCGCCGGCCTGTACGAGATGCGGGTCGACGGCGGCGGCATGCTCCAGACGTACGGAGTCGGGATCGCGGGCTACGCGCAGCCCCAGGCCCGGTACACGGAGAGCGGCTGGGGCGGCAGCCCCCTCGCCCGGAACACCGACGCGGGCGGCCGGATCCGCTGGGTCCTGGAGCACTCCTACCCCCAGCACAACGACCTGGCCGGGCTGGCGAAGGCCGCCGGGGCCGGGACGCTGACCGCGGAGAGCGCGGCCGCCGGGACCCAGGTGGCGATCTGGCGGCTGGCCGACGGAGCGCAGGTGGAGGCGGCCGACCCGGCGGCGGAACTGCTCGCCGACTACCTCCAGCGGGAGGCCGGCCGGCTGCCGGAGCCGCCGGCGTCGCTGGACCTGGACCCCGGCCAGGTGTCCGGTCCGCTGACGGGAGCCGTCGGCACCCGGCTCGGCCCGGTCACCGTCCGGACGGGCGCGCAGAGCGTCACCGTCAGCCCTGACACGGCCGCCACCGCCATGGGGGTGCGGGTGGTCGACTCCGACGGGCGGCCGGTGACCTCCGCGGGCAACGGCAGCCGGCTCTACTTCGAGGTGCCCGCCGGCACCCCCGACGGGACGGCCTCGGTGACCGTGCACGGCTCCACCAAGGTGCCCGTAGGGCGCGTGTTCACCAGCGGGATCCCGGCCGAGACGCAGATCGTGGCCGGCTCCAGCGAGTCCGCGGCGGCCGCCACCGCCACCGCGGTCTGGCCGCAGCCGCCGGCCGTCGCGGCGGGCACGGCCGCAGCCGTGGGCCAGCTGGGCGGAACGTCCGAGGTGGCGGTGGCCGCCGAGTCCGCCTCGGCCGGTCCGGACTCCCCGGACGAGGAGCGGCTGGCGACCAGCGGCAGCTCCGCGGCCACCCCGGTCATCGCCTCCCTCGCGGTCGGGCTGGTGGTGCTGGGCGGCATGGTCGTGCTGCTGCTGCGCAAGCGGCCGTTCGAGGGGGAGGACGGCGAGGGCTGATTCCGGGCGGCGGCCCGGGGTAGAGGCGTGGTTGTGGCTGATCAGAAACTGACCTGGCGCGGCACCCTCGCGGCCTGGGACCGACGGTTGTTCGACTTCGTGGCGCAACGGCACTGGCCCGGGGGCGAGCGGGTGCTGCCCGCCCTCGGCCGGGCCGCGAACCACGGGGTGCTGTGGGGCGCGACCGCCGCGGCGATCACCGTCGTCGGCTCGGCCCGGGCCCGCAAGGGCGCGCTGACGGCCGCCGCCTCGCTGGCGCTGGCCTCGGCCACCATCAACACCGTCGGCAAGTGGTCCGTGCGCCGGCCCAGGCCGCTGCTGGAAGGGGTGCCCGTGGCGCGGCTGCCGGCCGTGCAGCCGTGGACCACTTCCTTCCCGTCCGGGCACTCCGCCTCGGCCGCCGCCTTCACCGCCGGCCTCGCCCTGGAATCCCCCGGGTGGGGGGCCGCGGTGGCGCCGGTGGCCGCGTCGGTGGCCTTCTCCCGGGTCTACACCGGCGTGCACTACCCCTCCGACGTGCTGGCGGGCGCGGCCCTCGGGGTCGCGGCGGGGTTCGCCGTACGCGGGCTCGTGCGCCGCGCCGAACGGGCGCGGGCCGTCCCCGGCGCGGAGCGCCCGGCGGCCGACGCGCCCGCACTGCCGGACGGGGCCGGGCTGACGGTCGTGGTGAACACCGCGTCCGGCACGCCCCGCGGGGCGGGACTCGCCGTACTGCGTGAGCTGCTGCCCCTGGCGGAGGTCGTGGAGTGCGCGGGGGACGAGGTGGAGGCCGCGATGACGGAGGCCGCCGCCCGGGCGAAGGTGCTCGGCGTGTACGGGGGCGACGGCACCATCAACACCGCCGCGACCGCCGCCCTGCGGGCCGGGGTGCCGCTCGCGGTGTTCCCCGGCGGCACCCTCAACCACTTCGCGCTGGACCTCGGCCTCATCGGCCCGGAGGACACCTGCCGCGCCCTCCTCGCCGGCCAGGCGGTCCGCGTCTCCCTGGGCCGCATCACCCCGGCCGACGGGTCCGGGCAGTCCGGGGAGGGGGTCCGGTACTTCCTGAACAACTTCAGCATCGGCGCCTACCCCGAGCTGCTGCGGCACCGTCTGCGGTGGGCGCCCCGGATCGGGGGCGGGCCGGCCGCGGTGCTGGCGGCCTGGCGGGTGCTGCGGGCCGAGCGGCCCGTACGGATGACCCTGGCCGGGCGGCCCCGCAGCGCGTGGCTGCTCTTCGCCGGCAACGGCACCTACCAGGGCACCGGCCCCACACCCCGCCGCCGGGCCGGTCTCGGCGAGGGCCTGCTCGACCTGCGGATCGTCCACGGCGGCGGCCGCCCCGGCCCGCGCCTGCTGGCCGCCGCGTTCGCCGGCCCGCTCAGCCGGTCCCCCGTCCACGTCGCCACCCGGCTGCGCCGCCTGCGCGTCGCGGACGTCCCGCCCGGCACCCCGCTCGCCTACGACGGCGAGTACGCCCAGGCGCCCACCGCCCTCACCCTGGACGCCCTCCCCGACGCCCTGACCGTCTACCGCCCCCGCTGAAGCCGGGCGTCCGTCCCGAGGTCGGCCCGCATCACGGCGCGCATCTCCTTCCACCGCTCTCCGAGCCCGAGCAGATCCGCCTTGACCGCCTCGAAGCCGCCGTCCGGTACCGGATCGCCCTCGTCCAGCCGCAGCACCCGGTAGAAGGCTTGCGAGAGCCGCTCCGCGGTGGCGTCCAGCTCCGCCACCACGGCCTCCGAGCCGACCAGCTGCGCCTCCGCGAACGCCAGGTGCATCGCCTGCCGGGCCGCCTCCAGGTCGGCCCGGCCCGCGGCCCTCACCGCGTCCCGGTCCCCGTTCCCGTTCCCGGCTCCGTCCCCGTCCCCGGCCGCCCCGGCCTTGTGGGCGAGCCACAGGAAGTTCATGAGCTCGATCCGGTAGCGCCGGTACCCGGCCATCGCCGCCACGTAGCAGGCCCGGCGGACGTCCAGCTCCGCCGCCCGCTGCTCGCGCTGCCACTGGCCCTCGGCCATCCGTTCCTGCCGCTCGAACTGCTCGGACTGGACCCGTCCCACCAGCCGCTGCGTCAGCAGCGGCGCGAAGAGCGTGCCCGTCATGCCGATGAGCGCTATCGAGAGCGGCAGCAGCCAGCCGTCCATCGAACTCCCCCCAGAGCTTCGTACCCGCCGCGTCGTACCTGCCGAGCGGCACCTGTCGTACCCGTAATACCAGGAGTACTCACGGTCAGGCCGCCCAGGCCGGACCGCCCCGGGCCTCCCCCCGCGCACGTACTGGTTTCCCCCGGGGGATGGACGTACGGCAGTATGGGGTGTATCTGCCCACCATCGATCTGCCGGACGGTTTCTCTTGGCTGAGTTCATCTACACCATGCGCAAGACGCGCAAGGCGCACGGCGACAAGGTGATCCTCGACGACGTCTTCCTGAACTTCCTGCCGGGGGCCAAGATCGGCGTGGTCGGCCCGAACGGTGCCGGTAAGTCCACCGTCCTGAAGATCATGGCGGGCATCGAGCAGCCGTCCAACGGTGACGCCTTCCTGTCGCCCGGCTACTCCGTCGGCATCCTCATGCAGGAGCCCAAGCTCGACGAGTCCAAGACCGTCCTGGAGAACGTCGAGGACGGCGTCGGCGAGATCAAGCAGAAGCTCAACCGGTTCAACGCGATCGCCGAGGAAATGGCGACGAACTACACCGACGAGCTGATGGAGGAGATGGGCAAGCTCCAGGACGACCTGGACCACGCCAACGCGTGGGACCTCGACGCCCAGCTGGAGCAGGCCATGGACGCCCTGGGCTGCCCGCCCGGCGACTGGCCCGTCACCAACCTCTCCGGTGGTGAGAAGCGCCGCGTGGCCCTCTGCAAGCTGCTGCTGGAGGCCCCCGACCTGCTGCTCCTCGACGAGCCCACCAACCACCTCGACGCCGAGTCCGTGAACTGGCTGGAGCAGCACCTGGCCCAGTACAAGGGCGCCGTCGTGGCCGTCACCCACGACCGCTACTTCCTCGACAACGTCGCCGAGTGGATCCTGGAGCTCGACCGCGGCCGCGCCCACCCCTACGAGGGCAACTACTCCACCTACCTGGAGAAGAAGGCCGAGCGCCTCAAGGTCGAGGGCAAGAAGGACGAGAAGCGCGCCAAGCGCCTCAAGGAAGAGCTGGAGTGGGTCCGCTCCAACGCCAAGGGCCGCCAGGCGAAGTCCAAGGCCCGTCTCGCTCGCTACGAGGAGATGGCGGCCGAGGCCGACAAGATGCGCAAGCTCGACTTCGAGGAGATCCAGATCCCGCCGGGCCCCCGCCTGGGCTCGATCGTGGTCGAGGTCAACAACCTCTCGAAGGCGTTCGGCGACAAGGTCCTCATCGACGACCTGTCCTTCACGCTGCCGCGCAACGGCATCGTCGGCATCATCGGCCCGAACGGCGCCGGCAAGACCACGCTCTTCAAGATGATCCAGGGCCTCGAGACCCCGGACTCCGGCGAGATCAAGGTCGGCGAGACCGTCAAGATCTCGTACGTCGACCAGGGCCGCGCCAACATCGACCCCAAGAAGACCCTCTGGGCGGTCGTGTCGGACGAGCTGGACTACATCAACGTCGGCAACGTCGAGATGCCGTCCCGCGCCTACGTCAGCGCCTTCGGCTTCAAGGGCCCGGACCAGCAGAAGCCGGCCGGCGTCCTCTCCGGCGGTGAGCGCAACCGCCTGAACCTCGCGCTCACCCTCAAGCAGGGCGGCAACCTGCTGCTCCTCGACGAGCCCACCAACGACCTCGACGTCGAGACCCTGGGCTCCCTCGAGAACGCGCTGCTGGAGTTCCCCGGTGCGGCCGTGGTCGTCTCCCACGACCGCTGGTTCCTGGACCGGGTGGCCACGCACATCCTCGCCTACGAGGGCGAGTCCAAGTGGTTCTGGTTCGAGGGCAACTTCGAGTCCTACGAGAAGAACAAGGTCGAGCGGCTCGGCCCGGACGCCACCCGTCCGCACCGTGCCACCTACAAGAAGCTCACCCGGGGCTAGGTCGCGGTCATGGCCAGACACCACTACCGGTGCCCCCTCCGCTGGGCGGACATGGATGCCTTCGGGCACGTCAACAACGTCGTCTTCCTCCGCTACCTGGAGGAGGCGCGCATCGACTTCATGTTCCGCCTGGCGCCGGGGGAGGGCAGCGAGTCCTTCACGGGCGGGTCCGTCGTGGCCCGCCACGAGATCGACTACAAGCTCCCCCTCGTGCACCGGCACGAGCCGGTGCTCATCGAGTCCTGGGTGACCCGGATAGGCGCCGCGTCCCTGACCATCCGCTACGAGGTCAAGGACGAGGCGACCGAGGACGCTCCGGAGACCGTCTACGTCCGCGCGGAGACGGTCGTCGTGCCCTACAACCTCGCCGAGGGGCGGCCCCGCCGCATCACCGACGAGGAACGGCACTTCCTGGAGCAGTACCTCGACCAGCCCGAGAAAGCCCCCCGCGGCCGCCGAAGGGCGCCTCGCGGCATGAGCGGACAGCTGCGCCTCGCCGACTCCGGGGAGGCGGCGGACCTCGCCGCCTTCCTGGGCCGGCTGGTGCACTACGACCGCGCCGCCGCCGTACGCCTCCAGGCGGCGGCGGGCGGCGGCGCGCTCGCCGTCTTCGGACGCCCGCCCTCCTTCGAGGTCCTGGCCGTCCGTGCGGCACGCCTCGCCGAGCCCCTCGCTGCCCCGCTGGACGTCACCGTCTCCGCGGGCGAACTGCTGGAGGCCGTCGACGAGAGCGGTGCCGCGGTGACCGTGCCCGGACCCGTCACCGGCCCGCCCTGGACGGGCGTCCTGCCGCCCCGTGGTGGCTGGAGTCCGGTTCCCGGCCTGCCCGCCGCCGAGGCGGTACGCGCGGCCGTGGCCGCCGCCGTCGCCGAGTTCCGCGCCCGCGACGAGGCCCTGCCCCCGCAGCACCGGACCCGCTCCGAGCGGGACCGCATCGGCCGCGAGATCTGGTCCCGGACCCTGGGCGACACCGAGCTGCCCCTGCGCGCCGCGCACGCCGCCCAGTCCCTGGGCTTCCTGCGTCCGGTACGCACCCCCGTGCCCGCGGGCGCCCCCGACGCGAGCGCTCCCGCCCCGGTGGCCCTGTTCGCCTCCGGCGGCTGGCTGCGGCTCAGCACCCCGTACGGCTCCGTCGCCACGCGCCGCCCCGGCGCCCTCGCCGGCCTGGCCGGCATCCAGGTGCGGCCCGTCTAGGGCTCCCGTCCCGGGCCGGGCCGCCCGCCCACCGGGGACCGGGGGCGGACGGGCCTGCTCCGTGCGTCGTGCCGTGCCCTGCCGTTCCCGGCCGGGCTACGGGTTGAACGAGTGCACGTGGTTCGGGCGGCTCACGACGAACTCGCTCATGAAGATCGTCCGCGAGTTGGAGTCCGACGTGTTCGCACACCACTCGAAGGCGCTGTTCGGGACCGTCTCCCGGAAGCGGTCGCGCCACTCGGCGCCGTCGCCGGCGAACGCGTAGCAGTACCAGATCTGGTTGAGCGCGAGGACGTCACCGCCGTAGACCACCGCGCTCTCCCCGGGGCCGAGCTTCCACCAGCCCTCCTTGACCCAGTTGCTGCCGTCGGAGCAGCCGGGATGGTGCCGCTCGACCATCGTCCAGATCTCGCGGTGGTAGTTGTTCTGGAACCTCATGGACATGGCGCGCCCCCTATTCCGAGTCCAGCTGCCTGCGGGCGGCCGTGCGGCCGCCGGACCCGTACTCGGGTGCCGGCCCGCGGGCGGGTTGGGAGGAACTCGCGCTCGTACTCTCGTGCAGGCCGGGATCCGCGCCGGACGCGTTCGCGGCGAGGGCGCGGTCCAGCGCCTCCCCGTCCGCGTCGGTGGTCGGATCAACCGTGTCTGCGGTGCCCTGCGACATGGAACCTCCAGTTCCGTCGGTGTTGGTGCGACGGAAGGGGTTCCCGGGAGGGCCCACCGGGTACCGCGGGCGCCCCGCCCGTGCCCCGTACGGGCCTGGCAGGAGCCCTCGGCCGAGGGGAAGCGTTCGGCCGCTTGCAGGGACCCCTGCACGCAGGGGGCGCCGGTCCGGTATGGGCCGGAGGCCCGGCTAGCCCGCGGTGTTGATCATCGAGGCGGCCGCGTAGGTCAGGTACCGCCACAGCTGGGCCTCGTGCTGCGGCGCGAGCCCCAGCTCGTCCACCGCCACGCGCATGTGGGCCAGCCACGCGTCGTGCGCGGCCGCGTCCACCTGGAACGGCGCGTGCCGCATGCGCAGGCGCGGGTGCCCGCGGTGCTCGCTGTACGTCGTCGGGCCGCCCCAGTACTGCATCAGGAACAGCGCGAACCGCTCCTCGGCCGGCCCGAGGTCCTCCTCCGGGTACATCGGGCGCAGCAGCGGGTCCCCCGCGACCCCCTGGTAGAAGCGGTGGACCAGACGGCGGAAGGTCTCTTCGCCGCCGACCTGATCGTAGAAGGTCGTCTCCTGCACCGTGCTCTGCGCGTCGTCATTCACCCGACCATCGTCTCAGACGCCCGGACGGAGGACCCCGGTCCTAGGACCGCCGCCGCCCGTCCCCGCCGAGAGGTCGCACCCCGCGCCCGCCCGCATCACAGTGGAGACATGGGCACGGCGAGGGCCGCGGAGAAGGACCTGCGGGAGACGGCGCACGCCGCCCAGGTACGGGAACTCACCGCCACCGGCGTGCTGGAGGACCCGGCCTGGCGGGCGGCCTTCGCCGCCGTGCCCCGGCACCTGTTCGTGCCGTACTTCTGGACCGGCCGCGGAGCGGGGCACGAGCGGCTGTGGGGCGAGGATCCGGATCCCGAGCAGCGGGCCCGCTGGCTGCGCGGGGTGTACACCGACGCCCCGCTCGCCACGCGGCTGCGCGACGGCGAGCTGGTCTCCTCCAGCAGCCAGCCCTCCCTGATGGCGAAGATGCTGGACGCGCTGCGCGTGCGCGACGGGGACAACGTGCTGGAGATCGGCGCCGGTACCGGCTACAACGCGGCCCTGCTCTGCCACCGCCTCGGCGACGGCCTCGTCACGACGGTGGACCTGGACGAGGAGATCACCGAGTCGGCGCGCTCCCACCTGGCCCGGCTCGGCTACCGGCCCGCCGTGGTCACCGGCGACGGGGCGCGCGGCTGTCCCGCCCGGGCGCCCTTCGACCGGATCCTCGTGACCTGCACCCTGCCGCTGATCCCGCCCGCCTGGCTCGGCCAGTGCCGGCCGGGGGCGCGGATCCTGGCCCCGCTGTCGACCGGGCTGATCGCGCTGACCGTCCGGGACGCCGGTTTCGCGGAGGGCCGCTTCCTGCACACCCCGGCCTACTTCGTCCCGCTGCGCGGGGCCACGGCCGCGCCGGGCCCGCCCGGGGCGACCGGGCCGCTGCACGGGATCCCGTACGAACTGGTCGACAACGAGCGCTTCCAGTTCCTGCTGATCCTGACCGCGGACGTGCTGCACCCGCGCGAGGCGCTGGACCTGTGGCGGGGCGAGGGCCGGCCGGCGCGCGAACGTTTCGGGGTCACGGTCACGCCGGAGGGACAGTGGGCCTGGCTCGACGACCCCCAGGGCCCCTATGTGTGGCCCCTGGGCGAGGAGGCCCCGCCCCGCGACTAGCCGCGGCGGACCGTGATGGTGGTCCAGGCGCCGACGTGGACGCGGTCGCCGTCGGCGAGGGGGACCGGGACGTACGGCTGGATGGGGTCCTCGCCGCCGTTGATGGTGGTGCCGTTGGTGGAGTTCTGGTCGACCACGGCCCAGGTCAGGTCCGGCTGCTGGACCAGCACCGCGTGCTGGTGGGAGACGCCCGGGTCCTCCGGGGGCACCGACAGGTCGATGTCCGGGGACTCGCCCGTGGAGGCGCGGCGGCGGCCGATGGTGATCTGCCCGCCGGAGAGCGGGAGGTGGAGCTCCGGGGAGTAGGCGGGCAGGTTGAGCGCGGCGGCCTCGGGGCCGCTGCGCTGCATCATCGCCAGGAAGTACGAGCGGTCGGGGCCGATCGTCGCCGACCAGGAGGCGCTGCCGCCGCGGTCCGGGGCCGCGAACGGCTCCGGCTGTGACGGCTGCGGCGACTGTGACGGCTGCGGCGGCCGGGGCTGCTGGTACTCGGACTGCGGGTGCTCGGGAGCCGCGTACTCGGACTGCTGGTACTCCGACTGGGGACGGAACTCCTGCGGCACGGGCTGCGGCCGCTCCGGCGCCACGACGGGCTGCTCCTGCGCGGGCGGCTGGAGCAGCCAGTCGTCATCGCTCTGCAGCGGCTCGGCCGGCCGGTTGACCCGCGAGGGGCGGGAGCCCTGGTACTCGAAGTGGTCCTGGGAGAACACCGGCTGCGGCGGGGCCGGCGGCGGGGGCGGCGGGGCGGTCACCGCGCCGGTGCCGGGCCCGGACGCGCCCGGCGCGGCGGCCGGTGCGGGCTCGGCGGCGTACGGGGTCGCCGAGCGGGTGAGGAAGTTGTACCGGCACTCCTCGCAGAAGGGGGCCATCGCCTCGCGCGGGGTCCGGCACTGCGGGCACAGCTCGGCCTGGGCGGTCGGCTCCCCGCCGGTGGGAGGGTAGCCGTAGCCGTAGGAGGGGGCGGCGGAGGCGGCGCCGGCGGGGGCGGTCATGCGGAGGCCGCAGACCTCGCACCAGTCGTCGGAGGCGGACTGGTGGCCGTTCGGGCAGGTCGGCATCGCGGCGGTTCCCCCTTTTTCCTGCGTCATCGCGTCAGGCTTCTTCTCAGGTCTTCTTCACTCGGACGGTCTGCGTCGAACGCGTTTCAAGGGTCATCTCGTCGGCATCGGCGACCTTCGCCTTCAGCCGCACAGTACCCGCCGCCGCGTCGACGACATCCACCACCTTCGCGAGCAGTTTGGCGGTGTCGGCGTTCCCGGAGGCGCTCGCCAACTGCACGGCACGGCCCAGCTTCGCCGTCGCACTGTCGACATCGCCCATTTTGCGGGCTTCCAGGCCCTGCTGGATAGCCTCCGCGAGTTCCGCCTGTCCCGTGTAGTGCGCCACCTGGGGACTGATGGCCGTCGACGCGGCGAGGTCGTCCGTCCACACCGCCCGGACCAGTCCCTGCGCGAGCGGCGGCCGGGGCTCGCCGTCCGGTCCCGGCAGGACCAGCGAGGCGCGGGCGGCCAGCATCTCCTGGCCCACGGCGGCCCCCGGCACCCGGACGCACACGTGGTACTCGCGGGACTCGTCGCCCCACGAGCCGGTCGGGTAGTCCCCGGCGCGCGGGCCCGCCTCGGTGCGGCGGCCGGTCAGGTCGTGGACGGAGGGCGAGACCTGCTTGACGTACTGGACCTCCGCGCCGACCGGGGTCCACAGGCGCAGCGCGACGTCCGCGACCTCCTTGCCCATGACCTGCTCCATCATGCGCGTGAA